>JAUWIU010000010.1 GCA_030608075.1 Phycisphaerae bacterium
ATAGGAATTTGTAATAATAGCGAAAATAGGCAATATGCGCAAATTGTCATTTCGAGCGAAGTCGAGAAATCTGTTTAAATAGACCCCTCGGCTGCGCTCGGGGTGACGGTGAGCGGTTGCCTTAATGAAGTCCCGCCGAAGGCGGTTAATTTAACGATATGTAGAAAGTTGTGTGGTAACAGTCGGCTGTCGAGGACTCGGGCAATCGACCTGGCCGCCTCAATCGGATAAAATGTGGTTTTGCCGAACCAATAGCTGTATTTGGCGCAGATATGGGTGTCGGCAAGAAAATGTTGGTGGAACCATCTGCAATAAAGCGGGGGCGCGAGCGATTGTCTGCGTGACAAACTCCAGCTGCTCTGCCGGGCCACCGCAGATTGTATGTTTCCTGTACTGCCAGTATAGGCGGCGATTTTCTGTCAGAGCGCGTCGGCGGCTACAAAATTGACCCGTCCGAGCTTGACTCCCTTTTGACTGACTATATTCTCGGCCATCCTGTTGATTTCTCCAACGGCGCCTCGAAGCACAATTACCTCCAGACAATCGTGCTCATCAAGATGAACGTGTGTGGAGCAGATGGTCTGCAGAAGATGCGAGTGCTGCAGGTCGGTCAGCTTTGCCATCAGCTTTGTCGAATGATGGTCGTAGACAAGCCCCACCACCGCAACGGCTTCGGCCTTTGGGTTGCTCAGACGCTCGGTGCTTAACTGCTCGCGTATCATATCGCGTATTGCCTCGGAACGGCTCTGGTAGCCCTTTGCGGCGATGAGTTTATCGAACATCGACAGCAGCTTTTTATCCAGCGATACCCCTATCCGCTCAACTTGCGCCATATTTGTTCTCCTGAAAGTAGCTTCGGCGTCTTTCCTTGTCACTGCACTAATAGCCAGTATCTGTTGCGGAAACCAGAAACCGACAATGTCACCCCTGCCCCTGCTTGCACAGGGGTAAACTTGTCCCCGCGAAAGCGGGGAGCAGGGGTCCCGGGCGAAAAAACTGGATTCCCGCTTCCGCGGGAATGACAAAATGCTGTTTCGGCAACAGCAACTATCTATTTTATGCGATGAAAATTTTTTTGGAAATAATTAAATTTTGGGTTGACCTGGTAGCACGATTCTGATATTTGTATGTGTAGTAGCACGATTTGCAGTTTTGTATGCGCAAAACACGATGGCGAATTAGTAACTTTTTTAGGAGAGGTAATTATGATGAGAATAAAGTTAATAATTGTTATGTTGCTGGCAATCAGCTCCACAACCTTTGCTGCTGACCCAGCATGGGTCACGCACCGGCAGCTTCAGGCGGTGCACTCAGACGGCAGCAGCTCGTTTGACGACACCGGGCCAACAAGAGTTGTCCTGGAAGGCATTATTCTTAACAGCCCTGAACAATGGTTCGACCCAACGGCAGATGATACGATGGCGGCGTGGTTTATGGGTGGTCAATGGGAAGTGTATGTGCAAGGCGAGGGTGAGGACCACGCCGGCACATCTTTATGGGTGGGGCAGAATTATGGTAACGGCCCGGGCTACGAAAACTATACAAACCAGGAATGGAGGGCCGAAATTTCACGGCTAAACCGGGACCCAAATACCGGCTACATATTCAATCCCGGCGACAGAGTCCGAGTTACAGGGCGCTACTTATTTTACAAAGGCAAACTAAACGTAAATGAGAACCATGAAATCGGGACAAATTTTGACTTCACGGTTGAATTAGCCGAACCTGCTGTCGGAGTGCCACAGCCGGAAGCCGTCGAACTATCAGAACTGAAAGACGCTAACAACAACGAGATTTTTGACCCGGCACGACTTAGCGGCTGCGAATACTATCAATCGCGGCTAATAAGAATTAACGACGTCAATATCGTAGACCCGGAAAATTGGGGCGTCGAACAGACAATAACAATACGCGGTGCGAACGGCCTTACTTTGCCGGTGAGACTCGGCCTGGGCAGTGGTATCGGAAGGTTTTCTTGTCCGGCCGGCCAAATCGACGTGATAGGGATTCTCGACCAGAACGCCCCGGGCTATCCACCTAATATAGATAATACGAAGGGTTATCGAATTTTAGTGCTGAATTACGATGGTAATGGTCTGGTTCTCACCGACCTCGGCTGCAAACGTGGCAATCTGGCCGGCGATATTAATACCGATTTCAAGGTCGATTTCAAAGATTTTGCCGAATTGGCGGCAAACTGGCTGGAATACCGGGACGGCCTGTACGGTTGTGATTGATACGTTTGACAAGGTGCAAATAAACTTTTCTTGAAGCCGATAGTTGTGGAAGTGTTTCGCTCAATGAAACGCGGTTTTAGTCTAATTGAACTGTTAGTCGTCATCTCCATCATATCGCTTTTGATGGCGGTTATGATGCCGGCACTTTCCCGGGCACGGGAGCAGGCCAAGATAGTAGCGGTTAATGCCGAGCTAAGGCAAATCGGGCTGGCCCTTGAGATGTATATGGACGACAACAACGCAAAGCACCCTCCGACGCGGACCGACTGCAGTATGGGCTGGGAAGACCATCAACTGCCACCGGAATTGGTCGAGGGCCGATACTTGCCGGCTCCAAGGGGTGGTAGTATGTCGGCGGGAATGGAAGACCGATTCAACCGCGGCCATACATATAAGTACTGGGCTGTCGGAGAGCTTTATCAAAACAACCAGTACATTGAGGATAAACTGTCTCGACTGTGGGTTCCCTATGGTTTTCCAAACCGTGACAGTGACGACGGCGAATGGCAAACAGACCCTCAAGAGTCGCCGGTAACCTGGGTTGTTTTTAGTCACGGACCGAGATTTCACTGGTGGACAATGAAACAGGACAAATACCCTGTGCCGAAGAGAGTCTGGTATAAGTCGGGAACTCGCAGTGGTGTCATAGTTCGTATGCGTTTGAAAAAAGGACGACACGTCGGCTCGTTCGAGCGGTTTTGAGGTATCTTCAGTTGTGTTAAGCGGTGCACTGACCGGATGCAGAAATAATCAATGATACGTATGACGAAAGGAGCTAAAATGAGAAACAGACGGGTAAGGGCAATTGTGTTCGAGCTCATTTTTCCATTGGCTGTCGGCAGTATATTTTTTGCAGGATGTGCGGCCAATTCCGGAGGTCTCGTTATGTCACCAGAGAAGGTCCGTGTTATACATCTGAAAAGCGGCAGTGAATATCAGGAACTGCTGTCTGGCCGGCCTCAAAGTCACGGAATGCGTTCGGGCAGGGTTTACCTGGAGCCCGGCCAGTCCTGCGGTCGGCACACTACCAAGGCGCATGAAGAGATGCTTATTTTCCTGGCCGGCAAAGGCACGGCACTGGTCGGCGAAGAAGAAAAGGCTTTTGAAGTCGGCAAAGGTGCAGTTTGCTACATACCGCCCCATACGATTCATAACATCAAAAACACCGGGACCGAAGCTCTTGTCTATATTTATTGTGTCGCTCCCGTAAAAGATTAGACCGGTGACTGTCGGCAACAAGGTTTGACTTATTTGGCTGACAGCTTCTCACAGGCCCAAAAACTGAATAGCCAGTCCGCAAAGGCATATAGTGGCACCGGCTATCACGTGAGCGAACCGCTGCATCCGAGAAAAGGGAATGAGATTGACCCCTGCCCTGGGAAGCAGGACAAGTGCTACCATCGTGAGGATGGTTACCGTGCCGAAAACAGAGGTCACCACTACCAGGCCAAACAAGCTGGCCCTTGCAGCCGGATACATCACCAGGGGGATTAACGGTTCGCACGGACCAAAGACGAAAATCACAAAGAGTGTCCACGGTGCTATGCTTGTCGAGCCTTCCCGGTCATGAATATGAGCGTGTTCCAGATTGTGGGTATGGCTGTGCGCGTGAGAAGTGGTGCCGGTGTGGCTGTGACTGTGCGCGTGCGGCCGGGTGCGGTATGCCCGCCGAAGTCCCCACGCCAGATACGCGAGCCCGAAAGCAATAAGCAGCCATGCCGCCAGATTGCCGCGAAAGGACTCAACTGTTTCAAGCCTTCCGACTGCCAGTCCCATTGCCACGCCTATCAGTCCCAGCACGACCGAACTACCTATGTGTCCCAGACCGCACAGGACGGTTATGAAGGTGGTTTTGGCCGTTGACCATTTTCTGGCCCACGACATCATAACAAACGGCAGATAATGGTCCGGCCCGAGGATAGTGTGGAAGAATGCTATCGAAGCAGCGGCGATAACAAGGGCGTTTAGCTCTACCGTCATAATATGACTCCAGAAGAATTACAATAAGGCGTCGGGCCTTGCGCATAAAAATAGCAGGAGCGTGCTACCAGGTCAAGAAAATAATTGTAAACGACCGGAATGTCCACGGGGGACACCGTCAAACCACAAAAAACCCTTGACAGCATGGAAAGGCTCTCATAAATTGTACGTGTGGTCATGGCGGTGCCAGGACCCGGCAGACAGTTCCGGATGAACAGTATTTATTGAAAGGAGGCACAAAATGGCAAAAAAGAAAAAAGCGGCGAAGAAAACGGCAAGAAAAAAAGGTGTAAAGGGTCTGTGGACAAAGGCAGAGGTCAATTTGCTCAAAAAGCTCTTCCCGACCAACCCCACGTCCGCAATAGCCAAACAGCTCGGACGTCAAACCGATGCGGTCAAGAAGAAAGCATCAAGAATGGGACTTCACAAAACCAAGAGATACCTGAAGTCCATCGGCAGGGCCTGATTTACAAAGCCGGTTCGGATTGGTCAACGCAAAAACCTTGACATTTGCCTGTGGCAGCATTATTCTTACCTGAAGTTTCCACAATGTTTACCCGAATTTTGTTAAGGAGGCGAAATAGTGAGGGTTCTTTCAGGCATACAGCCTTCGGGTCGGCTGCACATAGGCAACTTTTTCGGCGCAACCCGTCAGCACCTTGAGATGCAGGCTGAAAACGACGCGTTTTATTTTATCGCCGACTATCACGCTCTCACCAGCAACCCTTCACCGACGGAAATCGCGCAGTACACGCTCGATGTGGCCGCCGATTACATCACCCTGGGGCTGGACACGGACAAAACGGTTTTCTGGCGTCAGTCCGATGTCCCTGAGGTTACCGAGTTTACGTGGCTGCTGTCCTGTGTAACGCCTATGGGTCTTCTTCAGCGGTGCACGAGCTACAAGGACAAGGTCGCTCAGGGTTTCAGCCCGAATCACGGCCTGTTCGCATATCCGGTTCTGCAGGCCGCTGACATCCTTATTTTCAACAGTGAGCTTGTCCCTGTGGGCGCCGACCAGAAACAGCACATCGAGGTTACCCGCGATATTGCGGTCCGCTTTAACAACGCCTACGGCCCGATACTCACCATCCCAAGGGAACATATCATCGAATCGGTAGCCGTTGTACCCGGCACGGACGGGCGGAAAATGAGCAAGAGCTACGGAAACACCATTGAGATATTCGAGCCTGAAGAAAGTGTTACGAAGAAGATTATGCGCATCGTTACCGACTCTACGCCGGTCGAAGAACCCAAAGACCCCGAAAGGTGCAATGTTTTTGCCCTTTTGAAGCTGGTTGCCCAGCCGGAGGAGTTAGCTGAGTGGCAAGGGCGATACCGCGCCGGAGGTCTGGGCTACGCGGAGGTCAAGAAGCGGCTTGGCGAGCTGATGGTAGATTATTTCAGGCCTTACCGTCAGAAAAGAGCCGAGCTTGAGGACAATCCCGACTATGTCAGACAGGTTCTTGCCAAAGGTGCCGAGCGAGCCAGAGCGGTAGCCACAGAAACACTTGCCCGGGTTCGAGAAGCGGTTGGGTTAGGAGGTCACTATGTCTGATAAGCTTGTTACAATTGCGACTTTTGGCGACAGCATAGAAGCGGACCTGGCCAAACAGTTGCTGGCGGATTTCGGTATTGACTCGGTCGTAACCGGCCGGCACGCTGCGAATGTGTATTGCGGGCTGCCGGCGGTGGCGGCGATAAAACTACAAACCCTGGAAAGCCAGTCCGAAAAGGCTCTGGAGATTCTGCAGTCGAATGAAAAACGGGAGCAGTGATTGGCTGACTATCGTGTAAATCTTGAGGTCTTCGCCGGGCCATTGGATTTGCTGCTCTATCTGGTCCGCAAGGAGGAGGTCGATATTTACGACATTCCTCTGGCCAGGATAACCGAGCAGTATGTCCGGTATATCGAGATGCTAAAAAGCCTCGATATCGACCTGGCGGGAGACTTTTTGGTGATGGCGGCGACGCTGATGGAGATTAAGTCGGCGATGCTGCTGCCCAAAGCCGAGCCGGAGCAGTTTGGCACGGACGATTTAACAGACCCCCGCTCCGAGCTTATTCGCCAACTGCTCGAATACAAGAAATTCAAAGACGCCGCCAATCTGCTCAACGCCGCCTCTGACCTGCAAAGCCGGCGTTACGGTCGCCCTGATAATATCCTCGAAAGACTGAAGGGTGGTGACGCCGAACGTCAGATTGACCTCGAGCAGGTTAGCCTCTGGGACCTGCTTGAGGCCTTCGACTCGGTAATGAAGTCGATAGGCCCAATCACGGACATCAGCCATATCAAGGACGACACGCCTATCGACCTGTATCAGATAGAGATTCTCCATCGTCTGCAGACAGAAGGGCCGATGAGCTTCGAACGCATCTTCGAGTCAAAGCCGAGCCGGGCCGTTATGGTTGGGTTATTCCTGGCTCTTCTGGAATTGGTCCGCGAGAGACTGGTCTGGGCCGAGCAGGCCCGCCCGCTGGGCTCGATATATTTGAAACCCTTAACCGATGAACCTGCGGCGCAAGCCGTACAAAAGGCCATTCTCACCTCTGCCTCCGAGGCCGGTGGCGAGCAGCCTGCTCAAAAGGCTCCATCGCAAAAGCCAGCTATTGAGATTGAAGAAATGCGTGGACCTGCGACGAGCAAACCGGTGGTTTCAATTGACAGCCTACAGGCCGGACAGAGTTCTGCTCCAATCACCGAGTTAGCCGCAAAACGCAGACACTCCTCCTCACCACAAGTGCCTGAGGAAGAACAAACTGAGGACGTCGAGGAAAAGAGATAGACGGTTGCTGCCGAAGTTTTCCGAGCCGGGCCAGGCATCGATTTGGCAACTGTGTCAGAGAATCTTCGGTACTCAAATGCTCGCCATCGACCGGTGTAAAGCTTTCCGGCGGAACTGCACTTCTGCGTTTGCAGCCGACGGTGTCGGGTGTGATTGTTTTAGGCGCTGTTGGGAAGTAAAAAAGCCAGATTCTAAAAAACCCAGAATCTGGCTTCGGAGGAGGGTGATGAAAAGCATATTAATACAGCGATTACCTGATAAACCCTCTTTACTAACCACCTTTATGTATATCGAACAAAGAACAGAGAACTCTTTAGAAAAACTACGAACCTTTTTGCCAAAAGATACATTTTTTCAGTAAGAAAACTAATGGTTTTTATTATTTTTTTCATATTTTGCCGAAATGGCCGAAATTCGGCCAAAAATCCAATGATTTTACGCTTGCTAAAGCCGTTGTGTTCTCCTATTTTAACCAAAGAACTGTTATTTATTTGCTTCGACGAAGAAAAGCTGAAATGGATACGAGAATTACCATTGCGGATTTGGTGTCGGCCAAACAGCAAAATCGAAAGATTGTGGCCGTTAGCTGCTACGACTACACAACGGCCAAGCTGGTCTCGCAGGCCGATGTGCAAATGATACTGGTGGGGGATTCAGCAGCTCAGCTTGGGTTAGGCTACGACTCGACGCTGCCGGCAACGATGGATTTTATGGTCAGCCTGACGGCAGCGGTGCGGCGCGGGGCTCCTAATGTATACCTCGTGGCTGATATGCCGTTTCTGTCGTACCAGGCGGGAATCAATGAAGCAGTGAAAAATGCCGGACGGTTCGTTACCGAGGCGGGTGCGCAAATGGTAAAAATCGAAGCAACGGATGCGTATCTGGATGTGATAAAAGCGGTCAGCAATGCGGGTATGGCCGTGATGGCCCATATTGGCATAAGGCCACAAAGTATCGGCAAGATAGGCAAGTTTAAAGCTGAAGCCACAACGTCAGAGATGGCGTTGGAATTGACAGGACTTTCAGCGCAGATGGTCGAGGCTGGTGCGTGCTCCCTGCTGCTTGAAGGTACGGCCGCTGAGGTAGCTGAGATTATCACTAAGCGCTGCGAAGTACCAGTGATAGGCTGCGGCTCGGGGCCGGCGTGCGACGGACAGATACTGCTTGCGCACGATATCTTAGGCCTGACACAGGGGCAAACACCGAAATTTGTAAAGACGTACGGCAATTCCGCCGGCATTACAATCGAAGCAATCGCCGAGTACAGTAAAGAAGTCCAGGCAGGACAATTCCCGGACAGGGGGCATAGCTATCATATGAAAACAGGGGAACTCGAGCGGCTGCGGGAATTCCTACAGGGCAGAGCTTAATCGGCGGAGGCACTTTCCTTCATACCGCTGCGATTAAGTCGGAGGAACTAATAAGAGCTATTTTCTGCGTGTGAAGGTGGATTATTTCCAACCGCAGCATATAATTTGGGGCGGTATCCGGGATTGGCAGAAGCGAAGCAGCAAGAGATACGAAGCAATACAAATGCCTTATGTGCGGATATATTTACGGTCTCGGCTGTTTGTGAACAAGAGCAGGAAATGCAGATGCTACATTCTAATCGGCATCGGATAATCGTCGTTGGGCTGTGCTGGATTATGCCGGCAGCTCTCTTTGCAGAAGGCTGTTTCGCTGCTGCACCGATATTGGCCAATGCGCCGTATGAGCCGCCGGGGACCATCCTGCAGTCTGATTGGCAGCAGGTGCCGGCCGGTCTGCACGGGGCATTCGGCAGTACCGACCGGCACTACGAACGCCATAAGGCGCCCGATACCGATGGTTCGACGGCCTGGTCAGGTGCAGGCTGGCGCCGCGAGCGGGTCAGCGCCCAGATAGTTGTCTGGACGGCAGCCGGTGCTGAGCAGGTGCGAATTACAACCGGGCCGCTGCGAGGCAAAGATGCCAGCCATATTCCCGCCTCGTCTGTGCGTGCCCGATTTGTCCGTTACGTATTAGCGAATGGAAAGCTTATACCCGACGTCCTCGACACCATCGAGCGGCTTGATATTGCCGCGCAAACAACTCGGCCAATCTGGCTTTCAATAGATGTGCCGGACAAGACGGAGCCCGGCGTGTATCACGGCAAAATCAACGTTGTGTCGAAGACGGATGCACCACTTACATTCAACATCGAGCTCGAAGTTTTGCCAATGACGCTGCCGCTGCCATCCGAATGGTCGTTTCACCTTGACCTGTGGCAAAATCCCTGGGCTGTTGCCCGCTACCATCGTGTTGAGCCCTGGTCTAAAGAGCACTGGCAATTGCTCGAGCCTCACCTTCGCATGTTAGCCGAAGCCGGCCAGAAATGCCTGACGACAACGATTGTGTATCGGCCGTGGGGCACGCAGACTTATGACCCCCACGGCACAATGGTCAGATGGATTCGCAGAGCCGACGGCAGATGGCTCTACGACTACCACGTTTTCGACGAGTACGTAAAGTTTGGCGCCAAGTGCGGTATTACCAGGCAAATCAACTGCTATTCGATGGTGCCCTGGACCAACAGGTTTCGTTACTTTGACCAGGCGACGGGCAATTACAACTTCATCAAGGCCCAGCCCGGCACGGTCGAGTATGAAAGACATTGGCGGCCATTCATCAAGGATTTTGTAAAACACTTAAAACAAAAAGGCTGGCTTGAAAAAACCACCATAGCGATGGACGAGCGACCTCTTGCCACCATGCGGAAGGTCATCGCTTTTGTGAAAGAAAACGCCCCGGAGCTTAAGCTGTCTCTGGCGGTAAATTATCAGCCCAAAGCCAGGATTGACGTATATGATTTGTCGGCAGCTATTGGCCATCCTCTCGAAGCTTCTTTTATCAGGCAGCGGACCGAACAGTCGCGGCCTACTACGTTTTACGTCTGTTGCGGCCCTGCCCGGCCGAATACCTTTCCCTGCTCACCGCCGGCCCAATCAACGTGGATGGGCTGGTATGCTGCTGGGCGGGGCTACAGCGGCTTCCTGCGGTGGGCCTATGATAGTTGGGTGGCCGAGCCGCTGTACGACACCAGCCATGTCACCTGGACCGCCGGGGACTGTTTTCTGGTTTATCCCGGCCGGCGGAGCTCGATAAGGTTTGAACGACTTCGTGAGGGTATTGCGGACTACGAAAAGATTCGCATCCTTCGTCAAGAGCTGCAAACGGATAGTAATCCGAAGTCCAGGGCCGCCTTGAAACGGCTCGACAGCGTACTGGCGGAGTTCACATTTAAATCTGCGCAGAAACAGCCTTGTGCAGATGCAGTCAACGCTGGGAAAAAGCTGCTCACAGAACTTTGCCGAAAATTTCAGTAAACCCCGAAAAAAACGTGAGCATTTTGAACCTTATGTTATAATATGAGTATATAGTCATATAGTCACCTAACAAAGGACCGATGACATGTTAAACAAAAAGAAACAGTTGTTGTTCGAAAAGCAGGCACAAATCGCAAAGGCGATAGCCCACCCGCTGCGAATTGCTATCGTGAACTACCTCAGAAACGGACCGCAGTGTGTTTGCGATATCGCAGAACAGGTTGGCTCTGAAAGGTCAAATGTCTCGCGCCACCTTTCAGTTATGGTTTCCGCCGGTGTGCTGGAGTATCGCAAAGACGGGCTTAAGGTTATTTACAAGCTTAAGACGCCCTGCATCCTCGAATTCTTTTCGTGCGTTACCCGCGTTTTGAAGCAGCAGGCCAGGGATAATGAAAAGTTGCTGAAGGTCTTGTAGCCTGCAGCTGCACAGTCATGGCATCCGGGAACCTTTTGTCAAAGTATCCAAGCGGTGTTTGCCAACTGCGTGAGGGCCAATCAAAGTAACTTTGGCCAAGGTTTTTTGAAAGGCAGCAGAACATGAATCGTGAGTGGAAGATATTTGCCGGACTTGCCACGATTTTTGTCGTATTTTATGCCTTGCCGCTTAGTAACCCAAAGATTCAGGAGGCCATCCAGGAGGCCTTTCGATTGCTTCAGTGGTACGCGCGTAACCATACATTAACCTGCATTGTGCCGGCATTGTTCATTGCAGGAGCCATCATCACTTTCCTGTCGCAAGGCTCTGTAATGCGGTATCTTGGCCCGAAGTCCAACCCTGTTCTGGCCTACGCAGTGGCATCGGTCGCCGGTTGTGTTGTGGCGGTCTGCTCGTGCAGCGTTCTGCCCATGTTTGCGGGCATTTACCACCTTGGTGCAGGTCTGGGGCCGGCATCGGCCTTTCTATATTCAGGGCCGGCCATAAATATTCTTGCGATTTTCTTAAGCGCGCGAGTTGTGGGCCTGTCCATCGGTGTCGGTAGGGCTGTCGGCGCTGTGGTCTTCTCAGTGGTTATAGGACTGCTCATGGCAGCGGTGTTCCGTAAAGGTGAGCGCGCAAAATCTGAAGCCGCCCTCCAAATGCCCGAGCCCGAAAAACCCCATCGTCATATTGGCAAAACAGCGATTTTTCTTGCATCCATGATTTTGTTTCTCGTGTTCAGTGACTGGTTCAACCCCGGCAACGTGGTAGTGCGAACGACTGACGGCCGGGAATTCAAAGCCGTTGTCATCAACGAGATGAAAGACTCAATTCGTTTCCAGCTTGAGGAAGAAGTCGGGTCAGCCAAGAAGGGTGATAAGATAACGCTGCCTAAAACAGAAATTTCTGAAGTGCAGGAGCAAAAGACCTGGGTTATTGCCATCCATCACATTCGCTGGTATTTGGCAGGCCTGTGCGGGTTGGCAGTACTGATTATGACATGGCTCTGGTTCGGCCGCGATGAAATCCATGAATGGATGGGCAACACATGGAACTTCGCCAAGCTGCTCGTGCCGCTGCTGTATGGTGGTGTATTTGCGGTTGGCTTTGTAAGTGTGTTGCTGCCCGAAAAGCAGGTCGCGCAGTTGGTAGGCGACAATAGCCTGAGAGCTAATCTCGTAGCCAGTGTTATTGGTGCGTTCTGGTACTTCGCAACGCTAACCGAAATTCCTATCACGCAGGCGCTGATGAAACTTGGTATGCACCATGGCCCGGTCCTGGCCCTGCTGCTGGCCGGCCCCGCCTTGTCGCTGCCAAACATCCTTGTCATCCGCAAGGTTATGGGAAATAGCAAGACAGTTGTGTTCATCTTGCTTGTGGTCGTGATGTCCACCATTGTTGGTATGTTCTTCGGTACGCTTTGGGGGTAAATCGGAAAAGGTATGAGCAGGCAAGTGCGAGCCTTGCTATCCTCTTTTCGGAAAAACGTGTGATTTACAGGAGGATTCAATATGAAAAAAATACAAATTCTTGGAACTGGTTGTCCTAAGTGTAAAAAACTTGCAGAAAACGTGGAAACTGCCACTAAAGAACTGGGTATTGAATATGACATTGAGAAGGTTACAGAAATCAATGAGATTATGAAGATGGGTATAATGTTGACCCCCGCCCTTGCAATAGATGGAATCGTGAAAGTTGCCGGCAAAGTCGTTTCACCCGATGATATAAAGGCAATGCTTTCTTAATAAAATCCAGAGAATAGTTAAGAACGAAAGGATTACGTACTATGAGTCAGGAAAATTCATGTTAATGTTCAGGCGGGCCAAAATTGATTTTTGCTTGTAGCAGCGCAATTGATGTCGGAGAAATTTCTGCCCGAGCTGCAAGACAGTTGACCAAAGAAGGTATCGGAAAGATGTTCTGTACTGCCGGAATCGGCGGACGCGTCAGCGGTATTATGAAAACGACTGAATCAGCGGAAAGAATTCTGGCCATTGACGGCTGCCCTTTGAACTGCGTTAAAAACAGTCTTGAACAGGCGGGTTTCAATAAATTTCACCACTTGCAACTGTCTGACTTAGGCCTCGAGAAATGCAATAGTCCGGTTACAGAAGAAAATATCAGCAAGGTCGCTGCCAAAGGCAAGGAAATGATATCGTAAAAAGAATCCAAAGAGATGTTATGACAAAAAAAATAATTCTAACAGCTTGTTTTGCGCTGGCAGTGTCAATCTCCGGCTGCCAGGAGCATGTCTCGTCTGATTCTGCAGACGAGATGAAACATAGCTCTCTTGAAGCAGTTCGGGCCAATAAAGAGAGTAACGCTGTTAATACAGCTAATACTTCAGATAAAGACAGCCCAACTGTAATAGCTTATTATTTTCACCGAACTATGCGGTGTCCTACCTGTTTAGCAATCGAAGCTAATGCTGCTCGTGTCATTGAGGAAAATTTTTCACAACATATCGCGGATGGGACTCTTATGTGGATGCCATTTAATCTGGATGACCCAGGCAGCGAGAAATTTGAAAAGGAATTTGATGTATCTGTCAGTACCCTGGTACTGGCAAAAACGGAAGACGGCAATCATACAGAATATAAAAAACTTGAGAAGGTCTGGGGCTTTATCGGTGATCCTGTGAAATTTGATAGTTATGTGCAAAAGGAGGTAAAGCAGTTTTTGGATGAGTAGTTTACAAGTTGAGATTGTAATGCAGTGTCCCTGCAGCGGCGATGGCGGCGTTAATCCGTTATTGCTGCTTGCTGTGTTTGTGGGGGCATGGCTTTTGTTTAACTGGGTAAAAACGTTAATAAAATCTAAAGGAGTTTCGTTTATGAATAAGGCAACAAAAATGGTAATTGTTATTGCCCTGGTTGTAATTGTAGGTATTGTTATTGCAATCAAGCAACAGGGGAAAAACTCAGCTTCAGCACCAGTTGTAGCGGCAAACTCAGATACAGTCACTGCTGCAGAAAAGGCTGCTGGTAATTCAAAGGATTCACCTGAGACAGAAAATCTGCCACAACTTGTAGATCTGGGGGCCGGCAAATGTATCCCCTGCAAAATGATGGCTCCGATGCTTGAGGAGTTGAAAGCCGAATATAAGGGTCGGCTTGAAGTAGCCGTTATTGATGTGTGGAAAAAACCTGATGAGGCTAAGAAATACGGTATTAAGATTATTCCCACACAGATATTCTATGATGCTTCAGGTAAAGAACTTTTCCGTCATGAAGGCTTCTTTTCGAAAGAAGATATTTTCCGTAAATGGAAAGAATTTGGTGTAAATCTTGAAAAAGGAACGAATAATGAAACGAATTAATTACAAATCATCGGCAATAATAGCAGTATTACTGGCAGTCATTTCATGTTTTGCACAGGCTAACAATTTAAACAGCATCAAAACAGTAGAGCAACTCTATCCAAACCTTGCAGCCGGCGTGCTTACCTATGCAAAGGTTTCGGTACTGCCTGAAGGAGTCCTGCTTAAATCCAATGGCATAGAAATCAGTTCAAACGATATCGACAAGTCCATATCAGGACAACCTGAGCAATTCCAGGCTGAATTGAAAAAGAATGCATTCTTTGTTCTTGAGCAGGAAGCAACGGGGAAAATCCTTAAAAAAGTGGCTGCCCAAAAACTTCCCGAAAAGGGCAAAGATGTCAATTCGATGGATGATAATCATCTTGTACAGAGTTTCTTTGAAGAATTGACAAAGGATGTCAAGGTAACTGACAAAGATATAGAGACATTTTACAAGGAAAACGAAAGTATTTTCTGCAACACACCGTTGAAGAGCGTACGGAAACAGATCGAATCCTATGTAGTTCAGGACAAGAAACAGCGTTTTGTAGCTCAGTACATACAAATGCTTGGACAGAAACTTGAAATTGTAGTGTCAGATTCGTGGACAAAACAGCAAGCTGCAAATGCAAAAGATAATCCACTCGATAAGGCAAGAGCTACAGGTAAGCCAACACTTGCCATATTTAGTGCCGCAAGCTGCTGCGGGCCGGATAAGATGATTCCAATCAGAGATGCCTTGCTGAAAAGATACGATACCAATATCAATATCGTTTATATTGAGCCAAGAAAAGAGCAGATTCTTGCCTCTCGTTACGGTATCCGAGCCATTCCTACTCAGGTTTTCTATGACAGCAAAGGCAGGGAATTTTTCCGCCACAGCGGCTTCTATTCTGAAAAAGATATAACCAATAAGTTAGGCGAAATGGGAGTTCATTAATATGCAGGAATTATTTACGCAATTGACCCGGGCAGTAGAAAGCACATGGTTTATAGCCATAGCAGCCTCTTTTGTGTGGGGAGTTCTGAGTATCCTGTTGAGTCCCTGTCATCTTGCAAGTATTCCGTTGATTGTCGGATTTATCGATGAACAAGGTAAGATTTCCACCAAACGAGCCTTCTGGATATCTACCTTATTCGCGGTTGGTATCCTTATTACGATTGGAGCTATTGGGGCAATTACTGCCGCTGCTGGGAGAATGATGGGTGATGTCGGAAAATACGGCAATTACTTTGTCGCGTTGATTTTTTTTGTAGTAGGCCTTCATCTTCTCGGTGTGATTCCCATTCCTTGGTCTGGGCCTGGACAGATATGCATGAAACGCAAAGGGATGCTCGCGGCATTTATCTTGGGATTGGTTTTCGGCATTGCTTTAGGGCCTTGTACTTTTGCTTATATGGCCCCTATGCTTGGCGTGACTTTCAAACTGGCCTCCACTAATCTTGCCTATGGTGTATTACTACTGCTGGTTTATGGAATCGGGCATTGTTCGGTAATTGTTTTCGCCGGGACCTTTACCGAATTGGTGCAGCGGTATTTAAATTGGAATGAAAAGTCGAAAGGTTCTATAATCTTGAAGAAAATCTGTGGTGTACTGGTGTTGCTGGGAGGTATTTATCTTATCTACGCTGCTCCTTAACATATAAGTGGCCAGAACTCAAATAGACAAAAAGGGGGTGATTATGAAAAGAGCGAAACTTAACCTGATTATTGATGCATTGCTGTTGCTGTGCCTTGCTGCAATTGCAGGAATCGGACTTTTAATAAAATATGTGCTGGTGCCGGGGCATCAACGTTGGGAGATTTATGGGCGAAATGTCAGTCTGTTTCTTTGGGGATTAGACCGCCACCAGTGGGGAACAATTCATTTTATAATCGGCTTGGTTTTTCTATCTTTGCTTGTGCTCCATGTTGTTCTACACTGGTCGATGGTTGTAGGGGTTTATCGCAGATTGATACCAAATCGTTTTGCCCGCTGTGGTTATCGCATTGATTCTTATTTGCATAACGGCTCTTCTCTTTTCTTTCCCTTACCTTGTAAAACCCAAAGTTGTAGAACAAGGACGTGGCAATGGCCGTGGTTGGGGATTGGGGCCGTGTGATGCTAAGTGTGATTCCAAGTGTGATATACTAAGGTGCCCGTCAGAGATTCCCTGAAACTGGCAGATGGCCATAAGGATTGTTAAGCATTTTTATTCAAGGAGTAAGATTGATGGAACAAGAAACTCTTGCCGCTAAACAAATCAAAGGATTGAGTATTTTTGAAAAGTATCTGACTATATGGGTGTTGCTTTGCATCATAGGCGGCATTGTGCTTGGAAAAGTAACACCCGGCGTAGCAAAATTCCTCGACGGAATGGCTATATATGTCGGTCAGGCTCCGGTTGTTTCAATACCTATCGCGATATGCCTGTTTTTTATGATGTATCCAATTATGGTTAAAATCGATTTTGCCGAAGTTGTCAAGGCCGGCAAAAACGGCAAACCGGTTGGTTTAACCCTTTTCGTTAACTGGGCCATTAAGCCTTTTACCATGTACGCTATCGCCTTGTTTTTCCTTGGCACACTATTCCACACATTCATCGGTCCGGATGCTGTTGATAACGTCAAAATGCCTTTTGGACTTGATCTGGCCATAGGAGCAACCCATGGTGCGGGTCGGGTTGTTCTTATCAATGGTGCTAAGATGCTTCAGGTTCCTCTCTGGCGAAGTTACTTAGCTGGTTGTATTCTTTTAGGCATCGCTCCCTGTACGGCTATGGTTTTGGTTTGGGGATATCTTGCCAGGGGCAACGATGGCCTTACGCTGGTGATGGTGGCAATAAACTCACTAACGATGCTTTTACTTTATGGAATTCTTGGGGGTTTCTTATTAGGTGTCGGCAGACTGCCTGTGCCTTGGCAGGGCCTGTTGCTGTCTATTGCTATATATGTAGCTTTGCCTTTGGTGGCAGGATATTTATCACGGAAATGGATTATAGCAACTAAAGGCCAAGTGTGGTTTAAGGAAAAATTTCTGCATGTTCTCACACCTGTTACAATCATTGCATTGCTTATCACATTGGTGTTGCTGTTTTCATTTAAGGGCGAAGTTATCCTTTCAAATCCATTAACAATTCTATGGATTGCGATACCGTTGTTCATCCAGACCAATCTAATCTTCTGGTTAGGCTACGGCCTGGCGAAATTGCTGAAATTAAACTATGAAGATGCAGCTCCAGCCGCCATGATTGGCGCGTCAAATCACTTTGAAGTTGCCATAGCCACTTCGACAATGCTGTTTGGGTTATCTTCTGGTGCAGCCTTAGCAACCGTTGTCGGAGTGCTTATTGAGGTGCCGGTCATGCTGATGCTCGTGCGAATATGCCTCAGGACACAAAGGTGGTTTCACACAGTTCCAGCTGGAAAGCTATGAGGCAAAAAGAATTTTCTCAGAGGGATGTGACAATGAAAAAAGTACAAATTCTCGGCACCGGTTGTCCCAAGTGCAAAAAGCTGGCGGAAAATGCTGAAGCTGCCGCTAAGAAACTCGGCATCGAGTATGAAATCGAGAAGGTTACGAAGATAACTGACATAATGGCCATTGGCGTAATGGTGACGCCGGCTCTGGTCATAGATGGACAGGTCAGAGTTGTTGGAAAGGTGCTGAGCGCAGACGACATCAGCGAAATTCTGAGTTGAGCCGTTCCTGGTATCAGAAATCCGTGCAGCGAAACCATCCGTTGCTCAAACAATGTAGTTTCGTTCATTCCTATAAAATCCTGCCTTGAAATTCTGCTTTTGCCTGATTGACCATCTAAACAAATACCTTGACAATTGAATTTGACGATACAAAAAACCCGGATTGGGCGCATGTGGGCACTGTGAAAGATAATGTGATTGGAAAATCTCCGACGCGGTTGCATTTTTCGGACGGATTTGGTATTTCATCACAAATAGAAGTTTAGGGATGCGGCTGAAACAGGAATTGCTGGATTGTAGCTGGTACGGAGGTAAGCAAAATGTATGCGGGAACTGAACTAATCAAAAGCGAAAAGGCATTTTACAGTCGGCGTGATTTTCTCAAAACGGTCGGTTTGGGCGCAACGGCACTAACTGTGCCACCTCTTATACAAGGTTGTGCCGAGTTGAGTAAGGCTCGCAAGAAACCGCCCATCGGTGCGCTTTACAATGAAAAGTATCGCCCGCAGTTTCATTTTACGCCCCGAACGAACTGGACGAACGACCCGGATGGGCTGGTTTACTACAAGGGCGAATACCACATGTTCTTCCAGCACAACCCCTTCGGCATCAATTGGGGCAATATGACATGGGCCCATGCGATAAGTACCGACCTGGTCCACTGGAAACAACTGCCCAACGCCATTGAGCCAGACGAACTCGGCACAATTTTCTCCGGTGGGGCGGTGGTGGACTGGAACAACACCTCCGGCTTCCAAACCGGCAAAGAGAAGGTTTTGGTGGCCTTCTACACGGCTGCCGGCAACCATGCTGACCCACCAAAACCGTTCACCCAGTGCCTGGCGTACAGCAATGACCGGGGAAGGACATGGGTCAAGTACGAAAAAAATCCCATCATCGGTCATATCCGCGGGAGCAATCGAGACCCCGTTGTTAGCTGGTATGAGCCTGGCAGGCTGTGGGTTATGGCGCTGTTTCTGAATAAAGAGAACTTCGCGCTGTTTACCTCGGAAGACCTGAAGAACTGGACGCAAATTCAGGAACTCACTATTCCGGGCAGCAGTGAGTATCCGGATTTCTTCGAGATGCCGATAGACGGCGACTGGAACAACACACGCTGGGTAATCTATGGCGCCAACGGGAGGTATTTGTTGGGGACGTTCGACGGGAGAAAATTTACGCCGCAGGAAGGTCCTTATGATTCGCGGGTCGGACAGTACTATGCGGTCCAGACCTGGCGTGGAATACCAAAGTCGCACCGTCGAAGGGTACAGATTGCCTGGATGGCCGGTGGAAAATTCCCCGATATGCCGTTTAATCAGCAGATGTCGATTCCGTGCGAGATTACACTTCGGACACTGCCCGAAGGGATTCGGCTTTGCCGCGTTCCCGTCGGCGAAATCAAGAAGCTCCGAGGCCGCAAATACTCCTTCGGTCCGGTGACGCTCAAGCCCGGTGAAAACATACTGTCGAAGATATCGGGTGAATTGTTCGAGATTCAGTGCGAAGTCGAGCCTGCCAGCGCCGAGGAGTTCGGACTTACGCTGCGCGGAACACCGCTGGTCTGCAACGTTAAGGACCAAACCCTTATCTGCGGGGACAAAAAGGGCGAGTTGAAACTGCTCAACGGCAAAGTCAAGCTGCATATTCTGGTCGACCGCACGTCGATAGAGATTTTCATCAACGATGGTCGCGCCTCGATGTTCCTGTGTTCCCCGCTTGACAGTGACAACAGGTCACTGGAGGTTTTCGCTCACGGAGGGCAGGCAAAACTTCGGAACCTAAAGGTCTGGAAGCTGAAATCGATTTGGTTCTAAACATAGCTCTAAAGACAGTCATAACGTGAAGTGAATTGGATTGCGAGAATGGCGCACGTCGGCATAGCTGGTTTGTTGGCCCTGGCTTGCTTTGCAACGCCGCCTGCCGACCCGGCCATAGCTAAGGCCATGAATGCGCTGCGCCGAGCGGACGTGAGGGCACATGCAGACCCGACTCGCCCGGTCTACCATTTCAGACCACCGGCGCAGTGGATGAACGACCCCTGCGGTGGCATCTATTACAAAGGTTATTACCACTTATTCTACCAACTCAATCCGTACGGTGACCAGTGGGACAACATCCACTGGGGACACGCCCGCAGCAAAGACCTGATTTACTGGGAGCACCTGCCCATCGCCATCGCCCCAGCTCCAAACGAGCTCCGCTGCAACTCCGGCTGCGTCACAATCAACAAACAAGGCGTTCCAATGATTTTCTACACGCTCGTTCCCAATTATGACGCACCTCGCGACCAGCGTGCCGCCATCGGCGACGATGATATGATTACCTGGAAGAGACACCCTGCCAATCCCATCTTGACACTGGACAGTCACGGAGGACCAAGATTCGGAGGCGGCTGGAGCGATTGTTTTGTCTTCTCCGAAGCCGGGCGGACATTCATGGTCATCGGCGTTGACGCCCTCGGCAAAAACGTAGCGGTTCCGCTTTATGAGGCACATGATTCCGGCTTAACACGCTGGACATATCGTGGACTGCTTTTCAGCGCCCCAAAAAGCAGAATCAGAAACATGGAAGTCCCCATGTTCTTCAAGCTTAATGGAAAATGGATACTGCTGTTTCACCCGGGCGGTCCCATCATGTATCTCACAGGGTCTTTCGACCTGCAGAGTCTGACCTTCAAACCCGAAAAAGAAGGAACTCTCACTCCCAGCAAAGATTTCTCGTCCCCACACGTCTTCTTCGATGACAAGGCCAGATGCATTCTTTTCGCCTGGGTGAGGGGTTTCAAGTCAGGTCGCGGCTGGAACGGCTGCCTTGCAATCCCCAGAATCATCTCCCTGGGCGCTGACGGGCTGTTGCGCCAGCAGCCCGTTGCCGAGACCAAAAAGCTCCGCAGCGAGCACGTGTCTATTCAAGACCTCGACTTAAACAATACCGGCCGCATCATCGAAAGCCCCCGTTCAGACACCTTGGAGATAATGGCCGTCTTTGAGCCGGGCGACGCTAAAACCATTGGCCTGAACCTCAGACGCAGCAATGACGGCAAAGACTCCGTTCGTATCACCTATGACCACACCACGCTCAGCGCAGCCGGCGTAAAACTCCCCCTCCAGCTAAACAAAGCCGAAAGGCTGCTCAAACTTCACGTCTTCCTCGACAAATCGGTAATGGAAGTCTTCGTAAACGATGGGCAAAAAGCCGCCGTAAAGGTCATCTACCCTGACCCCAACGACCTCGGTGTCGAGGCCTTCGCCACCGGCGGCACCGCCCGCCTCAAATCGCTCGACGTCTGGAAAATCAAGTCCATTTGGCAGCATAAATAAGGAGAAAACCCGCCCCTCATAACTAACCCAACCGTCCGCACTCCCAATCAACATCCCCACGAACCTCTCCCTTCCCTGAAATCACCCACTTTTTCTGGATTCTCCCCAACTTTTAGCGTAAAAGTCAACTTCTTGGCAAGTTCATAGCAATGACCTGCCAAATATCGTAGAATCTCCGGTGAAGTCAAGTGGTTTTACGAGCCGGGCCGCCAACTCGGCCCCGACCGTGACCTTCTGGAGCAAGAAATGGACCCGAAGCAGTTGGAAAAATACACTTCAGCGATAACGCTTTCCGATATGGAAATCTTCGTATTTCCGGAGCTAATCTACAGCCTGGTTCTGGCCAATATTATGAGCCCGATTATCTGGCAGTGGCGGCAGCTCGACTGCTTCAAAAAGCTGCAGGGCAAGGGCAGCTATAAGAAATTGATGCGGCTGAAGCAATTCATAATAGACCAGTACGAGTTCAATCTTGACCTTGAAACCTGGGGTCTCACCAGCAGGCAAAAAGAGCTCAAACGCTTTGCTGATTTCATCTCGCCGGATGTTATCACCCAGAGCAATGCTTTGTTCGGCTACGAGGGTGACAAATACTACTTTGACGTCGACATCCGAAAGCATTTTGGGCTCGACAAATATGATAGTGACATCATCCCCTATTGGAAGACCGAAACCGTCGAGGCTATGGATGCTTTTCCGTTAAAACCAGGCTACACGAAGAAAGCCGGCGAGTGTGTCTCTCTTGCCGCTTTGTACGCTGCTGCAGCTTTCGTTGTCTGCGGAATCCCGCTCGAAGATATCTACATGATACTTACGCCGCTTCACTCACAGAATTTTATCGATATAGATGACGGCGTGCTGACAAACAACAGAAGGCTTATTACGAAAACGATGTGGTTCAATGGTTCGGCCATTTCCAACAAAGCACAGCGTGCCCTGTGCAATGAAAATGTCACAATCGTGGCTCATCGTAGCGGCTATATCCACTGCATGTTCGAAGACGCCACAATGAATAAAAAATCTTATCAGCACTTTGCCAGCCATCTCGGTTCGTATTTGTCAGCAGATTTGACGCTGCGTGTGTTTGCAAACTTCCTGCGTGCAAATCGAGACCGTCAAAAATTCTTTCAGGCACGCTGCGATTGTCACGGCCGGGCGCAGTTTATAAAGGCTGAAGTGCTGTTTCATTACGAGCACAGCAGTAATTTCAGAATTGCTGACCAAACATACGACAAATTACTTGGCGAGGTTTCGGATGAGGATTTTGTTGCGTATGAACTTCCTGGCAGGATCCGCTGCGACGAACTTGAAGAATTTATGAGAAAATCAAAAATTGACCTGCGAAAGCCTCACAGCAAAACAGGCTTGAGAAAATATTTTGAACCCGTTATCCCAGATGCAGGGCGGCTGGTGGATGAATTGGCGGATTTCGTGCACATTGAGCCTAAGCTGCCGTCCCAGGACAAAAATTTCCTTTCCACTGAGCCGATTGAAATCTCCGTAGAGCACGGCAGAGAGCAGATAATTGACTTTTTGCATTCGACCCGTCGGAGCAACACCACCGCCGAGCTCGCCTTTTACGCCTATCGTGATATGCAAAGCTGTGACTGGGCTCCATTTGTAAAGGCGGCAGTGCAGCGCAACCCGGTCTCATTGCAAATTGCAGAGTCAATGTCGACCGAACAGGTGTATCAGTGGCTCCAGAAGATGAAAACCTTTTCTATCTATGACGGCAAACGCCTGGCTCAACCGGATGAAGTGGCAAATTACAATACTGGCGACGGGCTCGAAAAGGCCTTTCTGCTGGCAAATGTAATGCATCAGAGAAATCCCGAACAAGATATGAAAATAACTATAGATAATAATGAAGTAATACTAAATCAAGACAGTGGATACAGGTTTGCATCCGGCAAGGCCCTGAGAAAACAGATTGATATTCCAGCACACAGCGAAGCTTATTCGAGCTGATTGATAGTGTTAGGTCCGTAATGTCTGATTTTGCTAAATCGATAATAGTTGATTTTTGGGCGACGGTCGCCGAAATGTCACCCTATTTGTTATTCGGCTTGTTCGCTGCCGGCATTCTTTCTGTGCTTGTATCGCAAAGTATAGTGGAAAGACATCTTGGCGGTAAAGGGATATGGCCCTTGGTTAAGGCATCGCTTTTCGGTGTTCCGCTGCCTTTGTGTTCGTGCGGCGTCATTCCGGTATCAATGTCGCTGCATAAGCACGGTGCGAGCAAAGGGTCGGTAATATCTTTTTTGCTCTCCACGCCTCAGACCGGTGCCGACAGCGTGCTTGTGACGTTGAGTCTTCTGGGACCACTTTTTGCCGTTTTCCGACCAGTCGCAGCGTTCATAACCGGTATCATTGGTGGCTCATTGATTAATGTGTTCGACAAAGAGCAAGAAAAGAAAGGGCAGAAGCCGCAGGAACGGACAGAACAATGCTGCCCTGGAAACCAAAACAAAAAAATCGTTAGATGCTTAAAATATGGTTTTGTTACACTGCCGCGGGATATCGGCAGAGCAATGCTTGTGGGATTGGCTATCGCGGCTGTTATTTCTGCATTGATACCCGATGGGTACTTTGCAGAAAGACTGGGGACGGGGATTTTTGCAATGGTGGTGATGATGTTTTTGGGGATACCGGTTTATGTGTGTGCAACAGCGTCGGTGCCAGTAGCGGCAGCATTGATATTGAAAGGCCTGACGCCGGGTGCTGCGCTGGTCTTTCTTATGACCGGGCCGGCCACCAACGCAGCGTCATTTGTGACTATCTGGAAAACATTGGGCCGCAGAACCGCAATTACTTATCTTCTTACCGTAGCAGGTTCTGCCCTTTTAGCAGGGATGCTGCTGGATTTCCTCGCTGGGGGCACCGACTTCAACGTCGTTTCTAAGACCGGTTGGATGCTGCCATCCGTAGTCAAGTCCGGGTCAGCGATAGTTCTTTTGGCGGTGTTGGGCGCAGCGATTGTCCATAAACCAGGAAGCAAAGTAACATAGAGTTATTTTCAGGGAACTGTGGGCTTTGTCACAATAGGACTTATAGCTGTCGGTTTGGCAATGGATGCTTTTGCAGTCTCTATTGTCAACGGAGCAGTCTGCAAGCAGTTAAATGTGAAGCAGGCCTTTCGAATAGCGTCTTTTTTCGGCGGTTTTCAGGCCCTTATGCCGTTGATAGGTTACCTGGCGGGCCTAAGCATAAAAGAATACATAGGCCCCTACAACCATTGGGTAGCCTTCGGTTTGCTGAGCGGTGTCGGAGGCAGGATGGTCTATGAATCATTCAGGACCAAGACTGAGCATGAAAGTTTTGGGCCTTTGAGTATTTTGAGCCTGCTGGTCTTGTCCGTTGCCACAAGTATCGATGCACTGGTGGTGGGAATAACCCTGCCGTTTCTGAGAATTTCCATCGCAATGGCTGTGATTGTCATTGGTCTGGTAACATTTGCGCTGTCGTTTTTTGGCGTGTTCGTCGGAAAAAGGTTCGGGCACTTGTTCGAAAATAAAATCGAAGCCGTAGGCGGGGTGGTCCTCATCGGCCTTGGCCTCAAAATACTGTTTGAGCACGTGTTTTTCTAAAATGGCCTCACCGACCTTCCCATAATCAGCAAAAGCAGTCAGTGCTAACCGAAAAATAAATAAATGCAATTTTGTTAAATATTTATCAAACTTTTGCTTGCATTCGCAAAACATTCTTGTAGAATTGGGTTTATGTCATTAGGCCAAATAATAAGGAAAAAACGAGAGCGGTTAAACCTGACACTCGAAGAGGTAAGCAGACACACCGGCTTCTCCAAGCCGTACCTGTCCACTATCGAAACGGGCAAAGTCAAAAACCCACCCGGTGACCAGCTTCTGATAAAGCTTGAGAAGATACTCGAATTTGAGCCCGGCCTGCTGCTGCACATCGCTCATATGGAGCGGATTCCTCCCGATATCCGTCAGGAATATGAATCGGCTGAGGCAGAGAATGAGCAACTGCGGCAGTTTATCAGAAATCTCGTTCACCGAAAAGCCAGCCAGGCCGAAGTCGATGAATTTCTCGACAAGACCAATCTGAATGTTGAACGGGATGCACCTTCTTTGGCAGCCGGTCGACTCGTTCCCGTTATAAACAAAGTCGCGGCCGGCTATCCGCGTGACTTCAACGATTTGGATTATCCGGTTGGCATCGCTGATGATTACATTCGCTGCCCTGATTTGCACGACCCCAACGGCTTTGCCGTCCGTGTGGTGGGTGATTCGATGGAGCCGAGGTTCCGAGAGGGTGACATTGTGGTCTTTTCGCCGGCAGCCGACGTGCAGAGTGGAGATGACTGCTTTGTGCGTTTTCTAATGCCGCACGAAACGACCTTTAAGAGAGTGTTCTTTGAGCCGGATAACAAGGTTCGCCTTCAGCCGCGAAACGCAAAATACTCCCCAATGATTGTCGACGGCAAACGAATCAACGGCCTGTACCGAGCCATCATCAAATACGAAAAACTATAACAACCGCCGGCCTTCCCCTTGCAGCAGTTTCTTTATTGTTTATCAGCAGACACGGCTGTTCTCCCTGCAGTAATATCAACGTTGGTCAGCCGACCTTCTGGCCGGCGACGGCTAAGACTAATGCGAAGACTTTTGATGCGCCGGCCTCTTTTAATGTCTTTGCGCATTCGTTCAACGTGGCGCCGGTTGTTTTGATATCATCCACGAGGCAAATCCTGCGGCCAGCGAATTTATGTCCGAAGCGGACCGCAAAAGCGCCGGCAACATTTCTGGCACGCTGGGCGGCTGTTGCCATTGCCGCTTGTGTCTTGGTTCGGCGTATTCTGACCAGGTCTGTATTGACTTTTGCCCGGGGGTGTTTCAATCTCCCGGCTATTATCTGCGACTGGTTGAAACCTCGAGCCAATCGCCTCGACCAGTGTATAGGAACAGGCACGAAAATCTCTATCGCATCCGAGAAACCACCGCCCTGCAGTGCAGCGTTGGCCAGAAAACCCAAGACCGAATCAAGTTCCGTGCGTCCGCTGAGCTTAAAGGCCAGAATCATTTCCCTCAGTGCGTCGGTGTAAAATCCCGCTCTCGCTATCCGGTCAAAGTATATTTCTTTGCCCTGGCAATCTGGACAGGCCCCTTCGAGCAGTCCGTATCTGCTGGCGTCGCGACCGCAGCGCGGGCAGTAATCACCCCCTGTGCCGGCCAGCAACTCGGCCCAGCAGGTTTTGCACAGACTATTATCGGTTTCGCAGATACTGTCGCGGCAGTTGATACACACCGCCGGCCATAAGAGCTGATTCAAACCCTGCAGAGCAAAAATACCGGCTTGCTGCAGGTGGTTCGGGCTTCGTTTTGCCGGCGTCGTTTTCACATTAGCGATTATACTATGGCTGCTGCCGGATACAATATCTCTGCTGCGCCAATGTCACAGGCCGCAAGGAAAGTCAGATGGTGAAAATCCTTTCATTCCAAATCGTACGCACTGTTATCCGGCGACAGGAAACCCGTTCCTTCGGCGATTTTGTCTTTTGCCCACTTGTCCGTCTCGGTATAAAACTGCCGAACGCTTCTGGCACTTCCGTCGCAGTACGCCACGTTTGTCCTGCCCAAATGACGGTATCCTTGCGTACCTGCATATCTGCCCGAAGCCGAAAAATCCTCGTCGAGATTGCCTGCAAAAGGAGCACGCATAAATTTGTTCGCACCGTTTGCGTACTGGCCGTCTCCAAAAATGGCACAGGCGGCGGGTCTCCTCACTTGTGTAACCCTTGCCGACGGTATCAAAATTCTTTTGCCTGACCAGAGGTCCTGACGATGGCTGCCGCCTATGTAGCTGGCATTATAGTTATAGCCCGTGTATGGTTCCCCGTGCCAATTATCGGCGCCCCTGAAAGAGGGACACTGCTGTATCTTCAAGAGGGTTTGCCCTTCCCACAAAATACCTGGTGCGAATCTCTTGTTCTTGCCGCTGCTGTCGGTGATAGTGACAAAATCCCAGGTGTATTCATAAACCTTATTGTGTCGTTCGGTTCTGACATCCTGGGTCAATGGATAGTAACCGTCATTATTATTAGCATAGATTTGAGCTGCTATTGTCATTTGTCTCAGGTTGTTCAAACAGGCAATACCTTTTCCATATTGGCGTGCCGTTGCCAGCGCCGGCATCAGTATTGCCGCCAGAACCGATATCACCGATATCACCACCAGTACTTCTATCAGCGTAAGTCCTTTTGTTCTCATAGGTCTCTCAGGGACAATCCCATGTGCAATCCAGCCAGTGCGCCGCAATCAAACCAAAATCCAACATATCCACTCTGCAGTCTTTATTAAGGTCGCCGACTGGAAACGGGTGTCTGTAGTCTCCGCAGCAAGTGACGTCGGAAATTGCATCTATTTCGGTAGTAACGTCGCTGCGGGGGTCGTCCTCAATACGAACATATTGAATCCAGGCGAATCCGAATACGCCGATATCGAAACCGGTGCCGCCGGCCGAGCCATTGTAAAGTTCGATAACTTCGGCCACGGTCATGCCGTCCATCTCAGCCGCACTTAAATTCGGGTCCAACGGCCGTGTGGGGTCAAGCTCCGTGCCCCAAACGTCATTTACATCATCCCACCTGTAAGCCGCTGTGGGGGCAAAATCGTCGGCATAAGGCCCGTCTGAGAAAGTGTACCAGGTTTGTCCGTCCTGGCTGACGGAAACAATTCCGGGCTCGCTCGCCACCGCACCGCTTACTATTGTCTGCTCAGGATTGCCAAAATCCCAGTCCTGTTCATTTCCATTAACCAGTGCAATAACCAGAAATGAGTTGCCAAACACAATAAAATCTACGCCATACGGATTATTCCGGTCGTTTTCAAGAGGATGACTGAACTTAACCGTCAGCCGACCGCCGTCGCCAATTGTAATCACCTGATTGGCAAGCCATGGCTGAAAAACCGGCACCACCGGCTCGGTTTCAGGATAACGTTTACCGCCCGTTTCCAGCGAAGGCCTGCCGACGGCGCTGTTGGGGTCATTGTGTAGTCCCACCCCTGAGCCCTCAACGTAATCGATAACCTCGATAGCAAAATCGTTTGCGTCATAGTCGTAGGCCTTTGTTATCGCGGCGAAACTAAACAATGCGTAAGCAAGAGCTATAAACATTTTTTTCCGGTGCATTGTCTTTGCTTCCCACATTATTGGTGGTGCCATGGCGGCGGCCCCACCGGTTTGTCGAGGTAACATAGACCTTCTTTAGTTAGCCGAGTCTGGCTTCGCTCGGGCCCTGCGAACAAGCAACCCGCCAAGACACAACAGCAGCAAAGTGCTCGGTTCCGGGACTGTCCCGGCCCGCCCGTAAATCCAGCCATCCATATCACCACTGGAAACCACCCTGTCGCTGGCTCCATAAGGCGGGCTGACCCAGTCCGCATCGCCTCTTTTTACCCAGTAATGCCACCAGTCTTCACCGCCGGCGTAGCCCACATTACTGTGGGCGTTGTATGTTATCCCGTCGATGAAAACTCCAAATCCAAAGTCACTTCGCAGCGTCGTAAGTGAAGAATACGCCTCTACGGTATCGAACAGCCCAAGGCCGCTGACTGTCGGCTCATCAAAATTGACCAGGAATTCGGCCACACAGCCGTCGCTCCACTCGATATAAAGCCCGGCACTGTTTTCACCCGTGCCGACATCCATAGCAGTCGCCGCTGCCGACGAACTTGTTACTCCCAGAAAAGCAATTAAAGAAATCAAACTTATGAGCTTCATCGTTTCTCTCCTTCAATTCAAAATCGCCGCTTGTTTTCAGAGGCCTTTGTACTTTCCTGATGTTTCTATTTTCTGTGGTACATCAAAGACCCTGAGTTGAAATCCGACAATCGTGTTACGTGTTCGATTGTATTTACCTCCTTTCCTGGTACTCGGCCCTTGACGCGAGGGCGCCCAACAAAAAAACCACCGTTCCCGCGAAGGAAACGATGGTTTTTGCTGTCACTTTCGTCTGACGTGCAAGGTCAATCAGGCAAACAAATCACACCATGTTCGGCCCGCGAGAACACTATAAATGTGAAGCCGACCACAGGCAGGTTTTCTGACTTGCGTCTTACCTCGAGACTCCTTCCCATTCGCCCGTTGCGAACAGTGGAACAAAATGTCACTCGGATTTCCGATTTTTACTCGGAACAGACACTTACAGCGGCGCGCCCGCCGCGGATTTTAACCGCGTTCCCTTTTGACTATTCCAAAGCCCGGTGCTCTGGAACCTGCAGTCAGGTTATGTTCTTTTCAAAGAGCAAACTATCAACTTTTTAGCATATTATCTGACGGCGCTCAAGCAAAAAAACAAAAATTTCTCACTGTCCGAGATAGATTACGATACCGGCTAAAATCAAAATAGCAGACACACATACGCCGACAGCCGTCAAGAACATCCACATAAAGCGCTTATTCTGCCTGGAAATGATGTACTTGAGGTATCTGTCGCTGGTGGCAAAGGTTTTGCTCATCTGCATGATTCCATCGGTTTGGCTGATGGTGCTCTGGTTCAGTTTGTCGAGCGTGCCGTTGAAGCTGTTGAAACTCTCGGCCATCTGGACATCGGTATCGGCAACGGCGGCAAGCTGATGGTCTATATCGGCCAGAGCGTCAGTTTGTTTTGCGGTCGCTGTCGGGATTTTCTCAACAGCGTCAATAAACTGCTGGTTCCTGGCGGCGGTTGTTTTCAGATGTTCGAGTAACTGTTCGATTAACTGCTTCTGATTTTCAACAACAGTCGGAAAGGTTTCAAGCAGCTTCGGCATGTTATCTATTCGGCTCATCAAATCTTCCTGCTGTACAACTTGTCGGTCGAGATGCTCGTTGATGCCGCGCAGTTGTTCAACGAGTTTGTTAAAGCCGTTTTGGAGTTTTTCGAGCGATTCATGTTTATTCATCGGCTGGGCCGCCTTGACCACAACCTTGTTGGTTTCAACAGTGGTCTGCTCATTCTCTGCCGGCGCTGCCAGCCCGGCATCTTCACTAATCAGGCCCTGGTCATCAACCTGCGGCTGATACGCTTCAACCCCGGATAATTTGTGAGTCCGCAGCCAGCTATTGGCTTTCGCTTTGAATTCTCGTAATGCCATTGTCAGATTCCTCAAAACCCCAGGACGCTTTTCGCCGTCCAGACTGTTTTTCAAAACAGCATCTACAATTCGCCCCATACAATTTCCTCTTTCAATTAACATCCATTAGAAAAGTCTACTGGTGCAACGTCAAGCTGTTTTTTACTGTCTCTATCCCATAAAACGCTGTAATATACTCATACTACTAATATATCGGGAAAAGAAAGGTCAAAACATGAAATTAGTTACTTATTCCAGAGACCAGTCGGTCTCGTGCGGGGTACTGGTCGATGACGGAGTGATTGATATTGCATCGGCCTGGCAGGGGCCGAATCCGCCCCGCAGCGTCAAAGAGGTCTTACAGAGAGGTACATCCTGCCTGGAAAAACTTGCGCGGATGGCAACTGTTACCGATGTTTTGACGCCGCTGGATTCGGTCAAGCTGCTTGCGCCGATTCGTCGCCCGGACAAGATAATCGCCCTTGCCGGCAACTACAGCGAGCATATCAAAGAGGCCGGCCTGAAGCGCGGCTTTAAGGTCGGCCTGTCCGATTCGCCGCGGCAAACGACTGTGCCCAGACCTTTTATTATGCCGCCGACGGTGGTAATAGGCCCGGATGACGAGATAACCTGGCCGGCGTACAGCGAACAGATAGATTACGAAATCGAGCTTGCTGTGATAATCGGGAAAAAAGCCAAATGCGTAAAGGCCGACGATGCCCTTGACGTCGTGGCCGGCTATACAATCGTCAATGATGTATCAGCTCGCAGTGTTACTTTCAAAAAAGGCCGGGCCGAGCGGCCCTGGGACGAATTCTATGACTGGCTGAACGGTAAATGGGCTGACGGCTTCCTGCCGATGGGCCCATACCTGCTTACTGCCGATGAAATCGAAGATGTGCAAAATCTCAATCTAACACTGACCGTCAACGGTCGAGTCCGCCAAAAGGCCAATACGTCGCAGATGATTTACCCTGTCGCCGACATTGTCTCGTTCGTAAGCCACCTGATGACACTTGAGCCGGGAGACGTCATCGCCACGGGCACACCAGCGGGCGTAGCGCTGGCAACAGGCGAGTTTCTCCAGGCCAGTGACCGAATCGAATGCACCATCGACAGACTCGGCACACTGACCAATACGCTCGGAAACCGCCCGGAGAGTTTCTACAAACCTTTGGAGTAGATGCGTAAGGCCTGGATGGGTGAGAGGGCAAAAGCGAGGGAAGATTAAAAATTAAAAAGCAAAATGAAAAATTGCAGACAAAAGTTGAAAATTTGTAAGGACAAGGAGTGAGCACGTTGCACAAGAAGAACTTCGCTTCAATAGGTACTTGATTTCAAACAGGTCATAAGTGTCATTCTTCGCTGCTATGCCGTAAAAGCACAGTTCGCGAAGACGGTTGGGTTGGAGCGGCCTGATGTTAGGGTTTGTCAGGGGGTGTTTTTGAGCCAACACTCGGCAAAGAAAGCCAAATCGAAGCCGTCGACTTTGCCGTCTCCGTCTGGTGCCGGCGCGATGTCGGCAGACGGTGTGCCGGGCGGTTGCTGCCACTGCTCAGCCAGTATGGCAAAGTCTCCGGAATCTACGCTGCCGTCATTGTTGATATCGCCGGGACCTGGTCTGGCAGCGTAGCCGGTGATGGCGAAGTTCCACGAGATGTCGTTCCACTCGGTGTTGAAGCTGCCATAGGCGTCATAGTCGATGAAATCCAACCATTGGCCCGAAGCATTGCGGTAGAAGCTTTCATCGGCAGCGGCCGCCGAATAAACATCGTAGGGCGGGTCGGTAATAGTACCCCCTGCGATGTTCCCGCCTGACGTGTCAAACTTATAGAAGCCTTCGGTGATATCTTCTGTGTAATAGATGTCCTCGGGCGGCTCGGCAATCGGGCCCATCGCAACGTACAGTCTGAACGATGCATCAAAGGCATAACCGCCTTTGTCGACTTCAACGGTTATGAAAAACACGTTACCGGCATTCAGGCTCACCGCACCGGCAAGGTCGACTATATGAAACCCGGGCCCGGCTATGGTTCCACTTGTTTGACTGACGGCAGAGCTGCTGAGGTTATCTTTGTAGATGCTCATAGTATAGTTTACGTTGTCAGCTAAAGTATAGAAACCGACCGCCTTGAGATGTTCGGTTTGCTGTGCGACAAACCGATTGGCTGCCGCAGTAATATTCGGGTCGCTGGCGGTGTCATACTGCCATCCGTGGAGCGAATGGCTGTAGACGTTATCAAACCTGGACGGCTCGACACCGCTGAAGGTTACGCCGCCCATCTCCGGGTGTCTGGCTGTGTGCTTGTCGTAGTATGAAATCCAGAAATGCCCGTCTCCGTTCCAGGTATCTCCCCAGCTATTTCTACACAGCCATGCACCGGGCTGTTCGGCCTGGGTAGGTTTGTTGTCATCCCAGCCCACGATAGCGACTGCGTGGTTAGGCTGGTTAGGGTCGCCGGCAGGCTGGTAGTGTGTACCGTTGGAGTAGAATCCACCGCCCGAATACATGCAGGTAGCCACTGAACCCGCAGCGATGACGGCTTTTTTTATCCGTTGTCGCTTTTCGACATCCGTGCCGGACAACGTATGCCACTGGACGTGACGCGGCATAAAATACACATAATTATCATCAGACTTCTGGATTCCATCAAAGTCGGAGTATCCGAATTTCGCACGTTTAGCGGGGTAATCAGTATCAGGTGCGGTTATTTCGGTATCCTCGGTCTCATTTACTGCGCCGTGATTGGTCAGGAAAGCGGTTGCGATACGGTAATCGCCCCCGAGATGAACTATCAGGCCGTGCGTTCGACTCTCCAGCGGCTCATCGGTGTTGCTGCCCGGAAATGGCGGCCCCTGGCCGGTGTACCAACTGTTACTGGGTATCTCGTCTCCGTCCATACCTTTTCGGGTGAAGCCATTGAATTTGTCAAGATGGTATTCAGCCAGGTCTACCTGGCCGCTCATACCGGCATCGGCCCAGCTGCCGGTCATGGTGAGGTTGCTCTCCATTGCAGCAGTGGTGCCGTGAATCCAGCACGTGCCCCAGGATTGGTCGCGAACGGCGGTGGTGTAGTCAGTTGTGCCGTCAGCATAGTAGTCACGAAGGTCGAAGCTGGTGTCGGTGTAATTCGGCTCGGCAAATGCTGAAACCGAAAGAGCACAAAGCACAAAGGCAATTACCGCCGGCTTATTCATCGTCCTGCTCCGACCCTTCCCATCCTCCGCAATTCATAGACCCATTATATCAAAAGAGCGGATGATTTACAAACAAGAATTGTGCAACGGCACGCTACAGCTTAGCCAAGGCCAAGTGCGCTTATTTGCTTCATTAACTGATGGTACATGTAACCGAGCAGATAGGTAAAGAGCATCGTAAACACAATAACGATAGTTGTGACCACCAGTTTTGTACTTGTCTTATAGCGAGGGTTGAACCATACGAGCGGCAGGGCAAGCGGTCCTAAGCACAGCAGAGCAATTACAACAGCGGATGTGGTGAAATACCATTTTGTTTTTGACTTACCGGATTCATCAAGAAACTCACCGCAGTAGCGGCACTTTATCGCCTCTTCCTGGATTTCCTCTGCGCAAAACGGACACTTCTTCATAATCTTTGCAAATCTCCCCCAAACAGACCGGGCACTAAATTTTGCAGCCGATAAAGGATTGGAGCAGTTCAGTCTCGATTATCTTAGGCGGTGAGGTCTTCGAGCACTCTGTCCAGAGCGATATCGAGTCGCTCATTGAGTTCGTACCGGCCCTGGGTGAGCTGCCGGCGGATATCGAGCACTTTCTTTTGGCGAACATCGGGCAGCATGGCAATTTTTTTCAACACCTGACCAATTGGCGTATTATTGATATTCTCGAGAATCTGCTCCAAAAGCACATCCTCGTCCACCGACAGCTTTTGTTCATTGATAGAGCCTG
>JAUWIU010000039.1 GCA_030608075.1 Phycisphaerae bacterium
AAGATAGGCCCAAAATTAACATTTATTCCGAGGTTAGGTTCGAAGAACTTCGAAAAGCATTTTTAACCAAATCAATCGATTGGAAATATGAAAAAGAATTTCGTACGATACTCTCAGTTAGTGTTTTAGAGATATCGCAACAACAAGGGTTGGCACTTCTTAAAGACTTCAAGGGAAAGAAAGACTTCGAAAGCAAGAAAACTTGGTTTTTGCGGCTGAACCCAGCATCGATAAGAGAAGTTATTTTTGGTTTATATACTGATAACGATTTAAAGTCAAAGATTAGGAAGTTAATTGAACGACAGGATCTACAGCACATAAAATTACGTCAAGCTGAAGAACTGGAAACATATACCCTTAATTTAAAGGAATGTAACTTTTTATTGAAAGGGGTTTAGATAAAATGGCAAGATTCCCAAGAACAGAAGCAGAGATTATTGCATTGGCCCAGTCAATGGTCTCAGGTCTTACCGGCTCGGATTTTCTCTAAGATTTCCATTAAAGGTGTTAGTTTTAATACTGTTTTATAAACCAGCACATTTTCGCCTATAGTCGCTCCTTCTCGCAGAGATTTTTCCGGCACTGCAATTAGAATCGTGTGATGCCGAAATTGCTGGAAGGTGTTTCGGTTATGTGCCAGATATTGCGTTTATCTGTTGATTTATTTGCACAGATTTGTGAGAGGGACTATTTTTCTTGATTTGTCTGGTTTTTTTACGTAATAGTGCTATATTGCCGAGACGGGCTGGTTCCGTCCCCGTAGCTCAATTGGATAGAGCGTTGGCCTCCGGAGCCAGAGGTTGTGCGTTCGAGTCGCACCGGGGATATTTCGTAAGCCTGTTATTTGCAAATACTTGCGGGATTGTGAGACTTTCGGTATCGAGCGCGTTTAACCGAAGTTGGCTGTGAGTATCTATCCGGGCGAAGGGATTTTTTGCAGTTGGGGCGGATGTGGTGGAAAAGGCATTTTGCCCGTTTTTGCCGCTGCCGGCGATTGGCTTTTGGTGGCTTTCGTCCTTGTTTTGGGCCTCCAAAATTACGTAGTTTCCACAGTTGTTTTTTGCGTTGTGCCGGTATAAACTAATTGTCGAGAGTATTTGTATTCTGGGCGAGCCATGGTAATTAGGACAGTGATAAAGGAAAATGTAGGGGCGATTCGGAAGATGTTGATGTGACTCAGAACTCTAATAATATCACAATCAGAAGAAGATTTTCCTTTGTTAAGCCGGTTATAGTCGTCGCGTTGCTGGTGGGGATAATGGCTTTTGCGGTGCCGAAGATAAGGTTGTACTCGCAGCGTGCCAAAGAGGCGGCAGCCAAGAATAATTTGCAGATTCTGCGGAATATAATCGCAGTATATTCGGCCCGTCACAATGGTGTGCCGCCCGGTCATCCATCTGACGACGCGACTAATATACCGAGCGAATATTTCTTTAGGATGCAGGTTTGCGGGGCTGAAGGCTATCTTAAAGAGATACCTGAGAATGCGTTTAACCGGCTGAACTCGATTTGCGTAGTTGGTAATGGCTCGGCGGTTTCTGCTGAAGCAACTGGGGCTTTTGGGTGGGTTTACGAACCTGGTGCCAAGAAAATCAGACTGGACTGGCCTGGGACGGACAGCGAGGGGACTGCGTACTGGGAGTATTGAGTTTTGCAGTTGGAACAGTTGCCCACGACAGAACGACAGTAGGGACAAGTAATCGACGAAGTATGAGCATCATGCCGGGGAGGAGGAGATGTAAGCCGGCGGCTGCTGTCGGCGGGTTCCGTTGGACTTGAGGCTCGCGTGGGATGTACTATTTGCTTGCAGCGCGGGGGCTTGTGCAAATCTTATGGGGATTGAACCATCGGTGAAATGATGTTTTCGGGGCTTTGGGTGTTTGGCCGCAAGTGATGGGATGAAGGGCATTGAACCGTGTAAAAAAAGCTTGACAAAGAGGGGGCGTGGGGTATAATACAATAAGTCGGCAACGGAGGTAATTTAATTGGCTTAACAACGCTGTATTTGCGCTGTCGAGCGGGGATAGTTGATGAGGAATTGCTGAGAAGAGTGATGGGACAATATCGGGCAATACAATCAAGTCCTTTCCTGTTTCGTACAAACCTTTTAGTCAGCCATTTGGTTTGAACTAAGGAGTTTAGAGAGGGTTTTTGCAAAAAAGCAGACTAAATGAGTAGGAGTTTTCGGGACAAGAAAATATCAGGGTTAGTGTTTGAGTTTTGGAGAATGAGGAGAAACACGATGAAGATGAGGATTATATTTGCGGTTTTTTGTGCGTGTGGTTTGGTCAGCGGTGCTTTGGCGGAACATATCATCATTACGGGCACGCAGACTATGACCGGGTTCAATCTCGCAAGCGCTGACGACATCCTGGAGGTTGCATCGGGGGCAGAGCTTACTGTTACGGGTCTTGGTGTGATTGAGGGCGGCGGTCAGCTTATTGTCAGCGGCGGAACCCTGACGTACAACCATGAAAGGGTTAACATAAACGACGGCAGTATCATTATGTATAGCGGCACTGCAACGTTTGATTGCTCCAAGGATGTAAAGTTCGGCGACGACCGGGGTCCGTCTTACCTGTACCTTTACGGCGGGACTTTCCGCTGCACGGGTATTGAGCTGTATTACGACCGCGAGCCCCATATTATTGTCGGCGGCGGTGCATTCGAGATTGAAGATACGGGTAGCGACCCTCGAGAGTGGATTGAGCACGGTGGTGTTGTTGAATTGGCCAAAGGTTACACCGAACTGGTGGTGGAAGATATGCCTGCTTACCTCAAGCTGTATGCTCTTGGGGGACTGACGCCGAGCCTGGAGGATGGCATGGCCAATGTACCTCTGGACGCGGTGCTGGGTTGGACGCCAGGGGAGAATGCAGTAACTTACGATGTGTACCTTGGCGGCAGCTGGGACCAGGTGGATGGTGCGGACAATTCGCTTCCCGTCGGCGGCGTGTATAAAGGCAACGTGGATTGCAACAGCTATGACTCGCCGGGCGAGTTTGGCCTGGGCCGGACCTACTTTTGGCGTATTGATGAGGTCAACGATGCGAACATCAACAGTCCGTGGAAGGGCTCGGTCTGGAGCTTTACAACCGTGGGCAAGGCCTTTGGCCCCACGCCTGGCAATGGTGCGACAGATGTGCCTCTGCACGCGGTTCTGAGGTGGTTGCCGGCGGTTTCTGCGGTTTCGCACGATGTTTACCTTGGCACTAATCTTGAGGCTGTGCAAGATGCCGATGCTTCGCTGCCGGTTGGTACGAGCGTGTATAAGGGTCGTCAGGATGCGAACAGCTACACTCCGGAGCTTGAATTCGGGACGAGTTACTACTGGCGGATTGACGAGGTGCATCCCGGCGAAATCGTCAAAGGTGACGTTTGGCGGCTGACGGTTGCCGAGTATTGTGTGGTTGAGGATTTTGAGTCGTACGCGGATGCCATTGACCTGGCGGCAAGCTGGGATGAAATCGAGGGTGCGTATGTGTATCTTTCGACGGACGAGGCCCGTGAAGGCGAGCAGGCACTGCAGCTTGAGTATTTTAATGGTTTTGGCCTTATTTATTCCGAGGCGGAGCGGACGTTTGCGGATGCCCAGGACTGGACGGCGGATGACGTCAAAGCGCTGCACGTGTTCTTTGCGGGTAAAGCCACCAATACTGCCGACAGGATGTATGTGGCGGTTGAAGATGCGGGCGGCAATTGTGCCGAGGCTGTATACGACGGTGAGCCCAATGACCTGAAGAATGAGGAATGGCAAGACTGGTACATCGAGCTTCAGGAGTTCGCAGATGGGGGTGTGGACTTAACGGCGGTCAAGAAGATTGCTGTCGGTTTAGGCGACAGAAACGGGACTGCCTCGAGCGGCAGTTCAGGTTTTGTGCACTTTGACGATATCAGACTTTATCCAAGAAGGTGCGTTACGAGGTATGGACCTGTGGGCGATTTGGATGACGATTGCGTGGTTGACTTTGAAGATTTCAGTATATTTGCCGAGGACTGGTTCGAGAGTGACTATACCGTTACGGCAGTGGAGCCCGATGCGAACGGGCTGGTGTTGTGGTACAAGTTTGACGAGACCACAGGCAGCAATGTTTCCGATTCGTCGGGCAACGACTATCACGGTACGGCCAGAGTTCAGGACAACAATGCACCAACGGAGGCTTTCTGGGATACTGACGGAAAGTACGACGGCTGCATCAAGTTTGACAATGGCGACAAGGATTATTGTGTGCAGGTGCCGAACGAGGTCTTTACAAACATCACGGATGAGATAACGATTTCGGTGTGGGTGAGCTGGGACGACCCGGCGACAATGCCGGACCAGCACAATCAGTTGTTCAGTGTGCACGGCGGGCCTGGAGATGAGTTCGAGGGCATACTCGGCATAGAAACAGGCTGGCCGGCTGAGGACCTTAGCTTCTGGGATTCGGACAATGAGGCCGAGTACAAGCCGAAGGCCGAGGACTGGTCCGGCGGGTGGAACCACTATGCGTTTGTGAAGGATGCCAGCGAACAATACCTGAGGATATACCTCAATGGCCGATTAGTGGCGGAAAGCAGCAGCGCCTCGCTAATAAGGTCTCCGGTGGACCTTGCGCGGATTGGGATTGCTACTGACCGCTGGCACGATGGATACACGGGCCTGCTGGATGACTTGAAGATTTACGACTACGCACTTTCTGATGCGGAGGTAGTGGGTGCGGCTATCGGAGGCGGCGGTGAGCTTTATGTGCCGTTAGAGTCGCCGGCTAACCTCAGCGCCGACGACCAGGAGGTCAATTTCAGGGATATCGCTATCATGGTAGATAACTGGCTTATCGAGCAGCTATGGCCGTAATGGTTTTGGTTTTTGTATTTTTGTAGGGGCCTGTGGCGATTATTTTGGTACAGGCCCCTGGTGTTTTCGGGCAGCGTTGGGTTTTTGCGGGAGAATCGGCCGGGCTGTGGTCGTGAACTCGCGAGGGCTTGTTGGCTGCGAGTATTTTCGTGGAAATTCCGATGCGATTGGGTAGAATGCCTGCGTCAAGGCAGATTTTTGGACAATCGAAAATACTTTGGAGGTTTGCTATGGCAGGGCAGTTACCGAATCCGGTGTGGGTTTTTGTTGTGTTGGGTGTTTGTGCGGGTGTTCTCAGCGGGACTCTGGGCATAGGCAGCGGGACTATAATTGTGCCGGTGCTCGTGCTTGTTTGCAGTTTTGAGCAGAAATGCGCGCAGGGGACGGCTTTAGCGGCGATGGTGCCTATGGCACTGGTGGCTGCATTTCAATACTGGCGGAATCCGGATATCGAGATGAATGCAGCGGTTATCGGATTGATTATATGCGGTGCGCTGGTGGGGGTGCTTGTTGGGGCGGAGCTGGCGTCTCGGCTGCCAAGCCACGTGCTGCGAAGGGTATTTGGAGTTGTTCTAATGATAGCAGCTTTTAAGATGCTCATCGGCTCTTCAGGATGAAGCAGGCAGGTGGGGCACTTTTGCTCCGGCGTTTACATTTCGTAAAGTTTCTCGCGAGAGCTTTTGGAAAACACAGAACCATATCGGATAGCATCCTGAGGGCATACATTCAGGCAACGGGCGCAACTGAAGCAATCAGCAGCAAATAGCTTATCCGACACTCTGCCTTTAGCGGCTTCTGTTGGGCAGGCCTGGATGCACGCCCCACAGTCCGTGCACTTCTCATGGTCGACCTTCTCCCTCGTTAAGCTGCCCTGTTCTGCAATCCACGAAACAAGACCAAAAGGGCAGATAAGATGACAAAACGGCCGGTATGTAAAGAACGCCAGAGCCAGAGACACAACAACTGTGACCAGAATCAACCAATGGTCGAAATCCAGATTGAACAGATTAAACGGGTTGAGATAATGGTAAATGACAAACCCCTTCCTGCCGCCGACAATACCGAAGAGAAATAACAGCACTACACAAAACAATCCACCCCTTATCGTATTCGTCAGCCAAAACGGCGCCTTCCAGCGCTTCGTTTTGCGGAGTATGGGAAGGCTGTAGGCCAATTCCTGCAGCGCACCGAACGGGCAGGCCCATCCACAGATAAGCTTATTCCCGATGATGGCCAATACAACAAAGAAAATCAAAGCAAGCAATTTGCTGAGCATAGAGGGATACAGCCCTACCATGGACTTAAAGACTTTAACTGTCCCTTCCATTGGATTCGGGGATTTCCCCAGGAGGAAACCACATACGAGCACGACAGCAAGTAGGCATGTGATATATGGGATTGGCGGATACCACAGTTTGCGCTCGGAGATATCTGCATTATCCGGCCGACCAAAGCGTGTCAGGTACAGCAAACCAAACAGCACGATTGCCGCAAACAGGTAATATTTTAGTCCTGTCGAGCGATGGGAAAGGATATGTGTAGTCGCATGGTCCAGTTGTTCCTGAGATATGCCCAATTCGCTGAGTGGTTTTTTCTTCGGCGTGTCCAGCGGTAAAGCAAGCTCACGTGCCAGGCCCTTACCGGTAACATCGAGTTTTGGGGCAATTTCCTTTATGCTCATACTTATCGTGAATTGGTTTTCTGCCTGATTGGGCCTGTCAGGTTCGCATAATATACCAAGCACGCTAATTGAGAGCACCGCTACTACGCTCACGATAAACCACATTTTTTGTCGTGGTGATAGTTTTGCCAGATATGTATAGGCCATCGTATTAATCCCCTAATTCCATCAGAATTGGGCATTTCCCATTCATATCGGCTCAGCGGCGCCGGGTATGCGGCGCCGGCGCTGGTGCCGTTGGTTCGGTTCAACTTTTAAACCAGCTGCTATCGATGAATTCTTATTCTTTATTAAGCTCTTCTATTGCCTCTGTGACTATTTCGTCTATCAATTCTTTTACAGACACAATTTTTGTTACTCTCGAAACGTTAGTTCCTGCGAGTACGACTGCATTATCAATGTCCCCTTCCACGGCATCAATCAAAGCTTTGGCAATACAATATGGAACCGTAGCGGGGTCACAGGTCCTGAGGCACTTATAATTACATGTAAACTCTTTTCTTTCGCCACGCAGTATTTCATCAAGAAATTTTGTCCTTATCGCTCTTGCCGGCATACCCACCGGGCTTTGTATAAAAACAATATCATCCTCTCCTGCTTCAATATAAAGCTGTTTAAATTCATCGGCTGCTGAACATTCGAAAGTAGCTACAAACCTGGTCCCAATTTGCACACCCTTTGCTCCCAATCTCAAGAACTTAGCCACATCTTTCCCGTCAAATATACCACCTGCCGCTATAACAGGGATACTTGCTCCATACTCTTTTTCGTATTCGGCGACCAGTTCCAGAACATCTTTTACCGCATTCTCAAGCAGCGGCTCATTTCGCATTTCCCCTTTACGGGATTCCAATTCTTCTAAACTGTAACCTGCTATATGTCCCCCTGATAACGGACCTTCAACAACGAAAGCATCCGGGAGGCGATTATAACGCCTTTTCCACGTCTTCAGCAGGAGTTTAGCAGCTCTTGCTGAAGCAATTAGTGGAATTAATTTTATCGATGAACCTTCTGCGAATTCGGGCAGGCTTATAGGAAGCCCCGCTCCTGAAACAATATAATCCGCTTTTTCTTTTGCGGTAGTTCTTACTATGTCCTCATAATTACTTAACGCTACCATTATGTTTACACCGATGACTCCATCGGATAATTCTCTCGCCCGTCTTATTTGCTTTTGGAGATGCTCTCTTGAAGATTTAGGGACATCTGCCCTATTTTCATCTGTATCGGGAGGGAGCCCAACACTGGCTATAGTTCCTCCAGCACCACAATTCGCTACCGCTGCGGCTAAAGACGCCACAGATACTCTGACACCCATTCCCCCTTGAATGATAGGAATTTTAATCTCCAGGTCGCCGATTACAAGCGGCTTTAATCTATCAAACATAACACTTTCCTCTTATGCAAGCCTATCCGAATAAATAAGTAAAATTACTTTCGATGGTATCGTTGTAAAGTACGTGCAGCTAAAAAGCAAGCTATTCCGGGCTTTAGATGCATAAAGTTTACCCGGAAGTTACCCACAAACTTCGGGACGATACCAAAATTCTGTTTAGTGGTCACCTGTTACATAGGAAATCCGGGTTAGGCGGTTAGGAAGACATTCTACCTGGTATATTGATTCCTTGATGTCAGCTTTTTCGCCGGAGCATAGTATAGGGGCCTTCGGGGATAACGGCAGTTCTTCCCTTAGGGTGGCCGGCTAAGTATTTGTCGATTGCCCGTTGAGCCCGCTGTTGTGCGGTGCCTGAGCCGAGAATGGGTGTTACGGAGATTCGGTGCTGCATCTGCTGGGGGATTTTATCGCTGACGAACCAGAGTTTTTCCAGGCCGACGCGTTTCAGGACGCGTGCCTGCATCTGAAACTCCCACTGGTCAAGGCGGGTTTGGCTGCGATTGCGACTTATGTCCGCAAGGAATCGCTGCCAATCGTTATCGTAGGATAACATCATTTCAGTGTAGTCTTTTGAGCCTAATAGCTCGCCGCAGTAACTGACCATAAGCAGCGTTGAATCGCTGTCGAGCGCCGGCAGGGCCGAGCACATTCCCTTGACCGTCTGGTAAAATGTCTGGTCTAGCGGGTATCCACCGCCGTTGGTAATCACCAGGTCGAAGGGTGCGTCTATTTCTGCGGCTGTCCATTGGGCGACCTGCTCACAGCCGGCAATATGTGCCTGTTCAAGGTGGCCGCAGTAGATTCCCGCGAGCTTTCGGTCGCGGGTAATTGCGACGTTAAAGAGAACGTCGACTCCGACGGCGCGGGCGACATCGAGGGCGATTTGATGGCAGGGATTGCCCTTCAGGACGCCATTGTCGGCCAAAGGATTTGAGAGGGTTTCGTAGCCGTGGAAGCGTTGTATGGTCTGCAGGTCGACCAATGCTGGGCAGACGCCTTTTCGCCCGCCGGAAAATCCCGCCATAAAGTGAGGCTCGATGTAGCCTGTAACGATGCGAAAATCGGCTTCGGCGAAGCGGCGACAGACGCGGACCGGCGGGTCGTCACTTACGTTGACAAGTGTCTGACTTTTGTCGGGGCTGTGGTCGATGACCTCTATTCGGGCCAGTATCTCCGGCCCGACCAGAATTTGGCGCTCCTGATGACTACTTGGCCTGTGCATTCCCGTGCCGATGATTATTACGATTTGGGAGTCGCTGATACCTGCTTGGTTGAGTAAAGTCAGCATAGGGGGCAGAAATAGTCTGTTGGGCACGGGCCTGGTTATATCTGAGATTGTGATGGCGACGGTTGCGGGTCGGCTGGATGTAAGAAGTTCCGTCAAAGGGGCGCAGGCGATGGGACTATTCATCGCTTCGATAACGGCGGCCTGAGGATTTTCTATCGGCGGCACATCGCAGCCGTGCAGCAGATGTGTCGAGGCGGGGACATGAAGCTCCATCCCTTCTTTTCCGTAGAGCATCGTGACTGTTTTTGTGTTAGGCATAAGTTACCGCAAAGTTCCAGGTCGCAACTACAGGTCGAATATCTTGCCGGGGTTAAGGATATTATTGGGGTCGAGCGAGCGCTTGATTGCTTTCATCATCTCGATGTAGCTGTCTGAGACAACGAGGCGCATATACTCCTTGCGTTTGTGGCCTATTCCATGTTCGCCGGAAATCATACCATTCAACTTGTGAGTGAGCTTATAGATGTCGGTGAGAATTTTCGGCAGCGTTTTGTTCCATTTTTCGATTTTCCACGCCGGGTTCATAACAGGCGTGGCGTGCAGGTTGCCGTCACCGGCGTGGCCGTAACAGGGAATTGGGACGTCATATTTTATTGAAATTGCCTGCAGGCCCGCAACCATTTCAGGAATCTCAGCAATCGGAACAACAACGTCTTCGAGGCTTTGGTGCGGCGAAACAACTTTGAACGCCTCGGCGATATTTCTTCGGACCTTCCATATCCGCTCGGAAGTGGTATGGTTGTCGGCGACGTAGACCTCAATTGCCCCGGCCTGGAGGCAAAGCTCGCCGATAGCATCGTATTCCTTAGTTACCTGCTCTTCGCCAGGGCCATCGACCGTAACGAGCAACATTGCGCCGGCCCGTTCATACGGGATGGTTTCATTGAGATATTCGCAAGAGGCCTGAACAGAGGTTTGGTCCATAAATTCGATAGCTGTCGGGATGATGCCGGCGCTAGTGACTATCTTCGGAACGATGGCAATTGCCTGTTCGGCGGTTTCAAACAGCACGAGCAGGTCGACCGATGCCTTCGGCAGCGGCATCAGTTTCAGGGTGATTTTTGTGAAGATACCCAACGTCCCTTCCGAGCCGACCATTAACTGAATGAGGTTGTAGCCGGTAACATCCTTGACGAGCTTTCCGCCGAGCCGCAGGATTTCGCCGGTGGCTGTGACAACTTCCAGGCCGGTAACGTATCGGGCGGTGACGCCGTATTTTACGGCCTTGCCGCCGCCGGCGTTTTCAGCAACGTTACCGCCGATGTAGCATGTTTCCAGGCTCATCGGATAGCCGGCGTAGAACAGCCCGTCTTCCTTAATCAGGGCGTTAATATCATTTGTAACGACGCCCGGCTCGACGACAATCATCATGTTTTCGCGGTCAATCTCGATGATTTTGTTCATCCGGTCGAACAGCAGGACGATGCCGCCGTAAATGGGCACCGCTCCGCCGGAAAGGCCGCTGCCGGCGCCTCGCGGCGTTACTGGTATCCTTTCGCGATTGGCGAGCCTGATGACGGCTGCGACCTCTTCTGCACAGACCGGCTTGACAGCGACATCAGGCATGTGAGCATATCGAGCTTCGGCCACTTCATCATGTGAGTAAACTTCCAGCTTTTCCTTGTCGGCGTAAATGACGTATTTGTCTCCGACGATGGACTTCAACCGGTCGACTATCCGGTCGGTCACAGGCTTGAATTGATTTTTTGCAGTGGTCATTGCCGGCTCCCGGCCTGTTTCAATCGTTCGCAGAGAACCGGCAGTATTTCGAAGATGTCCCCGACTATGCCGAAATCCGCTACTGAGAATATCTGGGCGTCGGCGTCGGTGTTGACGGCGACGATTGTTTCGGAGGTCTGCATGCCGGCAAGGTGCTGGATGGCCCCGGAGATACCGCAGGCAAAATAGAGCTTGGGACTGACGGTTTTTCCGCTGAGTCCGACCTGATGGGGGTAGCTCAGCCATCCGCGGTCGACGACGTCTCGCGAGGCTCCAAGTGCGGCGCGAAGTTCATCAGCCAATCTCTGAACCAGCGGCAGGTTTTCGGCCTTGCCAATGCCGCGTCCTGCAGAGACAACGATGTCCGACTCCTGGAGGCTGTGCTCGGATTCGTTTGGAATGAAGCCCACGTGTTTTATCCTTGATTCGAGGCAGTGTGCAGGAGCTTTGAGGCGGACGATTTCGCCGGTTCGCCCGTGCTGTTTTGCTGCCGGTTTAGTCGAGCGAGGACGCACAGTCGCCATCTGGGGTCGATGACTCGGCGTCTTGATAGTTGCAAGTATGTTGCCGCCGATGGCGGGGCGCGTCTGGAGCAGATTGCCGGTTTCCTGCTCTATATCCAGTACGGTGCAGTCGGCGGTGAGTCCGGCGTTGGCCCTGACAGCAACGTAGGGCATAAGCGTGCGGCCGGTAGATGTTGCGCCGGCGATGATAATCTCCGGTTTATAATCGGCGATTATCTTGAGCATGCAGGCTGCGTATGGTTCGGGGAGAAACTTTTCGAGCTGAGGTGCTTCGACGGCAACCACCCGGTCGGCGCCGCGGTCGATTAATTCCTGCAGGTCGCTTTGACGGATATTGTGCCCGAATATCATAGCTGCGACGTCGGTGCCTCTATTATGTGCGAGCTGCCGGGCACGGGTCAACAGCTCGTGACTGATTCGCTGAACCCTTCCCCTGGATTGTTCGGCAAGTATCCAGACGCCTTTATAGTCCATTAAACTGTCCCTTGAAATTTCAGGAAATCAGGCGGAACGCTTTCATTTGCTTCTATATCAACTGTTTTTGCTGCAGAAACGCAACCAGTTTATCGACGGCCTGAACAACGGCCTGGTCGTCATCGGCAACGTGCTTTTGGCACTGCCGCGCCAATTTGGGCCGGAAGATTTTGACGACCCGTGTGGGTGAGCCGTTGAGACCGAGCCTGCCCGTTTCAACTTTTAGGCTGTCAACGCCCCAGACGGGAATATCTATTTTCCTCGCTTTCTGCTTGCCTCGCAGGGTGGGCAGTCTCGGATTGGCAATTTCCTTTACAACGGTCAATACGGCCGGCAGCTTGACATCGAGAATCTCGTGGCCCTGCTCGATAAGGCGATGCACCCGGCAGTAACCGTTGCTGAATTTTTCGATTTTGCCGACATAGGTTGCTACCGGCAGGTCGAGAGAGGAGGCAATGCCGGGCCCGACCTGGCCGGTATCACCGTCTGTGGCTCTTTCGCCACAGATAACCAGGTCGTAATTGTTGAGCTTTCTGATTGCCGCGGCAAGGACGTAAGACGTGGCCCAGGTATCCGAACCTGCGAACGCCTTGTCCGACAACAAAACGGCTGAATCGCAGCCCATAGCAACCGCCTCACGCAGGGCGGCCTCGGCCTTTGGCGGGCCCATGGAAATGGCAACAACGTCGCCCTCGTATTGCTCGCGAAGCCGCACTGCGGTCTCGATGGCGTAAAGGTCTAACGGATTTACGATTGCTTCGACACCTTCGCGTATCATCGTGCCGGTTTTCTCGTCCATCTTGACGGCGTTTGTTTCAGGGACCTGTTTTATCGGCACTACAATATGCACTGAAATACCTCTGTACCGACCAGAGTGATTATTTTACTACTTCGTCACATATAACTTGAGGAGTTGTCATTGCGAGGCCTTTGAAAAAGGCCGTGACAACCTTATGGTTCAAATGGCAGAGATTGCTTCGCTCCGCTTGCAATGACACCCATCAATTGAGCTACAGGCGCAAGGTTTTCAAGAGAGTACAATATAACAATTCTCCACACATCTGGTCAACTGTCATAGTGGCGAAAATAGCGGCTTACTACGAATTGGGCAGAGAAAGAAGAAAGGGCCGCGAGCGTAATGCTCACAGCCCTGTGACGCCATAGGAGTTGGTCTGCATTTAGTCAGACTATTCGCACGGGACAATAAACGGTGGCCCGGCGTTGACCAGGATGCCAACCAGGGCATCAAGGTCATTGAGGTTAACTTGGCCATCTTGGTCAAAATCGCCGCAGTGGCCCGACCAGCCGATACGGCAGATAAACGGAGGTCCAGGGTCGAGCAAGAGGTCGACCATAGCGTCCAGGTCGACGAGCGTAACCGTGCCGCTGCCGTCCAGGTCACCCAGGCAGGTGCAATCGCAGGCATCGCCGAGGCCGTCATTGTCTCTGTCGGCCTGGTTGCGATTGGCGATATCCGGGCAGTTGTCCTCATCGTCCGGGATGCCGTCATGGTCCCTGTCATTTGTGACCTCTACGGTTACGGATTCTGCGTCGTCCAGCTGGTTATGTGAATACAATTCTGCCCGTATCAGGTATTTGCCCGTTTCAGGTAATCCGAAGGTGAACAAGAGTGCATCTGAGCCGCCCCCGGACGGGATTTCAACATTTTGTTCAAATGTAAGGATTGTTCGGTTTGCCTTTGTGACCTTGAGGACCAAAGTGCCCTGGTACACAACGCAAAGCCAGTCATTTCCTCTCCTTATTAGCACCTTCGTATTTATCGTCTCATTCGGAAGGTAGGTCTGTTTGTCTGTTCGGAGTTTCTCGACCCAGGCCATTGATTGTTTTAGATGGAAATATCGCGTTGGGGATTCAAGACTACCCTGCCACCTGTTGTGACCGTATGATTGGTACAATCCCTTGATTGTAAAACGGCCGGGAGTCCTGAACTCATATTTATCGATAGCATCATTTCCCAATTGTGTCTGCAAGAGGTCATAGATTTTCTCGATGGATTCACCAGGCTTTAAAGTCACGATCGGCGGCAGGCAGTCAACCAATGGTCCGTTATAACGGAGCGTATATCCTTCCGGCGTTACTATCTCAAAGTCAAGGGATTGGAATATGCATCCCATTTCGCTGACCTTGATTGTACTGTCCCCCATATTTGTAAGGGCGGAGGTCACAATTATGGGCTCGGCAATCATGTAATTGACCTTGTCCAGCGAAATGTCAAAGGCAAGTTCAATGTCGTGGACAGTAAGTTTTCCTTTGTCATAAGCGCCAATACCGGAATTTGTCACCAAAGCGGCCTTGACAATAAAAGCGAACTCGCCGGTTCTTGTGGGCCTTGCCGTCAGCCTGACGGTTTTGCTGCTGCCCTGATACACGGTTACAGACCTTGGATGATTATACTCCGGAGGCAGACCATCGACGTGCAGGCTGTAGGTGTAATAAACCGGACACCTGGAATCCGTATTTTCCTCACACCTGACAAGTGGGTGCTTGTCCTGTACTGTTATAGCGTATGAAACCTGCTTATTTAGGATGGTGGATTGTTCGTGGGGGTCAATGAGGACTTCCACGTAAGGTGCCATAACGACCTGTGTCTGGCATTCGTCATAGGCCAGACGGACTGCCTGCCATCTCATTTGGTCTGTTCCGGCAAAGTCCTGAGAGTAGCCGTCCTTGAGGGAGAGTATAAGGTCGTCGAAGCTTCCGACGGCGGTGCCGGAGGGCACTATGAATGATTCCTCCAGTCTTTCGGTCCAGAAGTCCAGGTCGATATCCTTTAACGACTCAATCGGCACAAGCAATTCCTCTACTTCGAGTTCCGGCGGTTGTTCCGAATAGCCTTCAGCCAGGACCAGTTCATCGCCGAGCCTTTGCTTTGGTGGCCAGACGGGTATACAGCTTGGCACAGGGCCGGCATAGGCGTATACTTTGTTTACAATTGACCTCATGTTGCCACCGACTTTTACTTCAACGCTGGCCTTCCATCTGAATGAGCTGGTGATGTCGTAAGGGATTTTGTCCCAGGAGCTCCACCACATCACGCTATGGGTGTGCGGGTTATAATATCCCCTCGGATAGGAGCTGATATATTCGGTGTCTGGGTCGAGATGGTCTCTTATCAGATAAATATCCCAGTCCCTGAAGTTGTACCAGGTGTAGGGCTTCCAGACGTAGATGTCGTGTTTTATTACTTCACCCGGCCTTGCTTCTTCGGGGCACGTCTTTTCCACGTGGATTTTCGCCGGCAGCAGCGGGCAGTCCGATGGGCAGTTATAGTTCGATTCTGTCTCCCTGTCGCATATTCCATTGCCGCATTTTGCGGTGCAGATTCCCATAATGCCGACAATGCCCGGCTCTTTCGGCGGGATGAGGTCTAAGCCTTCACAGCACTCGGGCGGATTGGGGATAACAGGTATTGTTCCGCCCTCTCCGACACATGGTGGGCAGTCTTCCGGGCAATTACAAACGTTTTCACCAATACCACAAATCCCATCTCCGCACTGCGTGCAAACATAACCGGCAACGATATTAACTATGCAGCTATAATCTCCATCTGAATACTCTGGCCAGGTGTCATAAATCTGGGTTAAGCCGGGACAGCAGTGTGCGTCAGGCTCAACAACACCGACCCATTTTTCACCTTCTTCTTTGCATCTCGGTGTTTCTTCTTTCCACTGGCACCTGTTTTCCACGCACCCGCAGTAAAGTCCGTAAGGGTCGGGGTTGTAGCACTCGCGCCATTCGCAGGTCGTGATGTGACTTTCTGCGCCGCAGACCTGACTGCTGCAGCCGCTTCTGAAGCAGTCGTCATCGGAAGTGCAGAATCCATAGTCGCTCCAGCCGCAGAATCCGGATGTTGGGATTTCGACGCGAACATCCTCAATAAGCCTGCCCTCCGGGTCATAAATCCTGACCCTGTAAACGCCTTCTTCTAAAGGGCCGAAATTGCCTGTGAGGTGATAATCGCATATGCAGTAGCAGACTCCGCCCTCATTCACCTCATTTATTGTGATGTGTCTGTTGTTAAGCTCCGAGTACAGTTTTATGTCTGCGCAGCAATAGTACGTGAGGTCATGCTCAAGATAGATTCTATTGCCAACGACCCATATCGTTACATCAGGCGTAGTTGCAAAGTCCGGAGCACTGTACGTGTTTGTTTCGATGTCACAACCACTAACGGTGTAGTCAAGCTCCAAAGCTGCAACCGGACCAACGAGAATTAGTGCGGACAGGACTGCCAACAACGATACTTTAGAATTTGCTTTCATTTTTGTTACCTCCAATGGCTCTGCAACGCCTCAAAACAAGATTTACCTGTAAACATCCCTGACGCTCCGTTCATGGAGCGTTTGTCTATTAGTATAGGTGCGTGCAGTTTCCGAACCGTTACAGTTTTTTCACGAAATTTCGCAGATTTTTGCATAATTGTGCCAAAAAGTCTGCTCAAACCCCCAATTTGCCCCGAAATCGCCTTTTGCGTGTATTGCCGGCCTACCGTGAACTATGCGCCGAAATCGCCGGATTCTGCTTGGCCTTTCGGATTCTCTGAGCGTATCGGCTTGAGAGGCTTGTGCACCACGCCTGAAGGGACTCGAACCCCTAACCTTCGGTTCCGTAGACCGACGCTCTATCCAATTGAGCTACAGGCGCAATATCGTTGATGCAAGGGGTTGCATATATGTGCCAGCTCACTACAGATATCTTCAAATTGTAGTTCGCATCTCGGGTCTGAGCAAGCACAAAAAGCCCGCGACAACCCGTTTTACCAAGATAGGGTTGCTTTTTTTGTAACCGTTCACTGGTTAATATGCTGAATTCTGGCCATTGTATGTCATTGCGAACGAGCCAGAGCCGAGCGTGGCAATATTTCTGCCGCGAAATTGCGAGATTGCTTCGTCGTAAACTCCTCCTAAGAAACTAAAAAATCGGGCCAGATGCAAAATTGTCCGTAACTCGTTTAGAGAAAAGATGTTGCCTTGATGTTGCTAAAAAATCAGTTTCTTTTGCATGCCTCCTGAGAATCAGGTGAGGTG
>JAUWIU010000034.1 GCA_030608075.1 Phycisphaerae bacterium
CAGTCCAGGGGAAATATTTTTTGTGTACCAAAAAATATTTCACAAGAACACAATATAACCCGTTCAATAACAAAGAGTTAAGGAGTATTAACCTAAACAGATACCCACAAATTATTCCGAAGAGGCAAAAAAACAAAAAAAAGTCAAAGAATTTTGTTGACATTCTTGTCGGGCGAATAGAGTCTGTCGGGGTGATGTCCTTAACCAACCGTTAATTTGAAAGGAGAATATTATGCAGCCTACGTGGGAAGCGATACAGGCAGGAGGAAAGGTGAAAGCCATTCTGGTTATTGTGGCTGTGGTTGTTGTGATTGTGGTTGCCCTAATCGGGAGTTCGTTAGTGAACATCGGGGGAAGTCAGGTGGGAATTGTCGAGAAGAAGCTGGGCGGCGGCAGCCTTCCACCAGGCCGAGTCATCGCCGTAAAAGGCGAAAACGGCATCCAGGCACAAATTCTTTATCCCGGATGGCACTTCTTCTATTGGCCCTGGCAGTACAACATCATCAAGATGCCTATGGTTGAAGTCAAGGAAGGCTTCGTCGGTCTCCTGCAGGCCGCCGACGGCAGAAGTCTGCCCCGCGGAACAATCTATGCCCCCGAGTGGACCGAGCCGGACAAAATGCGAAACGCCGAATATTTCCTCGACCCGGCAAAAGGCAACGGATACAAAGGCCCGCAGCTTTCGGTTCTAAAACCCGGAAGATACCCGCTCAATACCAAACTCTTCAACATTACGCAGGTAGCCGTTACCAACGTCAGGGTCGGCACAGTAGCGGTCATAAAAAGCAACGTCGGTGACGTCGTTGAAACGGAAGAGCGGCTTGTCGAAAAAGGCCAGAGGGGTATCTGGAAAAGACCGCTCAGCGAAGCTCAATACTACCTTAACACAAATGCCTACGAAGTCACTATAGTGAGCATCCGTCAGACAAAAGTAAGTTATACCGCCGGAATTGAGCGTGGCGAACGAGGCAAAGACCAGCCGCTCAAGCCTATCACCGTTCGCAGCAAAGACGGCTTTACCTTCCCCGTTGACGTTCGCATCACCTACAGAATCGACCGTGATAATGCCCCTCGTGTCGTCGCCACCGTCGGCGATGACGAGCTCGTGCTGGACAAGCTGGTAACACCTACGGTCAGGGCGACTTTCAGAAACAACGCCGAAAAGGTCAAGGCCCTCGAATATGTTCAGAACCGCTCAAAGCAGGAAGAGCAAATCGAGTTAATGCTCGCAAAGGAACTGAACAAATACGGCGTGACGGTTCTTGCCGTCCGTATCGGCGACGTCGGAGATGAAAAGACTCTCGGTGCACTGCTGAAAACTCAGACCGACCGTGAAATTGCTCTCCAGGAGCAGGCCACCTTCGAGGAGCAGCAGCGGGCGGCAGAAAAGAAAAAGGCCCTTGCCAGGACCCAGCAGGAAGCCGAGGAAGAAAAACGCCTCGCACCCGCTGCGTATGGTGTAAAAGTCGCCGAGCAGGATAAACAGAAAAAGATTATTGCCGCAGGCGCCGAAGCCGAGATGATTAAGATAACCGCCCAGGCCAGGGCACAGGCCTTCGAGTGGATTTCCAAAGTGATTGGCTCAAACAATGCCGCCCTTATTGAGATTATGAAGGTCGTCGCCACCGACAATATCAAGATTACCCCTGAGGTAATGGTCGGCGGCTCCGGTGGCGGTGCTGTCGATGCCCTGATGGGCACTATTCTCAAGGGAATGCTCGAGAAAAGCGAAACCGGCAAAAAGTAAAATCTTGAGCTGACGATAATCTTGGTGCGGGCCAATGATGAGCGACCTTATGGTCTGTCAGCGGTCGGTGTAAATCAAATTCAGTTCCATGTTCGGCTTGTTTTGCTGCTGCCAGAGTTTCAGCAGCGCCATCATCATTGTGTCGGCACGCGTGATGGCCTCATAATGAGCGAAACCGGCCGCCACACGAGGCAGCGGCGAAACATCCAAAAAGCTCGCAATCCCGAGCCGAGCGAAGTAATCCGCACGTTCAAGATACTTCTTCTCCCCCGAAAACTCATAAGCCACCGTCATCAGCAAGATAACATCCCCGATAATCCCCGGCTTTCGTATGGCCTCCGCCGGAGGGTCACTCTTTAGATACCGCAGCGCGCAAGCCGTAATCAGCCGCTTATAACCATCCCGAATCCCTCCAGGGCGAAGCTGCCTCCACCGCTCGTAACATATCATCGCAACCTGTGCCTCTGTCGCCTTGCCGTAGCTGAAGTCCCAGATTGGACAATAGGAACGCCCCTTCGCAAACGGCTTCATCGTACTGACCCCTCCAAGGTCCACAAACAAGTGTTCCGAGTCTTCAGCCAGCCCTTCGTGGAATTTCAAAAAGTGTGTATCCTCCGTATGCGCAAAATCCAGCATCATTTTTGAAAGCTCTGGCTGCACGAACTTCGCCGCCTCATGCAAATCAATCGCCAGCGACAACGTCCCCGCCACGTGAGAATGAAGCCCGCCGATGCGGGGGTCGTGCTTTAGGTTGATATCTTCACCTGTGATGTCACTGAGCCAACTGTTCACCGAATTGGCGTTGCGGTCACTCGGCAGAAAATTCGTAATCGGATGTCGGCTCGCTTCCTTGAAAATCAGTACCCTCTCTATCGCCTTCAAAAACACAGGGTCCTTCGTCACATGATATGCCTGTCCCCAGGTCGCAATATAGAATCCCGCATGCCGCGAGATATTACAGCGTCGGCCCGGACCGTGCTGCGACCATTTCGCGTGACGATTGAAATCGCCTGAGTGATTGTAGACCTGATGGTCCCACAGGCCCCTGGCAAACTTTTCGCAGGCTTTTGGCGCCAGTTCAAACGACCGCTCCCACAACACCCAAGGCCGGTAAAATTCGTGAACGTCCCGACCCCGGCAGACCTCCGCAGCAACATCCCAGTGCAGGTGCTCGCCCCAGGCGAACAGACTCGTTTTCGGGCTTTGACAGTTCTCGAAGAACCACTTCAGCGCTTTATCCGCCTGGCGTTCGTACTCCTTGTCCCCGGTCAGTTTAGTCAGGGCGTACAATATCTGGTAGAGGTTCAGGTCATGATGGGGGTTTGCTCCGAAGGCCCTGTCGCCCTGCCGAATACCCTGTCCCTTTAGTTCGCGACGGACGAATTGATACGTCTTAAGGTCGATGTCTCCTGCCAGAAACACCGGCGATTTTTCGCTGCCGTATGTATCGCGTCCGCGACTCAGCATCGTGTCGGCATAGGCCCTTACAGCTTGAAGGTATTCCTGATGGCTCGCTCCGGACACCTGCCCGCAGACCGCAAGGCCAATTAGGAAAATAAATGCACACGTCAAAGCCAAAAGATTAATGGATTTCATTTGCAGCTCCCTTTCGCAGAAGGCAGTTTTGTTTTCGCTTATGAGATATTTATCAGGGCCGACAGATTTTGTCAACCTGTTAGCTGGGCCACTGCCGATGTCGTTCCGGCTTATCGGTCAAGGCCGATTTTCCCCAGCGCCCGCAAAGCGTGCTATGATTATGTGTTTTTGATTGTCTATCGGGCTGAGCCGTGCTATATTCACCCGATTATAACGAACAACAGTGTTTCGCAGGACAGCACAAGGCCAATTGCTTTTGGCATGTATTGACTCTGATTTGTGGGAATTCTGTAAATGGCGATTGAAGTAAAATTACCACGCCTCGGCCGAACAATGGAAAACGGCACGATTGTCGATTTATTCGTCAAGGTCGCAGACCAGGTCAAGAAAGGAGATGTAATATTTGAAGTCGAGACCGACAAGGCCGCCGTTGAGGTCGAATCGCCTGCCGACGGCTTCGTAAAGTACATCGCCGCCGAACTCGGCGGGACACTGTCTGTCGGCGACCCGGTGATGGTGCTGGGCGATAAAAATGAAAAACTGCCGCAAAGCCTTATCGATTCCGTGAACAAAGCCATCGCCGCCTCAGCCGCAAAGGCCGCTGCCGATGAGACCGAACCCGTTTTCGCTGACCCAGGCGCTGAATCCGCCGAGGCGGCTGTCGCGCCAATTCCTCTATCGCAGGCCAAACTCGGAGCAACCGTTCCGCTCGGCAGAATTCAGAAAATAACCGGCCAAAAAATGCTCCGCTCAAAACGCGAAATACCCTGCTTTTACCTCAATGCAACAGCCGACGTTACCGACCTCGTTGGATTCAGGGCCGAATTGAACAGCTCCGGCGAGGAAAAAATCTCTTACAATGACTTCATCCTTCTGGCACTCGGAATCGGCTTACAAAAATTCCCGATTATGACGGGCGCCTTATGCGGCGACGCTATCCGGCTGGCCGACAGCATCGATATCGGCTTGACCGTTTCAGTGCCCGACGGCCTGGTCGTGGCGGTCGTCAGGGATGTGCCCAATAAGGGTCTCCGCCGACTCGCACGCGACACTAAGACGTTGATTGAAAAGGCCCGCAGCAGCAAGCTCTTACTTGCCGACCTCGAAGGCGCCTGCATTACCGTCAGCAATCTCGGTACTTTCGGCGTAGACTCTTTTATCCCCGTGGTTGTGCCCGGCCAATGCAGTATCTTAGGCGTCGGCACGATTGTAGACACCGCCGTGGCACAGAGCGACGGCGATATTGCAATTCGTAAATTAGTCAACATGACCCTCTCTGTGGACCATAGGGTAGCTAACGGCGCTTATGCAGGGCAATTTCTGGATTTCGTACGCAAACTCCTCGAAGACAGAAACAATTTCGCATAAATCGCGGGTTTGAACAGTGCAGATGGAAAGATTTTAGCTTACGATAACTTCTTGCATAAGATGACGTTCTCACATCGGAGCACTTTTGCAGGACGGCTTTCTATTCCGTGCTGCGCTGCAGAGTGGCGGTCATCACATCGTCGATTCGGTATATGACCTGCGGACAAGGCTCTTCCGTATTCGGTAGGTCCTGCTTAGAGACCACACTGCGATACTTGGTCGTCTTGCTGCCCGTGCGGAAGGAAAGGCCATATACCATAGAGGACGGTTCTGCGAACCTGGCGTCTTTCAAGACCTCGCGGCCGTTCACGGCGAGCGTGTACTTGCCGGTCGCGCAATCAGCACGGATTTTAAACCTCTGCCACACATCGGCTTTGTAAGGCATGATATCAACCAGTGTTATCTCCGGTTTCCCATCTGAAAAACGTCGATTAAAATCAAAAACCCTGTAGTTTTTCGGGAGTGTGCTCGGGTTGTGGCTCAACGCCGCGGCCAGCACAATGGTTTTTGTCCGGCCTTGCCACTTCCAGAAAAGGCGAAGCGCAGCCTTACCATGTAACGTCATGAATTCCAGGGTGGTCGGTATCTTCGAACCTTTCGTCATGGTGGCTTTGCCCGAGCGCGGCCCGTCTTTCGAGAGCCCGTCGATAACGACCTTGTCGGCGATTTTTAGGCGCAGCCCATCGACAGCTTCAGCGGCAAAGGTAACCTCACCGCTATATGAGCCCCGGATAAAACCGGTCCACCTGGCGCTCCAATTCCGGCCCCGGTTCTTGGCCCAGTGCTGGTCAACACTGAACAGGAAATCGACACTATCCTCAGGGTCATCAAAACCCACGTTGTTGAAATAAGTGCCGACAAGGCCCGACCCGGGGGGATGTCGTGCCGTTGATTGCTCCGGTTTTTGTCCCTTAACGGCCTGTATCTGTCCCTGGTCGTTGAGGACAACAACCACCGGACACGTGCCTAACTCACCCAGAAGTTCGATTTTGAGCTGTCCGCGGTCGGCCTGGGCGGCGTTCACGCCGAAGGACACGTCCACGGATTTGCCGGGCGGGAAGGTGCGGATAGCGCGGGCGTAGTCAACCGGTTCACGGTCCTTTAGCTCCAGGTAGTGGTTCGTCGTGGCCGACTCCGCGGCAATGCAAACGGGGGCCCAGAGCGGCGAGTACGTGTTCCAGCCTGGGACACGGGGGCCGAGCGCGATACCGTCGAAGGTATCGTGGACCGGCTCCTGAGTTGCGGCCACAATCGGTACGGGGATGCGGCTGACCCAGATGTCCTCCTTGTTCACGCTGTAGATGACCCAGATGGAGTCCTTGTCCAGGCTCGGTGCGTCGCCTCCCCATTCGGCGACCCCGCGCAGGTACTGGGGGCCGCCACCCTTGGCTCTGCCCTGATAACGCTGGCGTGATACCTCGCCGTGAATTACTCGCATATTGCCGAAGGTAATGCAGTCATCGCTGGTGGTAACCGCCATTGGATAGCGCTGACTGCGTTGTGGGATATAAATCATTGCGTAGCGGCCATCGGGCGTCTTCTGGGCCCACAGCTTTCCGCTGCCGCCCACGACTCCTTTGGGAACCACCGGCAGCGACCAGGTTTTTCCTTCGTCGGTCGATTGTGTCGCAAACCCCATTTTGCAGAGACCCACCAGCGTACCATCCTTGCGATGGAAGAAACACAGGGCCTTGCCGAATACCCAGAAATCACCCACACCGCCGAGCTTGCCGCCAGGCCAGTGCTTCTCGTCGTGCCATTTCATACGCCGCTTGCCCAGGAACACGCCATAATCCTGCTGTTCGAGCAGAGGCCGGTTGTTGACCGCTTCGCGGCAGGCAGACACAAAACCGGTGTCTTCGCACTGCTCATAGAAGGCCGGATAGTTCGGGCCGGGCTTAATCAGCGTATAGACCCTGCCTAAGCGATGGTCGGTCGTAATCTCGCGAACCAGCAATGTGTCCTTCTCGGACTCACGGATATCGTCGGTCGGGTAGGCACCGCAGGCAAAGGTAAGCATACGGTCATTGGAGGCCTGGTAGAAATAGAACCGAAGGTTATAGGCCTGGCCGTAAGGAAACAAATCCCGAGGCTTCGACCAGGTGAATCCGTCTGTGGATGTGGAGTAGACGACGTGGCAGGGGGGGATGTCTTCGTCCTTGTGGGTCATGTCCCAGACCGCGTAAAGCTGTCCCTTCCAGCAGCCGATGCCTATATGGTGCTGATAGGTCCAGCCCAGATGGTTCTCCGGGTCGCCGGGGAAGGAAGGTGGGTGCTTGCGGTTGGCACGGCTGAGCTGGATGTTCTGCACGCCCGGACTATAAATCAGGTGGCCGTCGGGCGCCCAGCGGTCCGGCAAGCCGGGGCCCAAATATTGTAGGGGCAGTTCAGCCCCGCCCGGTACGGAACCAGCAGCCCAGACCAGAGAGGCAAACACAAAAACGCCCACACTCACAAGCGTTAACCACGAGGAACGCGGTAATGATTCCGTCACGATAAGGCACCTCGCGTTTGGTTTTTAAGAAGGTAGCGATATTCTTTTGTCAGCAATCCACAGGGGAAAAACGACCCCGCCTACGGTATTATAACTTCTTTTTATCGGCTCGTCCAATAAATTAGGTAAAGTTTTTCTCATTTCTTTGCCGAATAAGACTAATGAGCCTCTAACTGTTTTCAGGGTTGAAAAGCCGTTTTTCTCCCAGGAACTTAGCTTTTCGGTGTGTTTCTGAATGGTGGGAAGGAACTATGAGAACTATTGCAGTTGTGAATCAGAAAGGTGGTTGTGGAAAGACAACGGTATCGATAAACCTGGCAAGTGCGATTGCTGAGCTGGGATACAGGACCCTGCTGGTCGATATGGACCCGCAGTCGCACTGCGCAGTCGGCCTTGCCGTGCCGGAGGAGCAAATCGAGCAGAGTATCTACGATGTGCTTATAAGCAACAGTCGAAACGAGCCGATAAGGCTCGCCGAAATACTCTGGCAGATTGGCGACAAGCTGGAGCTGGCGCCGGCCAGTATAGACCTGTCTGCATTCGAGCAGCAGATGTCAGGTATTCTCGACCGCGAATACTGCTTGAAAAATGTTCTCAACAACGTGAAAAACGAATTCGACTACGCAATAGTAGATTGCCCGCCGGCGGTCGGGTTGTTGACATTCAATGCCCTACGGGCCGCAAGTGATGTTATTGTTCCCGTCGAGACCGGGTATTTTGCTCTGCACGGGTTGAGCAGACAGCTCGAAACGCTCAGCATACTTTGCAAACGCTGCAAACAAAATGTCAACGTAGGGGTTCTTGCGAGCATGTACGACATCAGGACAAGGATGGCCAGGGAAATTCTCGCTGAACTCAGAGAACACTTTGCCGACAAAATGCTCTCTACAATTGTCAATTTCAATACCAAGCTCAAGGAAGCCGCCAGTCTGGGCCAACCAATCAACGAATACGACCCTCTCAGCAAAGGCCAGACCAATTTTCGCGCATTAGCCGAGGAAATTACAGGCTCCCAGGCCAAGCAGCAGCGCCACGAGTATGTCAACTCGTTAGCCAACCAGCTTGCATCCATTAGTGCAACCGCTGATGAGTTGCTCCAGGCCGCAAAACCCCAAATAAAACCTGTCGAAACCTCCCCACAAACGGAAACGGCAAAGCAGGCAAAAACCGACGCAAAGCTCTCCGATTACTACGGCGTCACCCAGGTAAATAACGCAGTAGTCTTCGTTACCTTGGATCCTCGCGCCCAAAAAGTCCAGCTCGCCGGTGATTTCAATGATTGGCAGCCGGGCGAAAATGAATTGCAGAAGGTGGGTGATACCGGCGTCTGGCAGACAAAAATAAAACTGCCCGTGGGAAAATATCGCTATCGCCTCGTTGTAGACGGACAGTGGCAGCAGGACCCATATAATGAGCAGACAGAACTAAATCCGTTCGGCGACCTCAATTCCGTCCTTGATGTAAAGTAGCTATCACACGCCAAAAGGGGTTCATCTGTAGTTTGTACGTAGATTTTTCTGCCCTTTTGCCACGCTTTCCCTCTAATAACCCATGTTGCCCCCCTGTCATTCCCGCGAACCCCTGTCATTCCCGCGAACCTATGTCATTGCCGCGAAACTTGTCCTGAGCGGAGCCGAAGGAGCGGGAATCCAGACTCTCGGCCGGCCATCGAGATAACCGCAGCAATTTCCAACTTTCAGGCAATTGACCGGCACGCGGTTTTTCATTATCATTCTACTGTTGAGTTGGTTGTCGAGAAAATCTGATGCCGTCTTATGCGGAAGATAAACTATGAGTAAAGCAAGACTCTTTGTTGTCGCGGGGTTGGCCGTTGCCGCCCTTGTCGCAATTCTTGTCATCGTGGCAAGGCACGGTAAGGCAACCGCAGTCCGGGATATTGGCTCAAAGACCACAGAATCCACCGGAGCTATCGGCCTATCCGTATTGACGATGGGCAATCCCTTTTTCAAGGATATTGCTGACGCGATGCATATCGAAGCAGCCAAACATCACTATCGGGTCATTGTCGAATCCGGCGACAGCGACCCCGCCAAACAAAAAGACCAGGTCGCAAGCTTCATCGTCCAGAAGGTTGATGCAATTGTCCTGTGTCCATGTGATTCCAAATCAATCGGAAGCTCCATCATCGCCGCCAATAAGGCCGGCATCCCTGTCTTCACCGCCGATATCGCCTGCCTCGCAGAAGGCGCCAAAGTCATCTGCCACGTGGCAACCGACAATTACGGCGGCGGACGTGAGGCGGCCAGGGCTATCATCGAAGCAATCGGAAACAGGGGCAAAGTCGCTATAGTCGACTACCCGGAGATAGAATCCGTCATCCTGCGGACAAACGGCTTCGAGGACGAGCTTGCACGCGCAAAAGCTGAAGACGGCGTAGACATTGAGATTGTTGCGAAGATACCCGGTATGGGCGAGGAAGCCCAGTCTTTCAAGGCCGCTGAGGACATTCTTCAGGCCCATCCAGACCTGGATGCAATCTTTGCCATAAATGACCCCTCCGCTATGGGAGTGGTCGCAGCAGTTGAGAAAGCCGGCAAAGGCGGCAGAATCAAAATCGTCGGATTTGACGGTATGCCTCGCGGGCGACTGGCTATCAGAGACGGAAAGGTTTACGCCGACCCTATTCAGTATCCCAAAAGAATAGGAACAACAACCGTAGAAGTCATAATGAAATACATGGCCGGAGAAAAAGTGCCGCCTGAAATTCTTATCCCGACTACGCTGTATCGAAAAACCGACGCCGAAAAAGACCCAACCCTTAAGTAGAAAGAACCCTGATGAACTTTAACAATACCCCTGACGCCAAGAGGCCTCTGGTGCAGATGGAGGGTATCGACAAGTCTTTTCCCGGTGTCAGGGCCTTGCGGAATGCTCGGCTCCGGCTTTATCCGGGCCAGGTTCTCGGCCTGGTCGGAGAAAACGGCGCCGGAAAGACCACCCTAATCAAGACCCTTTCCGGCGCGCACATGCCAGACGCCGGCACCATCACAATTGACGGCGTCCAGCCGCATATTCGCACTCCCCTCGACGCCCAGAGGGCGGGGGTGGCGGTTATCTATCAGGAGTTCAATCTCGTCCCAACTCTCACCGCCCGCGAGAATATCTTTCTCGGCCGTGAAAAGGCAAAGTGCTCGTTCGTTTCGCGAAGGGCCGAACGTCGTCAGGTTCAGCGGCTTTTTGCCGATATCGGGGTGAGTATCGACCCCGAGGCCCTCTGCCGGGACCTGTCCGTAGCGCAGCAGCAGGTGGTCGAAATCGCCAAAGCAATCTCCATAAGTGCCCGAATAGTCGTTATGGATGAACCCTCCGCCTGTCTTACGCCGCAGGAGGTCAAACGCTTGTTCGCCATCATACGAGACCTCAAAAAGCAGGGGATAGGGGTCATTTACATCAGCCATCGTCTGGAGGAGATTTTCAAAATTGCCGACAGCGTTACTGTAATGCGCGACGGTGAGCACGTCACAACCCGCCCGGTCGGCGAGATAACAAGCGCCGAGCTGATAGAAATGATGGTTGGCCGCAGGCTGGAAAATGAGTTCCCCAAGGCAAAGACGCCTGTCGGCCCCGAGCGACTGGTGGTCAAAAAATTGTGCCGCGGCAGGGCCGTCAGAGATGTCTCCTTCAGCGTCAGGCGCGGTGAGGTGCTGGGCGTCACGGGCCTGGTCAGCGCCGGTCGCACCGAGGTCGCACGGCTTATCTTCGGCGCAGATGTCCCCGACAGCGGAAGCATAGAGCTTGACGCCAGACCGCTCTACATCCGCTCACCCCGCGACGCTATCGCCAATAGCATCTGCCTCTTGACCGAAGACCGCAAGGCCCAGGGGCTGGTTGCGGGATTGTCGGCCCATGAAAACTTTGCACTGCCGAATCTTTCGCACTGGTCACGAAATTCCTTTATCAACCCAAAAAAGGAACGCAGTGCATTTGCCCGCTACGTCAACAGCCTTAACATCAAGCTCGCCGACCAGCAGCAGCTCGCCGGCAACCTCTCCGGCGGAAATCAGCAGAAGCTGGTCCTGGCAAAATGGCTGGAATCAAACTCCGAAGTTGTCATCTTCGATGAGCCTACCCGCGGCATCGATGTCGGCTCAAAATACGAGATATACCTGCTCATTAACGAGCTGGCCGCTGCCGGCAAGGCCGTCATTATGATATCATCGGAGTTTGACGAGGTTCTCGGGATGAGCGACCGTATTATCGTTATGCACGACGGACGCATAAGCGGTGAAATCACCGATGTCGCCGCCGCAACGCAGGAACAAATTATGGCACTGGCCATCGCATAAAATGCAACCGCCTTTGTCGATATGGAAATGCCAATGAGCATATTAAGGTCGAACAGCAGAATGTCACGCTTTCTGGCAGACTACGGTATACTCGGTGTATTGCTGCTGCTCTGCCTGTACTACTCGGTCCGTACGCTCAAACAGCAGCATCCAACCGGTGAGGCGGCCGCTGAAATTCTCGCCCGGAAAATCTCCCGCTCTTTCGAAAGCTCTGCGAAGGTAGTTATCGCTGCCAAGACCGGCAGAGAAAATCTGGCATTTGCAGATACCCTCAACGAGCTGCTTGAAAAAGCCGGCTTTAAAATCGTACGCAGTATAAAGGGCGACCCGCTTTCTATCCGAAATGCCTTCGGCAACCTTGCCGACAGCGGCCTGCGCGCCGACACCATCGCCACCACACGCGACTACGTCAACGTCGTCCGCAATATCAAAGCAAAGTTCCCGGCACTGGCCGAGGTAACCATCAGCACACCTGACGGCTATCTTTGGCCGACTTTTCTGCTGCGGGCCAATCTTCTTAACATATCAAACCAAATCGCCGTGATTGCCATTGTAGCGGTCGGCATGACGATGGTTATCGTCACAGGAGGAATCGACCTTTCCGTCGGCAGCCTGGTGGCCTTTTCCGCAGTGGTCGCAGCCTGGCTGATTCGCCGCACAGGCGGCGCCAATGCGTCCGGCATTGCAATGGCTGGTAGCTGCGCCGCCGCCATAATCCTCTGCGCCGTCATCGGCACTTTTTCCGGGGCAATGGTCACCCGGTTCAGGATAGCGCCCTTCATTGTCACGCTCGCCGTCATGCAGATGGCACGCGGCCTGGCCTATCTCATAGCAAAGGGTAAACCAATCTACCAAATCCCAGACTCATTCCTCTGGCTCGGACGCGGCGCTGAGCCCTTCTTCTCCATACCATACGCCGTGATACTTATGGCAATTATCTACATCTCTGCGCACATAATGATGTCCCATACCACGTTAGGCCGCTACATCTACGCGGTCGGCGGAAACATCGAAGCCGCACGACTCTCCGGAGTCCGCGTCAATGCAATTCTGCTGCTGGTCTACACCGTAATCGGCGCGCTGGCCGGCGTCGGCGGAATCGTTATGGCATCACAGCTAAAAAGCGGAGCACCAACCTTCGGCAATATGTACGAGCTGTATATAATTGCCGCCGCCGTTGTCGGAGGGGCAAGTCTAAAAGGCGGAGAGGGAAAAATCTTCGGCACGCTCATAGGTGCGTTCATCATCGCTGTCATTAACAACGGGATGAACCTCACAAACGTGGAAAGCTACACGCAAAAGGTCGTCCTCGGCCTCGTTATCCTCGGCGCAGTCCTGCTCGACACCATCAAAAAACGCAGGTAATTAGTATCTGTTGCGGAAACGAGGTTTTGTCATTCCTGCGAAACTTGTCCTGAGCGGAGCCGAAGGAGCAGGAATCCAGTTTTTAGCCCGTAGACCCCTGCTCCCCGCTTTCGCGGGGACAAGTTTACACCTGCGAAAGCAGGTGCGGGGGTGACATCATTGGTTTTCGCTTTCCGCAACAGGAAGTAATTAAACCAAGAAATGATAACAGGTCAAGCATAAACCCGATATTTAGCCCCCAGTTTTACCGGGGGTTCCCGGCGCTAATTGCCCTGCAGCGCCGAATCCTTTTCGACCACCTTCTTCTGCTGGGCCTTTTTGAATTCTGCCAGTTTCTTGGCCAAACCCTCGTCAGACAGCGCCAGAATTTGCACCGCTAACACGGCGGCGTTTTTCGCACCGGGTTTTCCGACAGCCACCGTAGCCACCGGCACCCCGCCGGGCATCTGCACGGTGCTAAGCAGCGCGTCAATTCCCTCCAGGCCCGAACCCGAAATCAACGGCACGCCAATAACCGGCAGAGTTGTCTTTGCAGCCAAGGCACCGGCTAAATGAGCCGCCATACCAGCAGCGGCAATTATCACTTTCAGACCACGCTCGGCGGCGGTCTCGGCAAACTCAGCCGCCATCGCCGGCGTCCGATGCGCCGAAATTATCCGAACTGTCGGCTCGATACCAAACCCTTTGAGCATATCAATGCAGTTCTGCATAACAGCCTTATCGCTGTCGGAACCCATTACCACCGCTACGGGACTTGTTTTTTCAGATACCATTTGCTTTTCCGGCCACTGAGATTACAATCACTTTCAGGTTTTGAACTACGCCGCAATAATAGCGGCCGAACAACAAAAACGCAAGTAACAGGTGGGGAAAATGCACACAAGACAACCCGTTGTCGCCGGACAGTTTTATCCGGGCCGACATAATTCGTGCGTGGCCGAAATCGAAGAATTTCTCAAAGAGGCAACACTGAGCCAATCGCTGCCGCAAACGATAGTGGCCGGCATTGTACCACACGCCGGCTGGACCTTCAGTGCGGCCCCGGCGGCAATGGTCTTTGCAGCGGTAAAAAAACGCCACGAAAACGTAGATACCTTCGTAATTTTTGGAGCTGCACACGCCTATTTTGGCTCCGTACCGGCCGTTTATGACAAAGGTAGCTGGCTTACTCCGTTAGGTGAGGTGTCAATCGATGAGGAATTGGCCGACGCAGTATTGAAAACCAAACCCGCCGTCAGCGACCCGACAGCTCACAGCCCCGAGCACAGTATCGAGGTGCAGGTGCCGTTCGTACAGCATCTTTTTGCTCAGGCAAAGATACTGCCGATTATCGTTCCGCCCAGCGACGAGGCGATTCCGTTGGGCGAGGCTGTCGGCGATATTATCGCCGCCGAAGCCGACCGAAAAATCGTTTGTATCGGCTCAACCGACCTGACCCATTACGGCCCGCGCTATGGCTTCACTCAGATGGGAACCGGACCGGATGCTATCCAGTGGGCCCACCAGGTCAACGATAAGATGTTTATCGATTTGGCGTTAAAGCTCGACCCTCGAGCGATGCTCACAAGCGCCGCCGAGAACCACAACGCCTGCGGCGCAGGTGCCGCCGCCGCGGCGGTTGCCGCCGCAAGAAAACTGGGCAAAACCGAAGGCCTTCTGCTTGCACAAACCAACAGCAATGAAGTGATGCTGCAAAAGATGGGAACCTCAAGCGCAGAAAGTGTCGGCTACGCCGCAATAGTCTTTTAGCGGGCGCGTCCCTGTTCGGCCCAGATTGTCGAAAAGTGCTTCCGCTGGCGGATAGACTAACTCAACAATTTTAGGAATTTTTACAGATTTTGCTTGAACTTGTATCGCAAGTTTGCGATAATATATTTAGAGGTAAGGATGCCGAAAACAAAAATAACAATATATCAGGAACAGGCTGAAGTTGTGCCACTGTTGGATTGGTTGGACGAACAGTCTGAGAAGGTGCAGGATAAATGTATCGCTAAAATCAGGCGGCTGGAGAAAATGGGCCTTGAACTCCGCAGGCCGGAATGTGATTACTTGTCAGAGGGCATCTATGAGTTGAGAGTAAAAGGTAATAAGGTAAATTATCGTATTCTGTATGCCTTTTCAGGGAAAAATGCAGTTTTGCTTTCGCACGGCTGCACAAAAGGAAGGAAAGTCCCCAGGAAAGAGATAAAAAGAGCAATGAAAAACCTTGCGGAATACAAACGAAACCCACGCAAACATACTTTCAATGGAGAGTTGTAACAATGGCTAAAAAGCAAAAAACAACAACCGATGCTGTTAAGATACTTCACAAGCGGTATATAAATACACCCGCAAGGCGAAAATCTCTGGAAAAAGAAATACAAAATTCAGAGATAGCAGCCCGCATATACGAACTTCGCCAACAGGCAAAACTTAGCCAGAAACAGCTTGCCGAACTCATAGGGACAACTCAATCAGTTATAAGCCGCCTTGAGGACGCTGATTATAAAGGCCATAGCCTTGAAATGCTTCGCCGGGTAGCAACAGTGCTTCATTGCAAACTGAAAGTCCGGATAGTACCGGAAAACAAGTACGCCTACGCTTAACTGCATTTCCTTCTTCTCAACATCACCGCACCGAGGGCGAGAAGGAAGCGAGGCGAAGGAAACAGGTCGTCATTAATGAGGATGCATTCAAAACTGGCTGAGAGTTTCCCTCTGCAACACGTGGTCAGGCTAACTTGCTTACTGCTTCGACGACCAGTTTGCCTATTGGCAGATGCTGCGGGCAGCGAGCCTCTGCAAGCCTGTAATCGGTAGCGAGTAGTTTGTTTCTTACTCTACCTGGGATTTCAGCAAACAGCTTCCTTGCTTTATCATACTCGCCGTAGCTATTGTAGTACATCAAATAACGCATAATATCACTAACGTAAGGTGCATTCGGCAGAACCGAGTTACAGATGTATGCACAGCCGGCACAATAACCGCTGCAACTCGCCTGGGTGTATGCATCGAAAACCTCGATATCCGTCTGCGAGAGTTTGGTTTTATCAAGCACTGCTGCAATATTTGAAGTCAGCAAGGCAACATTCTGCATCGCAACACACGCTGAGCTTATCCTCTTGTCTTCCAGCACAGCTTTTATTTTTGCCTGTCCCTCGGTAAAACCTCGTTTAAGAAAATGCTCGGCCAGTTTTTTATCCTCGTCAGCTTTAATCTTTTTGCCCTGGGTTTTCATGGCAATAAGACCGATACCTGCTTTATAACACGCCTCGATAGCAGCCTGCATTTTATCGTCCTTCATCAATCGGAAGTTATAAGCTGTCTGTATCGCATCAATCCAACCACATCTTGCTGCGGCTGAGAGACATCGGGACATATTCTTGTGAGTGCTGAAACCGAAAAAGCGAATCAGTTTCCTTTTCTTTGCACCTTCAGCCCACCTCTTCACTTCATCCGTTAACTGGCCTGGGTCGTACATTCGGTAAACCCCAAAGTACAGGTCGACATATTTGGTATGCATACGTTTCAGGGACGTCTGCAGACATTTTTCTAAGTCTGCCGCTGTTTTTGAATCGGATTCCTTGGTGACAATAAACAATTCTTTTCGCACTTCGCGGTTCTTAGAAATGTATTTACCTATACTTATCTCACTGTTTCCGCCTGCGGCAACGAGGGATGTATCCCAATGGTTGACTCCCCATTCGAGGGCCTTTCTCAAAACTATCGGTTCTCCAGCGCCGAAACCAAGAGCCAGACACGGAATTTCAACTCCTGTTTTGCCTAACTTTCGTCTCGGCACTTGCGGTAATTTGGGCTTTTGTATTTTTTCTTTAGCATTAGGGTCAGTGACGTTTGGCTCGTTTGGAGCAGCCATCCCATTAGCACCAGCCAAGGCCGAACCTAAACCAGCAGCTCCCATCGTCTTCAGAAAATTCCTTCTATCGATTTTATCTTGTTTTTCCTTCATCGAATCAATCTCCAAAAAAATTCAGCGTTTTCTCAACATCACCGTCGCTGAAAGTTCCGCGGGGGATATTCTTTGTACAGTTTATAGTAATCGTTTAGTAATTCGGTCTCTGCCTGTTTTAGGGATTCCGCAGTGCCAAAAGGTTTATAAGCAATTTCGATACCGCCATAGTGGGTAATAATGTAACGGTATAAAGGCGAATTTTCACCAGAACAAAAAGCCTCAGCATACTTCATATATCTTCTATACAAAGTCTGCTTGGTTTGGCCGATGTATACGATATTGCTTTCGGATTTAACTCTTGGTATCTTTTTTTCACAGACAAAGGCATATAAGACATTAGAGACATCCTTTGCTTCTTGAGAACCAAATACTTGCCTGAACTCACGCAAACAATCCTTTTTAGATTTATGGCTTTGGATGCTATTCGGTAAAGTGGCACAGGAACGAAAGAACTTTGATAGTGTTATAGCCATTTCAATTGCCCTTTTCTACTTAAAAAGTTTCCTCCTCATTATAACCGCACCAAGGCCGAGCAGCCAGAGAATACGATTACTTTATCGCTTTAATGTTCTTCATTTTTTTGCTTCCACTCTTTGTAAAGCTTCTTTATCTCAAGTAACCAAACCCGTAATCTTTCCTCAGGGTCGAGTATAGGTTTTCTTCCAATTTCTTCAAAAAGACCCACAAAAAACCCTTTTCCTGGTAACTGGGCACCTTCCTTGTGTATAACTAAAGCTGACAAAAGAGGGTTGCCCTTTTTGTGTTCTTCCGAGGAAATTTCACCCAGAATATCTCTCAGTTTTTTATGCTGACCTTCTTCCCAAGACTCCTGTTCGTTAATACCCATCTCATGTAATAAATCCCCGTATGTAATAAGGTCTTCCTTTGAGGCAAGTTCTTTGAGTCGCTTATATACATATTCTTTCATTTGAGCGTAATTCAGCATTATGCTATCTTTCCTTTTCAGCGTTTCCTTCTCAACATCACCGCCTGTCGTGAGCGAAGCCGAACGGCACCAAAGCCGAGAAGCAAAATAGGAAGCGGTTCAGTCATCTTTTCTGTTTTTGAATGTAACAAGAAGTCCGCCAGTTACAGCGACCACAAGAGACCATTGGATTGCCAATCCTTTGCTGTCGATACGCTTGCGGTGATAACTAATCGGTTGCTCGGCCATCTCGTCAAGAGACTTTTTTGTAGCAGCCATTTGTTCCAGTGTTAATGGGCTTGCTGGGTAGCGTGGCTTTCGCAATCGGAAAGTAGTAGTATAGTTGCACAATTGGGCGAGACCCAATACTACAAAGATAGCAATTCCAGTCCAAAGAATTATCTTCTGTTTTCTGTTCACCACTTACCGAATCTCGTATGGATTTCAATTAACATCAGACGCCAGCAAGCCAGTTTTCGGCCAGAATAGCAAAGTCCAGAGCATTTACCTTGCCATCACCATTGAGGTCGCCAGATAGTTCTGGTTCCGTTGCAGCAGGTCGAAAATAACCGAGTATTGTTAGCGAGCTGTAAAGTTTGCCAACAATGAAGTACAAGGATTCGCCAGATACAACTACAAGGCAACCATCAGGGTATTCCTGCCTATACTGAAAGGGTTCACCTGTAGGCGTACTTCGAAAACTACCGTCAATAACAGTAGTTCCAGATTTTAATTTCCAAAATGTATAATAGCCACCAGAGGTTTTAACTCCGTACGAGCTTTCCACATAAGCTCGAAGTAGAACCAATTCTTTGTCTTTGGGTACGGTAGTGACAAGATATTCACCGCTCTCTACCTTGTGGAGATGGGCAGAGAATCCATCACAGTCCTCACAAAGAGGCGAAGCAAAGAGAGACTCACAGCAGATAAACAGGAAAATATTGAGGATTAACTTTTTCATCGTTTTTACCTCCTTTTGTGTTAAGGCGGTGGCTTCACCAGAGCTGCCGCATTTTTTTGTTTACTTATTTTCGGCCTGTTTTTCTACTATCATTTCAGCGATGTCTTTTTTATCCCGTTCTGATAGCTTGTAGTTTCTGGTTTGTATGCAGCCATGATAGCAAATAACAAATATTAAAGACATAGCAAGAAGCAAGGTTTTAATTCTCATTTTCTTCTCCTTTCAAAAAATCTTTGATATTTTGACGCGCCTGCACCGCGCAGACGCTTAATCCGCACACGCTAAACTCCGATTATTCGCGTTTATGCCTCTTCTTCTCTTTCCCCCATTTTTGAAAAGCGATATTATTATAACCGGCTTGGTTTGCTTGTCAAGCAAAAAACTCCTTTGGGTAAAAATTACGTAGTTTCCACAATAGGGACAAATCGCCAGGAACGCAGCTATTTCTTGCCATTTGACCCCTTGTGCCCTTATGCTCTTATGCTCTTATGCTCTTGTGCCCTTATGTTCTTGTCTCTTGTGCCCTTGTGCTCTTATGTTCTTGTTCTCTCCGTCCTCTGCGCTCTCTGTGGTGAATTCTTTTTATTCGTTTTTTTGTTGACTTTTGTTTGAAAATCTGTTAAAATACCTGCATGTTTGCCAGAAGGCAAACGACAAACCGGCCGCAGGCGCCGGATATAGCGGAGAACCGCACGTTTTCGTATCAGCAGACACACGCCAAAAAGCATTATTTGTCAAGCCAGACAAGGTTTTGAACATTTACATTTGTTTACCCCGTGAGATAGTGAAGCGTTATCTAATGGGGTGTAATTTGGATTTTGATATTGTTTCGAATTGCGTTATTAGGATTTCGGATTTCAGTCTGCCGGATAACTCCTTATGCAGCAAGCTCTTATAGCCAACAGAATTATCTGGTTTTTTAGTACATAGGAGGCCTGTTCATGGCTACCGAACCCCAAACCCTACCAA
>JAUWIU010000059.1 GCA_030608075.1 Phycisphaerae bacterium
ACCAGGCCTCTCCTGGACCTTCAATATCGTGTCATCAACACCCTCCGTTGTTCCGGCATCGGAAAACGGCGCTGGGGGCTGGAAAACACTCGCAGTTTCTTTTACTTTCAGAACCAAGCTGCCCTGGCAAATCGCAACGGATGAGATACCCACATTTTCTCCAACGACAATCGTTCCTGTCCGCTCATTAACAACCACTACCGCAGGCACATCTACTTTTACTTGAAGCTTCGTAATATTGTCGATAAAGCCAGCTATATCGCCCCTGCCAATTTCACTGGGTACTTTCACTCTAACAGTACCCGCATCAAGCACCAAGGCACTATTTGTATAAGCTTGATTAATGGCTTTTCCGATTCGCTCCGCAGTTGAAAAATCGCTGTTTACAAGTTGAAGTGTGATAAAGCTTCGACCCAAAATATCTTGAACAAAAGTGGCCAGCTCCGCCTTTTCGACGATTGCCCCATTGGGTATTCGTCCGACCGTTAAATGATTCTTCTTGATTGAGGCCTGCTCGCCGGATACTCCCCACCCGCCAAGCGAGATTCCACCATGGGCAACAGCATAAACCTGACCGTCAAGACCTCTCAGTGGTGTCGGTAGAAGAATTCCTCCCTGAAGACTTTTAGCATCTCCCACTGAAGAGACGTCAACATCAATACGCGACCCTTCACGAGCAAAAGGACCTAACTCTGCTGTCACCGCAACCACAGCGATATTGCCACCACTCATATCGCTGGGGAAAACAACAACTCCGGACCTTCTGAATATGTTCGTCAGCATTTGCTGCGACGGTAAAGTGCTGTCGCCCGTACCGGCCAGGCCTACAACCAACCCTTCTTCGCTCAGTGGATTGCCACGAATTCCCTGAATCTCTACAATGTCCTTGATTCGCTCACATCGTCCAGCTTCAGCCGTACCCAAGAGGATTACAAGCACGATTGCCAAACGCAAAAAAGTGTGTTCGGGGTCCTGCGAAAGTATTGAACAAAATCTCATAAACTTCACCTTGACAAATTGATGCACGATGTTATCAAAAGCGCGTAGCTAAAATGGCCAAATGATGTCAAATGCCCTGCCCAACCAGCCTTGCCTGTTGTATGGTTCTGCCACACCGGCATTTCTGCTGACAATACAAAAGTTTGCAACCTGTTCGCTTTTAACCGTATTATCAAACGCAATATCGCTCGGACGTACTATGCCGCTCACTTCAATAATTTGTATATCCCCTGCAATATCACGCTTACGAGACCCCACGACTACCAGGTTGCCATTTGGAAGGATGTCCTCAACAACTACGGTGACGCGGTCGACAAAACTACGTTGATCTTTGTAATCGGCTTTACCCTTTAACTCATTACTGGATTCTGCTTCCATAGAAAAGCCGGGTATCCTCGGCAAAATATTATGATTGGGCGTCGTTATCCCAAGTTCACCATTAAAACTAGTTGAACGGCTTGTCTCCTTTTTCAGGTCTCTTTTGGCCTTGTTATCAACCTTGCTGTCTTCGGTGACCTTGATAGTCAGAATATCGCCTATGTTATGAGCGACGTCATCGGCGTAAACTCTTCCCATATTTTTGTCTCTCCTGGCCCATATCGAGCCTGCTTCTGAGCAGTCGGCCCAAGCGAACGAGACCAGCATTAATGTAAGCATCGCAACTATTTTATTGTTCATTGTCTCTCCTTGTCTTAGAAAGCAGGTTCTACGCTTCCGTCTTCATTGACCCTGGCCAGAATTATGCGCTGTGAGTCCACATTTCGAACCCTTATATATTTGCCGACGCGTCCATCCTGCATAGTTTTTCCGATAGCCGTGACTAAAAGCCCGAGCCCTTCGAGCCTAATGACCACATTTTGATTACGCCTAAGCAAAAGTTGTGGCTCGACAGGACCTACCATATTCGGACGTATCACAGTATTCGGCCGCAGCTGACGCTTGGCTACCAGCCCAAACGGTACAGTCCAGTTGGCAGGCTCCGGATAGTTCGATGAAATCTTCTCCACCCTAACATTGTCGGGAGCGATAACTGCGCCCCGCTTAATATCAACACGCGTAACTACCCGACGACAACGGTATTTGAGACGAAAACTTACGTCACGTACCCCTATCTCCTTACCAACCGAAAGCACAACAACCCGAATCTTTGCGCGGCCTCGCACGCCAGTTTTAACCAAACAAGGGGATAATTTTATATCTTTGCCTGCTCTTGCCCACGGCACAACAACCTCTTTGGGCACACGTAATGGATTAAATTCACAAATCGAATCGTATGGAGGATTCTTCTTCAAAAAGAGTAAAGCCGTCTTCACGAACTGGCTGCCCTTGATGACTTGGTGTCGCTGCTTTATCCTTATTGTTTGAGCACCGATTAGTGTTACTTTCGATGCTGGAATCTCGCTGCAGGCCAATCTGCTCAACACGGTTGACCTGTCAATAATGAGTTCCTGCCCCGGCACTGAAAACCGGCCCAAGGCAATCGCGCCCGCCTTGGCCACCAGGGTTTCCTCGCCCCTGATTATGCTGACTTCACCTAATGTTGGAGTTTCGTTGTCAATCATAGTCTCTCTTGGCAGATAAATCTCCAAAGACGTACTTTCGCTTTGCGCCGCTGCCTGACAAAAAAGTGCAAGCATCATAAGTCCACAAGCCACAACTGTCCTTGAACTTCTCCACTCATCAAACCCGGCGCTCTTTCTTGTTTTGTTGCCCATAATTACCCCTTACCTTAGAACCTTGCTATTTGGATAGCCTTGCGGAGCATCTCATCGCCCGCCCTGATTGCGCGAGAGTTTATCTCATATGCCCGTTGAGCCGCTATAAGATTCACAAGCTCGGTCACAATCTGTACGTTGGATTTCTCCAGAAACCTCGCCTGGATTGAGCCAAAACCATTCTCTCCCGCTGTCCCGACCGTTGGCGCACCACTGGCTTCGGTCTCAGCCAAAAGGTTGTCCCCTTCGCTCGACAGGCCCGACGGATTGGGAAAGCGGACTAACTGAATAGTGCCTACGACAGATTGTGTCCCCGAAGTTGTAGCAACATTGATACTTCCATCCTTCTCAACGTTGACGGCAACAGCATCTGTCGGAATGGTGATGGCCGGCTCTATAAAATATCCGGTTGTAGTAACCAACTGCCCCTCCGGACCTTGTTGCAGCGCGCCATCGCGCGTGTACCTTATACTGCCGTCGGGCATACTTACCTGAAGAAAACCGTCACCAGTAATGGCAATATCCAAAGGCCTGCCGGTATTCACAAGCTCGCCGGGGGTGAAAACCTTCACCGTAGAGGCCACCCGCACACCGCTGCCTACTTCCATACCACCCGGGGATTTAATACCCGAAGACACTTCTGTACCCGGCTGCTTTATTTTGATATAAAGTAAATCCTGAAAATCAACTTGGCTTCGCTTGAAACCCGTGGTGTTGATGTTCGCAAGGTTGTTGGCAGTAACATCCACCATCATCTGTTGCGCAGTCATTCCCGTCGCCGCAGTGGAAAATGCTCTTAACATAATAATCTTCTCCTTACTCTTGCCGACGAACAGCCAAGGACCAGCTAAACGCCGCCTTGCCGGCACCATATATTAAGCCATCGCCACGCTCATAAGACTTTTGGAAGTATCCCTTTTGACTAAGATGAACTTCATATTCGCTTCGTAGAGTCTGGACACCATCACCATATCAACCAACTCTTCAACCAGTTGAACATTGGATGTTTCTTTGAAGCCCTGCTTCACAACCAGATTCTCGGCAGCCTTCGGCGTTACGCCCTGCAGTGTCCGGAAGCAGCTTGCGCCGGCTGCAACAAGCTTGTCCTCGTTATCTCCAAAATCCACAAGTCTGAACTTACCCAGAGCCTCGCCGTTGGCGTTGACGCTTCCATCGCCGGAGACGCTTATTTGCGTGAGACTCACATTAGGCGGTACCACCACGGGCCCAGACTCGCCTGATATAATCCTTCCCGCAGAATTCACTATCTGGCCGTTGCGGTCCAGACGGAACAACCCGTTGCGAGTGTAAAGCGGCCCGTCAGGCGTCTCTACCACAAAGAAACCTTTACCACATAATGCAAAATCGAGCGACCGGCCGGTCCCGACAAGACCACCCTGTGAGAAATCAAAGCTTACCTTAGAATCACCCTTCCCGGCGGCTTCTGCTCCCGTCCCCACCCCCTCAGCTGCAAGCAATTTTGAAAATGCGTTGCATCTGCGCTTGTAACCAACTGTGCTTGCGTTGGCCAAATTGTGCGTTATAATATTAAATTCCCGGGTTAATTCATTAATTCTTGAACTAATCCGTGCCGTCATTTCCGACATCTTTAGCTCCTTGAACAGCCTCATGTGCGCCAACAGGCTCTTCTGTCGCCTGCTTTCTGCCGGCAGAGAGGACGTTACTGCTGTTACGGGTATTGGCTCTTAGCAAAGCAGCGTTGGTCGCGCCGATTAGCTCATCAACGTTAGAGTCGCTCAGGCCTGTCAATTCAACAGATATTAACAAGCCATTTTCTGTAGGTTGAGCACGCCTGACCTCGCCAACATCCTCCACTATTTTCAAGGTTCCCGGCTTGTCGGTCCGGCCCTGCGACCTTGAGCTTGTGTCTCCCAATCCATCCAAATTAAATACCACCAACACTCTATCGCCCTCTTTCACCTTCAGTGCCGACTCCATGGTCAACCCGGGGCCTCCAAATTCAGTGACAACCGCAGGAACAAACTGCGGCGGTCCCCATGTAACAGGGGCGGGTTCTTCCAAATCCTTGTTCCTGCCGACCTGTCCCTCGCCCACGTCGCTGCTTTCGATGACTTTTCTTGCGAATGGGAAACTCGCAATAAGACCTTGTCTCCTTGTCGGAACGCGCAAAAACCGACGACGATTAATAAACCGCACTTTATCAGTGTGATTCAGGACCATTATGTCGCCATCGTAACTAACCACAGACGTGTCAAACTCCCAGACAGATGCGCCAAAGTAATAATACCCTGACCAAAACTCGCCGAAGATGACTTTTGTCGGGGTAGTCAGTTTAACTTCCAGTTCAGTATTGCTGTTTTTTACTACCGTTGACTCGATGTCCCCTGAACCACGACGACCCCTTCGGCGTGTTAAGTAAAGCTTCTTGCCTACCGGAATCTGCCGCGTACTCAATTTCTTCGATTTGATAGATGAGCCTATCGAAGGCAAATTTCGTTTCTTGAACCCAAGTTTTTCACGCAGAAGAAACAATTCCGTCTTTAGCCGCTCGTTTACTTCAGGCGTTTGCTGCGAGAGGCCCTGCTCTATCAGTCTGGAACTTCCTCGCTCGAAAGCAGTGGCCAGAGTGAAAATCGACTCGTTTCGTTTCAGTCCCGCCCTGCGTGCTACAGCGAGCAGCATTTGACATTCAGGCTGACTCAAACCCCTTTTCGCTGCATACTCTGCAAACAAGTTATCGGTAGTCTTTCGTTCCTGCCTTTTTCGCCTGGAGCTGACCATAGAAAGCAGAACTGCTGCTATAATCAGAGCGATTACGCAGACCAAAACCACCCAGAAGCTGCCGCTAAACTTCCGTGCAGCCTGCCACCGCTGCACCGGAGTTAATGCCAAAGGCCCCCAGAGCCGGCAGAATAACCCTGCTGTCTCCAAAACAATAACGTCCAAAATAGCTGTCATTACCGGCGATATCATCACAGTACGCTTACGAGCGAAATCCTAAAGCTATTATCTGATAAGGTTCGTTAATTCTCTAAGTATGTCATTGGCAACTCTGATGGTCCTTGCGTTGGCCTGAAAGCCGTTCTGAGCCTGAATCATACTCACAAACTCACTTGCGACATCGGCATTGGATTTCTCTAACGCCCCGCCATGAATAGTTCCGGCACCGCCGGTCAAGGCCTGTGTAGCCACCGCCTCGCCCGAGTTGGCCGAAGGAACGAAGTACCCGCCGCCGATGCTTTCCAGACCCGCTGTGTTCTGAAATAATGCCACCTGTATGGTGGCAACATTTTTCTTGACACCGTTCGAGAAGGCTCCTACAAGTATACCCTCGTTATTGACCGAAACAGTCGAAAGCCTGCCTGCCTCATAACCATCCTGTCCTCTTGCTACCGCGGTAGAGGCACCGGCGAACTGCGTTAGGCCGTTGAATTGGCCTGCAGTACCCATAGATACTCCGATGGTCTGCGGGTTCAAGGCGTCGCGCGCAAAGGTCACAACGAATTGCGCCGAGTCGCCGGTTGTAGCGTTCAGGCCAGAGTAAGAACCGCTATTGGCATCAAATTCTATATCGTGAATTCGGCGATTACTTTTGCCGGATATATCGATATCACTGACATTACCCGTGATTGAAGTTAATATCATATCCCAGGTGTTGTCAGTATTTGTTCGGACAAGTGCACCGGAGAGAGTGTGTTTGCCTCCCTGGGAGTCATAAACTATAATATTGATGTTTTTGACTTCGTCTCCGCCAACAGTCGTGACCTCGAAATAGCCCGGCATTGTCAAATCAGCGTCACCACTATTTGTGAACGCCAGCTTCGCATCCGATTTGCTATAGCCGCTACTACCAGCGGTTATCACTATTCGGCCGCTGCTCAAAGAAGCCACATCCGTACCATCGTCAGCCTGAAGAATACTATTTATATGAGTAATAATCTCATCGAGTGTCGTGGCTCCGGTAACCGTAAGGCCGGCATCGCTTAAAGCAGTACCGTCGTGTTCATAGCCGGAGACCGTAATTGCAGCCGAAGTAAAGGTTCCACTGGTATACTGGTCGAGCTCACTAACCGTTGTGCTTCCGGTAGCCACCGTGCCGTTATTAGTTGTAAAAGTTATATCCGATTTCAACACGTTCGGGTTCGATTCACTTACTGCGTTGGCACTTAGGTTGCCCGCCACTGTCACTTGTGATGTGGCCGCTGCCGCCATCGCGACATCGTAGGGAACTTTTACATTACTGTTGCCGGTAGTCTGGAAACCATCACTTTCGCCCACTGAACCGATACGCTGAGCAATGTAGCCCGTAGCAGGGTCAACCAGATTGGAGTCCGCATCAACCCCAAATGCACCGGCACGAGTATAGAGGCTCTTTTGACCGTCACTCAACACAAAATAACCTTCGCCTTCGATTGCCAAGTCCAGGGGACTGCCCGTATTGACGATATTACCTTGTGCCATATTGGCAGATATGCCGGCCACCCCAACACCGCTACCCATCTGCTGAGGATTAGTACCACCAACCGTCGAAGTAGGCTGCGACGCCTTTTTTATCGTCTCACTGAGCAATTCTGAGAATGTGATTCGAGAGGCCTTGAAAGCGGTAGTGTTAACATTGGCCAGATTATTGCCCGCTACATCGAGCATCTTCTGGTGGGCCGACAAACCAGTAACTCCGGCTGACAACGCAAAACTCATTTTCTTTTCTCCTTGAATTTCTTACAAGCTAAAATGTCTTCAGCTTTTCACCGATATTACGTCTTCCAAGGCGGGAGCATAGCCGCCTACCAACAAAAGGATTTGACCATCAACATTGTTGTAAACCTGCTCAACTATGCCGCTGACTGTCTCTGCGGTTCCCGGCTCCGTCTCCGCAAGGAATGAGACCTCCTTTCCTATAAGAGAGTTGGCGTAGTTGCGCTCGGTAGTCTCAAGCACCTTTGCGAAACTTGAGTTCATTGACTCAAGCTGCTGCAGTTGCGAGAACTGCGCCAACTGAGAAGCCATCTGGTTATTGTCCAACGGTTCCAGCGGATTCTGGTTCTGCAGTTGTGTTACCAGAAGTTTCATATAATCCATCTGGAGGTTGCTCGCGGTATTTGCTGCCGATATCGAACTCATAACTTATCTATCCTCTGCTAAGAAAATTTTTTCCACAATTCTCAAAAACGACCGTGCCTCAAGCAGGCAAGTAACTATCGAGCAATCCGTGTGCCACATCGATATCAACATCCCGTTTGTGGCCAATAAACCCTTTCCAACAAAGAGGTTAGGCACAGATGAAAATTAAACTACCCTCGAGTTCAACTCCATTGAGAACCGCTTTTGAGGATAAATCTTCCTCTATCCCAGAAAATCCTGCCGCCCCGCCGTTGGCAGGTTCATCCTCAAGAGTCCATAAGGAAACTCACGTCACGTAACAGATAATTTGGAAAGTGGATAAAAAATTCAACCGGTATATTCTATGCGCTAATCGTTGCCTGACATCAGGGTGACATTAAAAGGTCTTATAAGAAATGTCGTTGCCACCCTGCCTTTTAGTTTCTCATTCACATGAGCAGTCCGATAAGCAAACAGTGAAAAAACCACCTCACTTTTGACTATTAGCCCGTCCAATAAAAAGACTAAAGCGATTGTAGCGCCTCTGACGATTATCTTCGCATATTGAGATGCAAACAGGCGCGTACAAGAAACTTGACGCCGAATTACGCACCTGAATGGCCAAAAAAGTCTGTAGATAAAACACTCATTTTGTAACAAAGTAAGAAAAGATACCTGGGGGATAACCTTATGACGTAAAAGAATGAGTCTACGAAGAATTGTTACAGTAGGCAAAGATTCAGAACTTCATCGATTAGCCCAGCAGGTCGGCGAAGAAATATTTGCCGCCGATGACCTGACCGAGGCATTAGATATGCTTGCGAGGGTCAAGCCGGCTTTGGTCCTTTTTGACGACCGGTTCAACCAAACTTGTACGCGCAAGTTCTTTAATGCGGCTGAGGAATTTTCAAACGTTCGTGTTGTAGTAGTTGGCAGGGGTGAAAAAGACACGCAGTCCGGTGCAGAACTCATACAAATG
>JAUWIU010000044.1 GCA_030608075.1 Phycisphaerae bacterium
ATCGACAACGACCAGGACAACTGCCCCGACGTGGCTAATCCAGACCAGGCAGATGGCGACGAAGATGGTGTCGGTGATGTGTGCGACAACTGCCTTGACACGGCGAATCCTGACCAGATAGATGCCGCCGGTGACGGTTTCGGTGACGCGTGCGACAATTGTCCGGACGACCCAGCTAAGACCGAACCCGGTCTGTGCGGCTGCGGCGAGCCGGATACGGATGATGACGGTGACGGTGTTGTGTGTGGAGACAACTGCCCGGACGTAGCCAATCCTGACCAGACTGATGCGGACCAGGACGGAGTGGGCGACGCCTGCGACAACTGCCCGAATGTTTCCAATGAGGACCAGGCAGATGCCGACGGCGACGGGGCAGGCGATGCCTGCGACAACTGTCCGGACGATGCGGCAAAGACTGAGCCCGGCATTTGCGGATGCGGCGTGCCTGACACCGATGACGACCACGACGGTTTTATTTACTGCCAGGACAACTGCCCGACAGTTATGAATCCGAACCAGATTGACACCGACGGTGATGGTGTTGGCGATGTTTGCCAATCGGTGGCTACCAGCCTGAAGGTGGACTTGGGGCATCCTTTGAACGGCGGCACCACCGACCCTATACCTGGAACCATCAAGGAAGGTGGGGTACCCTATGTCGCGCCGCGTTGGTACGATATGTATATGCACGATGCTGTCTGGGAGAAAGGTGAAAACGGCGAAGGCCCACCGCCGGAGACAGACGGGCTTGACGGCGCAGGTGTTCACGTGGCGTTAGGCTGCGGCGGTGTAGGCAACTGCGGTTATCACACTCACGGTATGTGCCGGTGCGGTCTGGCCGGCGATTGCCCACCGAGTGGCAGTCCTGACGGTGAACCCATCGCCAACGGCTTCCTGCATAACGTCGACTGGGGTGGTGAGATGACCGGCGATATTCTGATGCGGATTAACGGCTTGCCTGGTGGAGAGTATCAGTTGGTCAGCTACCACAACCACTGGGAGCCGCCCAGCCAGTCTGGCCGCAATTGCCTTACCAGAATCTCCACTATGCCGAATATAGGAGAGATTACGGCTATGTCGCTTCCTGTGAGCGGGCTGCCGGAATATGGGTCGTGGAACTTCACTCCCGGCACTGGTATGGGCGTTGAGATGCTCGAAGGCGCTTACGACGTCGATGTTACCAGCGTTACTTCCGACGATGAAGTTTCGACGTCAACGATTAGTTTCCTGACCAACGGTATGGACGTTCTGGTGATTTATGGCGGGTTGAGCGACGATTATCCTGACCCTGCAAGGTCTGGCCGTGAGGGCCACAAGGGTATTCTGAATGCCTTTGAGATCAATGCTGTTGGTGTTATGCCTGTGGATACCGACGGTGACGGCATTACGAACGATATCGACAACTGCCCCGGTATGCCGAATCCCGACCAGGCCGACAGTGACGGCGACGGCCTGGGCGACGCTTGCGACGGCTGCCCGTGTCCTGGCGACCTGGCGGCGCCTTTTGGCCAGGTAGACCTGCAGGACCTGGATGCAATGGTCAATATGTTAGTTGCTGCGGGACCTCCGTTTATTGTGCCTGTTGAATTCGGGCACTGCGGAGACATGGTTGAGCCGATGCTGCAGGTAGACCTGCAGGACCTTGATGCTCTGGTTAACCTTCTGGTGAATGCGGGGCCTCCGTTTATCGTGCCTTGCGAGTAGCTCGATGCTCGATACTTGATGCTCGATACTGGGGTCCGGCAGCGGCTAATTCAGGGCCTGTACTGGTTAGTCTCGTACAGACACTTTGAGCCGTATTGTGTATAGCTGATGTTGAAATCTGCGATAGCGTATCAACGGCGTATCAGCGGGTAATCGAGTAGTTTGTCCTTTGGGGAAAAAAAGCTTGCTTTATGGGACACAAACTGCTATGATGCCATTTGCAGTGAAAAGCGCCTTTTTGGCGAATATAAGCAGGTGAAAACAACAATCAACTTATTGGCAGGAGGCAAAGCATGCGTAAGAATTACTGGTCTTGAGCGTTGCTGTGATGCTATTGTGCCTTGTCCATGATAGCCGAGATGTTTTTGGTGAATGGTCATAAATCACAACTATTTCTAATTTTTAATGGAGGACACGAAAAATGGTTAAGAAAGCAATCTGTTTAATGTCTCTCATTTTAGCGATGACAATCGCCGCTCCGGTTTTGCCGGATACCATCTTGCAGTTTGGCTTCGAGGGAACAGTCGGCGAAGACCTGCCGGCTATGAACGATGATACCGGAATCTGGGGGCCTTTCACACATCATGAAGGTGCAAATCCCGGTGCCACCATAAAATATGACGGCGATACTGCAGCCGATAGTCCCGGCTCTACCTCCGCCAAGTTCACAACGGACGGTACCGCCACGGGAAACAGCGATACTTTTCTACTCCTTGCCGGCACCCAGGATATCGACCTCGGCAGCTATACTGCAGGACTAACCGTCGAGGCGCTTATCAAAGCAAACTCCACCGGCACTGGTTACCGATGCGTCTTCTCGGAAGAAATCATGTTCAAAATGTACCTCTCTGCAGATATGCTCTGCGTCGACCGCAAATGGGGCCCGGGTAAATGGAACGAGAACTTCACCCAAATTACTGCCGACTTTACGGGATTGTATGACCAGTGGCATCACGTCGCTGCGGTATGGAGTTCCATTCCCGACGGTAATGGCAAAAGGCTGAAGCTCTACATCGATGGCGAGGAGGTCGCCGGCATCGAAGGTAATCCCGACCCTACGCAGAACGCAATACCGGCTTCCGGCTTTGCCGTCGGCGGCTATATGCGCAGCTCCGGAACTTCCTATCAATATTGGGACGGATATATTGACGATTTCAGGCTTAGTGATGTGGCTCTGGACCCCAGCGAATTCTTGATAGCTGCCTCCGAAACCGCTCGCAGACCACGTCCCACCGATGGCGCCCGAAATGTCCCCACAGATGTTGTCCTCAATTGGGCGCCCGGCATAGCTGCCGCTTCCCATAATGTGTATTTCGGAAACAGCTTTGACGATGTCAACCAGGCCGCTGACGCTTCGCCCGAATTCAAGGGCAATCAGCCCCTCGACGCAAATAGCTACTCTCCCCCTGGCGACCTCGAGTTAGGCCTGACTTACTACTGGAGAATCGATGAAGTAAATGACGCCAACGCTGACAGCCCGTGGAAGGGCGCCGTCTGGAGCTTTACCGTCGGCGGAAAGGCCTACAACCCCGACCCCGAAGATGGCGGCGAGAACGTCCCCATCATGGGCGCCGTCCTCACATGGGCCACGGGTCTGCAGGCATCCTCACACGATGTCTATTTCAGCTCAGGCTTCGATGACGTCAACGACGCAGATAATTCCCTGCCCGTTGGCACCAGCGCTTACAAAGGCAATCAGCCCATCGACGCAAACAGCTATGAGCCGGGACTGCTTGACTTTGGCGCGACCTACTATTGGCGAATTGACGAGGTCAGTGCCGAAAAAACCATCAGAGGGGACGTCTGGTCATTTACCGTCGCCGACTACCTGCTCGTGGAGGATTTTGAATCTTACGAGTCAAGTACTGATTTGGAGGCCGTCTGGCAAGGCTTCGGAAGTGCAGAAGGTGGATACGTCAACCTCTCTGTCGAGCCCCCAGGCAGGGCCCACGGAGGCCAACAATCCATGGAGGTCGAATACTGGAATCTCCTGGGCTTCACCTATGCCGACGCAGCACGTACCTTTGATGACCCCCAGGATTGGACCGCCGTCGGCATCAAGTCGCTTGAACTGTCCTTCGCCGGCATCACAGGCAATGAACCTGACCAGCTCTATCTGATTCTCGAAGATGACACCGGAAACTCTGCAACCGTCAACCACGACGACCCGAACAGCGTTCTCAACACCGATTGGCAGCAGTGGGCCGTTGACCTTGGCATTTTCGCCGATGCCGGTGTCGATTTGACCGCCGTCAAAAAGGTCTTCATTGGCGTTGGCGACAGAAATGGAAGCGCCGATGGCGGCAAAGGCTTCCTCTACGTCGATGACATCCGACTCTACCCACCAAGGTGCCTCTCTGACTACGCGCCCACCGGCGACATGAACGGCGATTGTACCGTGGACTTCGAAGACTTTGATGCAATGGCCAACGACTGGCTCGAATCCAGCTACACCCTCGAGGGTGTAGCCCCCAATAACAATCGCCTCATGCTCTGGTACACATTCGACGTCAGCGCCGACGGCAACGCGCCGGATTCTTCCGGAAACGGCCATCTCGGTATCCTGGACCCCCCGCCCGGAGTGTGGGACCCCAACGGCTACAAGGATGGTTGTCTTGTCTTTGATGATGACACCGCCGTTATTGCTCCCAACGACATATTTACCGGAACAGAAACCTCGTTGACTATCTCCGCGTGGGTCAGCGGCGGCATCGGAACCGTAGGTCGCGATAACACCATCCTCGAAATTGGTACCGAGAACGACATGTTCCTGAGAATCGATGTCCCCGATGATAACGGCGACGTCTATTGGAAAGTCGGTGACAGCCTCGTCTGGGGTGACGTCGAAACCGCCGAATGGCTCGACCTCTGGAATCACTATGCCTTTGTCAAAGACGCCATGGACCTCGGTGACCCAAATGATGACGTCTTGAGAATCTACTGCAACGGACGACTCGTCGCCGAAGAAGTCGCCGGCGAGCCTCTCGCAGCTCACCTCGTCGGCGCAGACTTCAAGGTCGGTTCCCAGATTACCCACAGCAATGATTTCATCGGCCGGATAGACGACTTGAGAGTCTACGACTATGCCCTGTCTCAAGGCGAGATTGTGGGTACTGCCGTTGAGGGAAACAGCCTCTTCGTCCCGTTGAGGTCCGATGCCAATCTCAACGACGACGACGAGATTAACTTCCAGGACCTCGCTGTCATGGTCGATAACTGGCTTATAGAACAGCTATGGCCATAAATCCGGATTGGTAGTTTGCATTTACTCAGGGGCCGGTATCGATTACTTCGGTATCGGCCCCGGGCGTTTTCGTATCGCTGGTAATATCCCTGCTCCAGCGGCTCACAAAACCACTGTAAAACTGCCTGGCCCAAAAATTGCTCGTTTGTTGTAATGGGTGCATCTGTCTGTAATATAAAGACTTACGTAGTAATCCGCAACCCGGCGACAAACCCCGCATCAGGCTAACTACAAGAAAATCTCCCGAAATGCAAAGTTTTAGAATTCACCCTTGACATTTACGCGCCAAGAGCATATAATTTCTTATAGTAATAATGAAGGTTTTTGGTTGCTGCGGCTCACGTTTTGTGGTGCGCGGGACTTGGTCGAGGAAATCGAGAAAACGGGTGAGAAAAGATGACCAGACAAACCTGAAGAAGCCATTGCCGCTACATGCCCTTTCTCAAACAAGTGTGTATGCGCCTTTCAAAAACAAAACCTGGTGAACGCAGAGAAATTAAGAGGTTTGGTTAAGGCTCCCGACGAATCGGGATTGAAAAGTAGAAAAGTGGATTGAAAGATAAAAGCTAATTTTTTTGACAGGGTCTTTGGAGAGAAAGGAGGCAAGAAAACTCAACCCTGCTGAATGTTCTGTATTTGAGGCAATGAAAACTCATAAGAAATTGTCTCAGACGCACTCAAACACATGCTCTTGTTTGAGGACGGCAGGCCAAAAAATATATCTGTTTATCGAAGGAATTTACGGCTTTTTTATCAACTCTTTTTAAGGAGGTAGTATGATGGCTAAGAAACTAATCTTTTTTGTTTGTTTTGTCTCAGCTTTCGCCCTGGCAGGCAGCGCATCGGCAAAGGTCATAGATGTAAACGACACGCAGACCTGGAGTAACTTTGCAACCGGCAATTTCCTTGCCAGCGACACTCTCCGCATACTTGACGGCGGAGACCTGACCGTTGGCGCCAGGTCAGGAATTACTGACAGCAGGCAGGTCATTGTCGAAGAAGGTGGTCTCCTCACAATCAACAACAGGGTAGATTTGGACACCAAGGGCAAAATCACTATGAACGGCGGCGAGATGAACATCAATGGAGCGTTCAAAGTCCCCGATAGCTCCGGAACGCAGGATGTCGAGATAATACTAAACGGCGGAATACTCTATGCCGACAGCTGCGAACACCGATGGGAGCGTGGAACATTGATAACCGTCGGTGCCGGCGTAATGCGACTCGGAAGTATCACAGACGGCGGCACAGTGAACGACTACTACGACCCACAGAAGTGGATAGAAAACAATGCCATGGTGCCGGATACAGCGGCTGGATACACCGGAGTCATTGTCATTCCGGATACAGGACAAGGATACACCGAAGCACGAGCCATCGGTGTTGGTGAGGACAGGGACTCAGATGGCATCCAGAACGATGTTGACAACTGCCCGGACACACCAAACTTCGACCAGGCCGATATAGACGGCGACGGCCTTGGTGATGCCTGCGACGATGACAGAGACGGCGACGATGTTGCAAACGACGTCGACAACTGCCCGGATGATGCCAACCCAGGCCAGGAAGATGCCGACAGCGACACTCTCGGCAACATCTGTGACAACTGCCCCGAAAACGCAAACCTCGACCAGGCCGACACAGACGGTGATGGAATCGGCGACCTCTGCGAAGCCGATTTTGAGGTGAATGTCGACATCGGTATCTTTGGCCAGGAAGCAGGCTTGGCGCTAAAAGAAGGCTGGTTCGCATTTGACGGCTCCAATGGCACCGGAGCGGTTGACCCCTGCACCGTAACAGATATCGGCGGAACCGGCATCGATGTTACGCTCACCGTGGGTAACACCTCGGACAACGCCTACCGTGCCGAGGCCGAGTACACCGGCGACGTTATGGCACAGGATTATTTAAGTGCCGACAACAGCACCGACGCAAACGACTGCAAAGTCATAATGACCCTCAGTAATCTGCCCACAGCCGAGTACATAGTGGTCAGCTACCACAATGCGCCGGACGTGTCGGAGAAGTTGCCCAGAATTGAGGCCACAGTCAGCGGAGCAGGTATTGTGGGCAAACCTGTCGGTGACCCCAACACATCTCAGACCATTCTCAGCGAAGAAGTTCAGTTCGCAGATATTGGCATCTCGAGGGTCGAGTTTATCTCAGATGGCGCCGGCGACGTCGTCATTACCTATACCGCGCTCGAGGAGGGCCACAAGTGGAGGATATACTTAAATGGCTTCCAGTTAAATGGCTTTGCTACCGTGATAAACAAGGCAACAAGGGCGCATCCCGAAAATGGTGCCGAACATGTCCCGCTCGATGCAATCCTGGATTGGAGACCCGGACAAAACGCAGTAACACACGACGTGTACTTCGGCACTGATTTCGACGATGTAAATGATGCTGATAATTCACTGCCCGTTGGTACAAGCGTTTACAAAGGTAATCAACTCTATGATGCCAACAGCTACGACCCACCGGGTAACCTTGAGCTGGACCAGACCTACTACTGGCGCATAGACGAAGTCAATGAAGCTGACGGCGGCAGCCCCTGGAAAGGCGACATCTGGAGCTTCACAACCATAGGAAAAGCCTTCGACCCCAACCCTGAAGACGACGCCGAAGATGTCGCGCCGGGTGTTGAACTTACCTGGTCACCAGGGCCGGACGTAATTGGCCACGATGTCTACTTCGGAACAAGTCGTCGCGATGTCGCAAATGCCGATAACTCTCTGCCCGTTGGTACCAGCGTCTACAAGGGCCGACGGGACCCCAACAGCTTCACACCTGAAACCCTATTGGGCAACACCTACTACTGGCGGATTGACGAGGTATATGCCGGCCAGACCATAAAAGGCAATGTCTGGACTTTCGAGACGGCAAGCTATACTCTTGTCGATGACTTTGAGTCATATCTGACAATCTCTGGATTGATTGCTGTCTGGACCGAAGTCGAAGGCGCCTATGTCTATCTCTCCGTAGAGACCGCCCATGATGACAGCGACCAGGCGATGGAGATTGAGTATTTCAACAGTTTCGGCTTCGTCTACTCTGAAGCCGAGCACATACTTGCCCAGCCCCAGGATTTGACCTTAGGTGGAGTAAAGGCGCTGGTATTGTTCTTTGCCGGCAAAGACACAAATACCCTGGAAACAATGTATGTGGCTCTGGAAGATTCCAGCGGCGGCTCCGCTGTCATCCCTTACGACGGCGACCCCAATGACATACTCAAAACAAGCTGGAAAGACTGGAATATCGAGTTGCAGCAGTTGACCGACGCCGGCCTCGATGTCACCGCAGTCACGAAATTCGCCATTGGATTCGGTGACAGGGATGCCGCCCAGTCAAGCGGAGCTTCCGGCTCGGTCTTCTTCGACAACATCAGACTTTATCCACCCAGGTGCCGTTCCGAGTTTGGACCTGAAGCCGACTTCAACGACGACTGCATCGTAAACTTTGAGGACTATTACATCCTCGGACGCGACTGGCTCGACAGCGACTATACCGTTCCCGGGACCACGCCCGACAACAATCACCTCATACTCTGGTACAAGTTCGACCACGCCGCAGACAGCAACACCGCAGTCGATTCTTCCGGCAACAACTATGATGGTATTGCCAGGGTCCAGGACAACAACGCTCCAACGGACGCCTTCTGGGAAACCGAAGGAAGGTATGACGGCTGCATCAGGTTCGAGCCGAGAACAAAGAGTTACTGCGTCCAGGTACCCAACGAAACTTTCGACGGTCTTACTGACCAGATAACCATCTGCGTCTGGGTAAACTGGGACGACCCCTCTACGATGCCGGAGGAGCACAATCAGCTCTTCAGCATGCACGGCGGTCCAGAAGCAACGTTTGAGGGAATACTTGGCATTGAAACCGGTTGGCCCGACGAAGACCTGGAGTTCTGGGACCCTATCGAAGAAGCAGCATACGACCCCCACGAAGAGGACTGGTCGGGCGGATGGAACCACTATGCATTCGTAAAAGATGTAAGCCAAAACTCACTGAAGATTTATCTAAACGGCGGGCTCGTAGCCGAGGACATCAGCACCGCACTGATAGCTGGGCCCGTTAAGCTGGCCCGTATCGCTATGGCAACCGACAGCTGGCACGATGACTACACAGGCCTGCTCGGTGACTTCAGAATCTATGACTATGCACTCACTCAGGCCGAGGTAGTTGGTGCTGCCGCTAATGACAGCAACCTCTACGTGCCCTTGAAGTCACCAGCCAATCTCTACGACCAGGACCAGCTAATCGACTTCAAAGACCTCGCTGAAATGGCTGACAACTGGCTCCTCGAGATACTCTGGCCGTAAACCTGGTTTTTGTGTTTCCGTTTACTCACGGGCCTGTATCGATTACTTCGATACCGGCCCCTTCTTTTTTTCGGACGTAACCTGTTCGTCAAAACACGATTCGCAAATCCAAAAAATCTAAATTGCCCCGCCCACGTGAATTACATTGACCGCACGGTGTCAATCTGGCATCATATCCTTTTAGTTGGGTTTTATTTTGTGCCTGTTTTGATGGGAACTTTTGGGCAGGGCTGCAGTCTAACCGAAGGAGAAAGCTTGTGCGGTCGCAGACGAATATTACTATCGACGACGCTGCCCTGGTTGAACAGTGCAAAAGCGGCGATTCCGATGCAATGGAAAGGCTCATACTCAGGTATCAGAACCGAGTGTATAACGCCATATTAAAAATATGTGCAAATCCCCACGATGCCGCGGAACTTACGCAGGATACGTTTGTCAAAGTAATAGAGAATATAGACAAGTTTCGTGGCAGAAGCAGCTTTTACACCTGGGTATTCAGAATAGCGGTCAATCTGACTTTGAACTACTGCCGCAGAAATGCCAGGCTTGGCATCAGGTCGCTGGACGCCGAGAAAAACCACCACGATTGGCAGGCAACGACGCTTCTGAAGCAGTTTCTGACCAACGGCCGTTCGCCCGACCCTGCCCTGGTCGCACAGAACAAAGAGCTTTGTCGACTGGCCGTCAAGGCACTGATGAAATTGGATGACGACCAAAGGGCGGTGGTTGTTTTGCGGGATATCGAGAGTATGAATTACGCTCAAATTGCAGATGTCCTCGATATTGAGCTGGGAACCCTAAAGAGCAGGCTCAGCAGGGCAAGATGCAAACTGAGAGATGTTTTGGAGACTATGGTCAAATGAAAGAAAACCCAAATACGGATGAATTGCTCAATGGCTTTATTGACGGTCAATTGACCGAAAGACAGCGCACCGAACTCCAGAGACTTTTCTCCCACGACCCCGAAATCGCGCACCGCCTGAAAAAACTACGGAGCTGTAAAGCCATCGTTGCCTCCCTGCCCCATGCCGACGCCCCCTCTGATATGGTCGAGCGTGTAAAGGCTGCGCTTAAGAAAAGTCCCCTGAGCCCGGCCCAGCCCGTTGAACCCGATTTCCAGGCCGCCCCAGGCCATCTGTTCTTCCGCAAAGTCGTGTCCGCCGCCGCTATGATTGCACTGGTAGCCGTCCTGGCAGGTGTGGTTTATACCATCCTTGCACCCGGAAAACCTGCCGCACCTCTGCCTCCTGGTGAGGGCAGAACCATTATCGCAAAAAGAGTCCTCGAAAAAGCCGCTCCGGCCCTGACCTTGCCGCAATTTAATGCAACACTGCAACTAAAGACAGACAACTTCATCGCCGCAAGCGCCGTCGTTAGCGCAGCTTTAGAGGCCAATGGCCTTGTCGGCAAGACCCCCGGCACCAGCAGGGGCAAAAAGGGCCTCTATAACGTCGCTTGCACCAGGCAAGGCTTCAATTCCCTGCTGCTCGACCTCGAAGACCTCTGGCCCAGACTCCAGTCGGCTACATTATTCGTCCAGACCGACAGGTTCGGCCGCCCGATTGCCGTTGACGCCGTCACCATTGAGCAGGTCGCTGAAATTGCCGCTCAGAACAGCCTCGAAAAGCGCATCAAACTGGCCGAAGATTTCGCCGTCCTGAATAGCATCGACCGGTTTTTGCCCGGCAAAGAGGTCTTTGCCGCCAGTGAGCCGCCGGACCAGGCCCTCACGATAAAGCCGCCGAAACCGCGATTGGTAGGCCCCGAAGAAACTGTTGAAAAGCCAGCCGGCCCCGTCGGCCCTCAGCAAGACATATACCTGACCATCGTAGTCGAAACCAGCCCGCTGGATAATTGACCGATAAGTGTTCTCTCATCAAAGCCGCAAAAATTCTCAGCATCCCAACTATATGGTCTCACCTGCCGTGAGTACCCACTCCGCACTCCGATTCGCCCAAAAAGTCGAATTATCGAAATAATTACTTGTTTAGCGCAGCAATCCTTGATATGTTTACTGCTGAGTTTTTGCAGACCGTTAGCTCAATAAGCAAGGGTGAAATTCGGAAAGTACGGGACCGTCTTCAATTTCACAAGCTGGGCGTTAGGTTTCGAGTAAAGAGGATAACTCGGTGCGATACCTGCTCATATCGCTTTTCGCCATCTGTTTGCTGGTTGGCACTGGTTGCCGGCAGATGCATATTGGCTCCGACAAGAAGATAAAAAGGTATGTAACTACCCAAGAATTACAGGGCAGTTGGTCCTATACAATAAGTGGGGCAAAACAGGCTTTTATTATTAGGGGGTTTCGGGACAAGGAAGGTAGATTAATCTTCAAATTTGTAAAACAGTTCTATCCCTACGAACCCGTGTTCTCCCGCTGTTCAATCAAAAAGAACCGCATACAGATACAATTTAAGCTAATTGCGTATCAGGATGGTTCGGACTCAAAACGCACGCTTAAGTTTAAACTAACCAGGCAAAACGGAATTCTCAAAGGACATTTGCTCCAATCATGGAAAAAACCGGAGAATGTTACCTTAAAAAAATACTATGATTATCAGAGAACCGAAGCCTTCGAAGGCACCTGGTCTCATGCAATTGATATTCTTGGCAAAAAAGAAAGTCATGTCCTTCGAGGCTTTCGGGACGACAAAGGCAGGCTTGCATTCACATTTTTGAAGCAATTCTATTCGTATGAGCCTGTTTTTACGGAATGTTCCGTTGACAAAAACCAGATACGGATAAAGTTTAAACTCACATCATATATCAATGGTCATGATTCTGAATATAGGCTTAAATATGTGCTGAAAGAGACCAAAGGAGTTCTGCAAGGCCAATTGTTCCAATCCTGGAAAGAGCCCAAAGATGTAACGCTCAAACGTATAAACACTACTGCTGATTTATTACAGAACTAACTTGCGAGCTGACAATGGAATGGGTGCAGTGAGCGATAGTTCTAAATTCTGCGTTTTCCACGCTTATTTTTTTCTCGCCGTGTGCTCTGCGCTCTCAGCGGTAGAATGTTTTGGTGCTCTCTTGGCACTTCGATATTAGACCCTTCGACTGCGATTGGGACAGGTTTTGTATCTTGCAATTTGCTTTTTCCTTTTCTCCCAAAGCCGACCCTCTGTTACAAAAACATCTTTCCTGGCTCGGCCAAATGTGCTAAAATCCAAATTTCCGGCGAAAGTCAATCGAGAAAAATCATAGGGAGTCTCACTATGATTGTTTTGCTGACGGACTTCGGCCAAAGCGAATATGTCGGTGTAATGAAGGCTGTCATTTGCAGCATCGACCCTGATGCAAAAATCGTTGACCTCTGTCACGACATCCGCCCTCAGAATGTCATTGAGGCCTCCTGGATTCTCAAAAACAATTACAAGTACTTCCCCAAAGGCGCAGCGTTCTGCTGCGTTGTCGACACCGAAAGAAAGGCACTGGCGGTAAAAACAGCCGACTATTTCTTTGTCGCTGCCGATAACGGCCTGCTGTGGGAAACGCTTAAGCGGGAAAGGCCGATTGACATCAGGCAGATTCCCATTCCAGCCGATGCAAGCAGAACATTTCACGGCAGAGACGTCTTTGCAAAGGCAGCGGCTAATATCAATCTGGGCCGATTTGACCGGCTCGGCGAAAAAATAAGCGAGCTAAAAAAGCTCCAGCTTTATCGAAATGGCCGTGAGGGAATCGTTGCACGGGTCGACAGGTTCGGGAATATCATAACCAATCTGCCGAAGCTCGATAAGGATACGTACTGCGTTCAGATAGCAGGCAAAACATATCAGATGAAGTTCTATCCGACCTATCGCGCAGCCGAAGCCGGCGAATTATTTCTTATCGAGGGCTCGAGCAATACGTTGGAGGTCAGCCTGAAAAACGCAAGTGCCAACGATAAATTACAGACCGAACCCGGAACAAAAATAAAAATATCCTGACAATGCCGTGCATCCTGCTGCTGTGCTGCAGATGGGTAGCATCGGCGAAATATATCGGGTCATTTTTACCTTTTTTTGCTTTGAGCTGCTCATATTCTTTGAGAAACGCCTGTTGTTGGGCAGGGTCCTGTTTGCCGGGAACATGCGTCGGCTTCTTGTAAGAAAACCCAAGGCGATGCAGCCGAGCGGTGACGCCGGTGACAGAGTAGCGTATCCTATACTGTTTATGAATATAGGTGATAACCGATTTAGCGTCTGGCAGAATATGTTCTTCAAGATAACTTTCAAGTTCGCTCATTTGACGCTCGTTGAGTTTTAGCTCTGCTCCGGAATAGTTATCATCCAGCAATGCCTGGAGACCGCCTTTCTGATAACGCTCGAAATAGTGTCTGGACGTCTTCTCATCAAAAAGAAGAATCTCGGCTACCTGAGCCGCCGACCATCCCTTAGATAAAGCAATGACGGTTTTGACGCGGTCGGCCTGACGTTTATCACGCAAGGAACGATGAAATTTTTCCAGTTCAGCTATTTTTTCTTTTGATAACGTATAATCCTTCATATATACTATTTATCGGACACAAGGTGCTTTCTGATTAAAAAATCTGGAATTTTTCAATCGAGAGCAGTATAACGTAAAGAGTATAAAGGTTTAGTTAGCTTTTTTAAGAACGAGATAGAAATATGATGCTGCTTTATAAGGTTATTATGAAAAACAAAGGCAAAATTTCAATCCTACTTGCAAGTTTAATTATTGTACTAATCATTTGGGTAAGTGGTTGTGCGGTTCCAAGAGTCAAAGGAAAGGTAGTAGATGAAAACGACAAGGGGATTGCCGGAGTTTTTGTCATCTATGGCTATGAAGGCTCGACATACAAAGTGGTAGATAGTGATTCATATTACCGGCCTGGTACTATTGTAAGAACGGACGAAAAGGGCTTTTTTGAAATCCCCAGAACTTCTCATTTTCATGCTCCGTTTCTTAAGACCGATTTGTTTCTGGACATCTATGTCATTTATGATCCCCAAACCCACTGTGCCGGAATACTTCCGTATAACAGATGGCATAGAAGTGCCGGGTTGAGTGTGTTCAAGAAAGAAATGTGGTGGTTTACATATAAAATAGAAGGTAACCTGGAAACTTTGATATTTCATGACGTAACAAATAACCCTATAGAATGGTATAACAGTATTAGACAGTTACACGTACCCCTCGAAAAGTACGGGTGGAACTCATGGGATGCCCCAAATGAGGATAAGCATGCATTTTTGAACCATCTACTCCGAGAATATGAAGAATTTCAAAAACAATATGGCCACAAAGAATGTTTATACAGAGAAGGAATCTTTGTTAAGTCACAGTTTCCTGTAAGTTATGAAGAATTTAAAGAAATGAAGTCCCACAATAAAACTTACGAAGAATACAAAGAAGCTAATGACAGTTTTTATAAAGGCAAAACTTGGAACGAAGTTTTATCTTATCACAAACGAATCCTTGATGATAATATAAAAAGACTTTTTGATGCCTCTTCGGAATAATTTGTGGGTATCTGTTTAGGTTAATACTCCTTAACTCTTTGTTATTGAACGGGTTATATTGTGTTCTTGTGAAATATTTTTTGGTACACAAAAAATATTTCCCCTGGACTG
>JAUWIU010000007.1 GCA_030608075.1 Phycisphaerae bacterium
CACCTCACCTGATTCTCAGGAGGCATGCAAAAGAAACTGATTTTTTAGCAACATCAAGGCAACATCTTTTCTCTAAACGAGTTACGGACAATTTTGCATCTGGCCCGATTTTTTAGTTTCTTAGGAGCGGACCGTGAGGTCAGGGCGGCAATGACCTCGACCGAGCTGCGCCGAACGTCCTTATAGTCAAGGTATTTACCCAACGTTACAAAAAGTGCGGGTTTAGCAGCCGTAGGCTGCGGTTTGCGGCGGATGCGGATGGAAAGCACGATTATGCTGAGAACAGTAATATCAGTGGTCACGCTGGTGGCAGCTTTGGGCAGCATTGCGGTACAAGGGGCGAAATCGGCCGCTCGCCGTCCCGAACGCAAACCCAAGCGAATTCGAAACGTTTCGATAGCGCCGAGCAGCAAGCTAAAGCATGATCAGAAAGCCAACAAGCTCTTAGTTGCAAAACGATTACATCATCTTCAAAAGAGACAAGATTGCCGGCGGGAAATGAATAGAGGCAAGGAGGTAGATCTTGATTTGATAAAGGAGCAAGAGCTGCTGGACTTACACGATTTTGCGAAGCAGCATAGGGACACCAGGGCAGCATTGCTCGCGAAATTCATGATAGGCGTGACTCTCATGACCCGCGGTGGAGAGGAGGCACTTGAGAGTCGCCAGTGCCTCGAAGAAGTTGCGCGGAATTATCCGGGTACGAGAGAAGCTAAATTTGCTGAGAATTTCTTTATAAGACTTCTGAATCTAGTGGAGGAGGAACTCGATCCTAATGTCCCAACTGTTGAGGAAGCCGAGCCTAATGTTGTAGATTTGTTCATGCAGATGAAACAGGGCATACAAGACCTCTTACCGACAGCCCGAGAGATCGATAACGACGCAAATGACCTTTCTGTTGCCTTTGGTATGCGATTCTTCGGGCGCCCGGGAGAAAAAATCGAGCCAATGCTGCGTATTTCACTCGCTCATCTCACAGTAGAGATGGGGGAAAAGAAAGAGGCCATCGAAATGCTCAGATCTATCAAAAGGGATTTCCCGAATTCCAGGTGGTCAAGAGACGCTGATGACGATTTATTGATGATAAAATGGTTGGAGGAACAGGGACGGCCGGTCGACGGCCGCTTATCATCATGTCCAGGGATACGGAAGTATAGAAAAGTCATGGAGCAAAGGAAAAGGAAAAAGGATTAACTGGAAAAAGCAAGAGCGGGAGCCGCAAATGAATTTGCGTCGTGGATGCGAGGGTGGGTGGGGCGTGGTGGGGTTCTAAAGCAGGTGTGGGATTGATTTTTCAGTAAACTTTATGATTTCGTTCATCATTCGGACGGACTCGTATGGGAAACGGCCGACAGCAGTTTCTGCTGAAAGCATCACAAAATCAGTGCCGTCGATAATTGCGTTTGCGACGTCGGCGACCTCGGCACGGGTGGGTCTGCTCTGTACGGTCATATGCTCAAGCATCTGGGTTGCGGTGATTACGAATTTACCGGCGGCATTGCATTTCTTTATTATACGCTTCTGGATTATGGGTACCTGATAGACAGGGACAGCGACGCCCATATCGCCACGGGCTATCATTATACCATCGGCGGCGCGGATTATTTCGTCTATATTTTCTATGGCCTGTTTATTCTCTATTTTTGCCACCACGCGGCATTTAGGCAGCTTCGGCTTTATCAGTTCGGCTGCCTGAGTGATGTCATCAGCGGTGCGGACGAATGAAAGAGCGACATAGTCAACTTTGTGTTCAAGACCGAACTCGATATCTCTTTTGTCTTTATCAGTCATTGCGTTGAATGCGAGGTCGCTGTCAGGAAGATTGATTCCTTTTCGCTCTTTGAGGATGCCTCCTTCCAGGACCCGCGTTTTTATACTGTTAGTCGAGCAGGTGAGGACCCGCAGGACGAGCGTGCCGTCATCGATATATATGAGGTGTTTTGGTTTTATGGGGTCGAGGCTGCCCTGGTAATCAAATGGGATGGTTTTAGGCCCGTGGTTTTGTGGGTCGTTTGTCAGCCAGACCACCGTTCGGTTCTTCAACAGCCTGGTTTTGGGTCCTTTGAAACGTCCGACTCTGACTCGACAACCTTCCAGGTCCTGCATTATTCTAATGTGACGAGTGTATTTTGTGTTTATGGTGCGAACAAGTTCGATGTAGTCAAGGTGCTGGTTGTGTGAGCCGTGTGAGAAGTTGAGCCTGACGACGTCCAGTCCGGCGGTGAACATTTTTCGCAGCGTGGTATAATTGCCGCTGGCGGGGCCTAATGTGGCAATTATTTTTGTTCTGGGCATTATGTTACTTCTCCGAGCGCCACAAACTTTTTGCAGCGGGAAGTTGTTCATCCTCAATTGGGATAGCCAGTCCCATTATATCCTGGAGCCAGTTATTGTTCTTATCGAGCCAGATTCCATCCCAAGCCGGCCTGTCGACTTCAGAGATTTTGGGATTAGTGTAATCCTTGATTTTGGAAAGGGCCACTTTAATCCGTGCCATAAGACCGGCATAGTCGAAGTGGGGTTTGTCGGGCGTCCAGCCGTATTCGGCGACGGTCAGGTTATCAGGCAGCCAGAGGTCCTGTTGATTGCCGCTCCACTGTACTGCCAGGATTCCGATGAAGTTCGGTCTGTCCTTTCCGAATTGGCACCAGGAGTGAATGTTTGCAAGGGCATTTTCATACTTGCACTTGGCCAGAGGCGTGTGATAGGAGTCGGAGCCGCCTGCCATAATAACTTGTTCTCTACACCCGGGCTTTAGCAGCGCGATTACATTCTGGCCCGTTGCGCGGAGAAAGTCGTTGTTTTGGTCGATGTGTTTTCCACCGGTTTCGCCGTATGCCCAGAGACAACGAATGACCTGGGTTTTCAAGTCGTCTGCAGTTGCGGCAGCATCCGCCCAGACTATTGGGCGGACAGTTTTGCCTGATTTTTTGGCAAGTTCGTTCAATATGCCGGTCAGCTTTGCCAGGTGTTGACCTGTACCGCGTCCGGCTTCATCGCATCCGAGATGGATGTACGGGCTCGTAATGATGGGAACCCACTCGGAGTATATTGACCGCAAAAGGCGGTACGTTTGCGGGTTTTCAAGGATAAGCCTCCTTTTCCGGAGATGATAACCGATGCCATCGTACCTGGTTTTTCTTCCGCCGTAGACAAGTTCCGGGTAAAGAAACGCCTTGGCACCGGAGTGTCCGAGGGATTCGATTTCAGGAATGACCTTAACGTGGTACTTTGCTGCGTATTGAATAAACTCGGCCATTTGGTCGATTGGAATGGCCCGGGGGTTCAACGAACCCAGCTTGTTCGTTTTATATCTGACGGCGTTAAACTCGTCGTCCCCTTCGCGGAACATAACGAAGTTCAGCTTGAAGGCGCTGCAAATTCTGACGATGCGTTTCATCAAAGCAATGGAGTGAGGCGAGCGAGCGGCGTCAAACTGAAAGCCTCGAAGTCGATAACGAGGATAATCGGTAATGGTTACGCCTTTGACAGCGGGTCCTTTTCCCGACTCAAAGAGCAGTTGTTTGAGGGTCTGAAATCCGTAGAACAGTCCTGTTTGCGTGTTGGCGTGGAGGAAGATTTGGTCATCGGTAACCCACAATTGATAACCCTGGTCTGAAATTCTGGAACTTGTTTTGAATCTGTTTGCTTTCAAGGCTTTTCTTAAGAGAGAGTTCCTTGAGGCATTTCCGACGAGGATTTTAGTTGCGGGGCGGTTTTTTGCCTGGTCGGCCGTGTACGTTCTCAGATGCAGGTCATAGGTTTGTTTGAGAAATTTGTTAAACGAAGAAGCGGGAGAATTTTCGCTGCTTTGCCCGTTGTCGCAGAGCACTATTGCGGTCTGAGCTGTCAAGAGAAAGTCGCGGCCCGTCGCCTGCAGATTCACTGGTTGAGGAATAAGCGCTTGTGTAATACTATTACCGGCATAACCGTCAGTCGACACGGCCAGAGAAAAGAGCAGCAAAGTCAGCATTGTTGATTCAAACATTCGGTTCTTCATAAAAACCCCTTTCGGACTTTCGAGGCGATATTCTCGGTTGCAGCTATGGTCGGCCCAAGGTGCGGCGGTCATTTGTCAAGCAGCAGGTTCGGCTTTTCCCTCTGGAGCCATTCGGGCAACTGGTCGCGGGTGACTTTTCGCCATAATCCTTTTTGGCTGCTGCGGGCACCTGCTTCCAGTTGGCTGTACTTATGGTACAAGCTATGCCGGAATCGCAGGTCTGCGTAGGCGAAACCTTCGGTTACCAGCAGCTCATTCAAGAATCTTCTGTCAGGTAACTGCACATAGGCCAACAGGCGTCCATACTTTCCCCTGGTGTGGTTTTGCTCATCAAGGTAAATGGTAACCTGTTTTGCAAGGGCGAGTTTCTTGGTGAACTCAGCAGCCTGGGGTCCGAAGTACATAACGCCGTATTTGGGACTTTTGGTTTCCGGTGTATCGATTCCCCAGAGCCTTATTCTTGTCCGACGATGTTGACTGTCGTGGACATCTATATCGATGGTGTCACCGTCAACTACATTTGTGACCGTGAATGTCTTTTCGTGATACTTGTCGAAATCCCTGGCCTCTAATTGTTCCGGGGATTTCGGCAGCGGCTGCCAGCGGCGTCTGATGGGACTGTGGTCAAGCCAGATAAGGACTGTCGCCAGGAGCAGGCAGAAAAGGAGTATGCCGTTGCGTCGAGACCTGCTCATGGCATAATGAAATTTCTTTTGTGTGGCCACTCCAGGGCGATTCCAGTTTTATTATTCTTAAGAGCCAGCGGTATCAATCATCCGGTTTCCCTTTTCGTTTTTGCCACCAATGAGTGGATTTTCGCCAAAAGGATGTGGATAGTTACTCGTTTCGTGTCTCAGGCGGCTTATCCAGCTCGAATGCGACAGAGACGGCCTGAAGGGCCTTGTCGGCCTGGCTCTTGTCTACGACACAACTGATACGGATTTCGCTGGTGGTAATTGAGTCGATATTTATCTGGGCTTTGGCCAGGGCGGTGAACATTTTATCTGCGACGCCGTAATGGGTTCGCATTCCTACCCCGACTACAGACACCTCGGCGATATCATCGCGAATAAAAAGGCTTTGGCAATTGAGGGAGTCCTTGATTTGCCCCACTGCTTCGTTGGCGGCGGGCAAATCGGCGCTTCCGACCGTAAAGGACAGGTTTGCCTTTTCGCGACTAATTTCGGTCTGCATTATGTCGTTTACAACCACCTTAGCCTGTGCGAGATGAGCAAATACTCTTGCTGCGTTTCCGGGCTTATTGTCGACGCCGACAAGACTTATCTTAGCCATATTTTTTTGTACTGTCGCCCCTGTTACCACTACGTTTTCCATTTGCGGTACCTCATGAGTAATTATTGTGCCCTGTGTCTGCCGGCTGCTGCTTCTAACGTGGATTTTTACGTCATACTTTTTACCAAACTCTACGGCTCTGGTGTGCATAACGCCGGCACCAAGACTCGCCAACTCCAGCATTTCGTCATAGCTGATGTGCTTCATTTTTGCGGCCTTTTTGAATATTCTCGGGTCCGTCGTATAGATTCCATCAACGTCGGTATATATTTCGCATTGGCGGGCACCGACGGCGGCGGCGATTGCAACTGCGGTTGTGTCGGAGCCGCCCCTGCCTAATGTGGTTATGTTTTCGTGTTCGTCTATTCCCTGGAAGCCGGCCACGAGAACGATTTTGCCCTTGTCCAGCTCCTTGTGTATCCTGTCGGCATCGATACTGAGAATTCGCGCCTTTGTGTGGACGCTGTCGGTAATCAGTCGTATCTGTCCGCCGGTGAAGCTGATGGCATCATAGCCCATAGCCTGAAGTGCCATGGCGAAAAGCGAGACCGTCTGTATTTCGCCGGTGCTGAGCAACTGGTCCATCTCCCGGACAGACGGATTTGGATCGAGTTCCATCGCGTCTGCGATAAGCTGGTCGGTCTGCTTGCCGCGAGCCGAGGCAACCACCACCACCTGAAATCCGTTTTTTACCGCGTTGGTTGTTCGCTGGGCGGCGCGGCGGATTTTCTCTGCGTCAGCAATGGAAGTACCGCCGAATTTTTGGACAATTATTGCCATAGTAAGCCTTCACCAAGCATTATGCTTTTCAACTTTTTAAGAAATATTCCATAAGCTCAAAGCCGTTGTCAATTCTGAATCCCGATTTAGCGGCATTTGTTTCGCTGAAATTCTTATGGAGGATTCCGGCGATACCGGTTCCCGCCATAGCAAACGGCACCGGTTCGGAGGAATGAGCTTTGGTGGAGACCGGGGTCGGATGGTCGGGGGCAACGAGTATTCGCCAGTCTTCGTAAGTTTGTATGGCCTCAAGGACAGGCCCAACAATGTGTTTGTCAATCTGCTCAATGGCTTTTTTCTTCAAATCAGCACTGCCGCTGTGTGATGCTTCGTCGGGCGCTTCTATGTGGACAAGAACAAGGGCGTATTTATCGAGGGCCTGTATTGCGGCAGAGGCTTTGCCTTGATAGTTTGTGTCGACAAAACCGGTGGCGCCGGGGACGTCTATCAGGTCAAAACCGATGAGCATTGCCAGTCCTCTTGCCAGGTCGACAGCGGTGATGACGGCACCGGTGATTCCAAAGCGCTTCTTGAAACTTTCCATTCGTGCCTTTTTGCCCTGTCCCCAAAGCCAGATGGAGCTTACCTGGTTTTCGCCGAGGTCGTTTCTGACTTTGTTAATATCGTGATTGCTGAAGAGCTGATGTGAACGCGCCATCAGGTCGATGAGGAGCTCGGCCCCCCTGCCGCGGGGCAAAATCTTATCTTTTGCCATACCGATACAGTCGTGCGGCGGATAGGTGTGGACGTCGAAATCAAGACCTTTACAGACCAGCAGATGTCGATAGCTTACGCCCGGATGAAAGCGGAGCTGGTCACTGCCGAATTGTTCGTCCAATTCTTTTATCAGTTTGGTGCCTTCCTCGGTGGAGATATGTCCGGCGCTGTGGTCTGCCATTTTCCCGTCAGAGATGGTGACGAGATTGCACCTGAAGACCCAGTCGCTCGGAGCCAGGTCGATTTTTCGTGCGACGGCCTCAATCGGTGCTCGCCCGGAGTAGTATCGGCGAGGGTCGTAGCCAAGCAGACTCATCTGTGCGACATCACTGCCGGCCTCCATTCCGTCGGGGATCGTTCGGACAATGCCCTGCCTGCCCTGCGTGCTGACTTTATCGATGTTCGGGATTTCGGCCGCTTCGAGCGCGGTCTTGTTACCGAACTGGTCAATTGGCTCATCGGCTGCACCGTCAGGAACTATTATGGCGTACTTGGTCACTAATCCTTGTCCTCCGGTATATCCACGATTCTTATGCAAACGGGCTTGCTGCAAATAGTATCAAGTTTGTCGAGGCTTTCAAGAGCGGCGGTTACTTTGCTCTGACGAGTGGGGTGTGTGGCTATAACGACGGGCACGGTGTTATCCGGGCCCCGGCCCTCGTGCTGTATGATGCCGGATATGCTGATAGCGTTTTCTGCAAGTATTCTGCCTATCTGAGCGAAGACGCCAGGCTGGTCTTTGACCATCAATCTGATGTAGAACCTGCTTATTAGGTTGTCTATTTTTTCTATTAGCGGCGCAGTTTGACTTCGCGGCCTGAGATGCAAATGGCGAAAAGTGGTGGCCGAGTTTCCCAGGGCAACATCGATAATGTCAGCGACGACTGCGCTTGCGGTTGGCATCATTCCGGCACCTCTTCCATAGTACATTACCTGCCCGACGGCGCTGCCGAAGACACTTACGGCGTTAAACGAGCCGTCAACACCGGCCAAGGCATTATCGCGGGCGATGAAAGAAGGATGGACGCGAAGCGAAATCCTGTTGTCGGTATCTCTCTGGCCGATTGCCAGCAGTTTGAGTACATACCCCATTTCGCCGCCGTAGCGAATATCATCTTTGGAAACTGATTCGATGCCTTCGACAAAAATATCATCGAGCGCTATTTCAGACCCAAAGGCAATTGAAGCGAGGATGGCGAGCTTATGTGCGCTGTCGCCGCCGGTGATATCGAGCGTTGGGTCTGCCTCAGCATAGCCCTTGTGCTGGGCCTGGGCGAGGGCCTGGGAAAAATCCTCATTCCTGCCGGTCATACTGGAGAGGATATAGTTGCAGGTTCCGTTGACGATGCCGTACATAGCGGTGATTTTGTTGGCCGACAGGCCGGTCCGCAGCCCGGAAACAATGGGTACCCCGCCGGCGCAACTGGCTTCGAAAGCTATACACCGGCCACTTTCGCGAGCAGCTTTATAAAGCTCATTGCCATGTTCTGCCAGGAGGGCTTTATTGGCGGTGACCACGTCTTTACCTGCGGCCAATAACTTGAGCTGAATCTGCTTTGCCGCGTCGGTTCCGCCGACGAGCTCTACGCCAATGTGAATAGTGTTATCATCTAATAATTTGTTTATGTCATCGGTGAGAATACCGTCCGGCAGCTTTACCGGCCTGGGCGTTTCGGTGTCAATATCGACAACGCAGGCAAGCTGCAGGCGCAGGCCGGTCCTGGCTTCAATGGAGCCGGCGTCTTCGGTTATCAGCTTTGCGACTCCGCAGCCCACGGTGCCGAAGCCGACAAGTCCAATTTTCACGGTTTTTTCGGCCATTTATTCGTATCTCGTATCTCGTATTTCGTATCCCGTAACTTACGGTTTGTAGTCTATGAATTCCATAGGAGGTGGTCAATAGTCCATAATCGATAAAGTGTGGTCAGGTAAAACTAAGTCGATAAATGCAAAAAGCACGGAATAAAATCATTATAATTTGTGCGTGTTCAGAATCTTAGAGAAATCGGCGTGGTCGGTGAAGGCATCGAGGCCTTTGGGGTTGTGTTTGGTGAGCAATTTCAGGCAAGCTGTGAATTTTTTGTCGAGGGAGGCAATGAAACAATCAGGGCGGTCTGGCTGCGGTTGCAAAAGCTGGATTTGATAAGCGTGTAGCGTGAGCTGGTCGATGAGGGGCTTTTCGGTTTGGCCTTTGGCAAGGCGATAGTTGGGCTTGAAATCGGAAAGAAACAGCGGTCGAGCAGAGCCGTATATGGGGTCGATTGCCAGAGGCAGGCCGAGGCTTTCGAGATGGACACGAATCTGATGTGTTCGGCCGGTCAGGGGGGATACGGCCAACAAGGCGATTGAGCCGAAGTCGGCGAGGAGCCTCCAGTTAGTAACGGCCTGTTTGCCCTCTTTCGATGCGACGCACATAAAGGCTGAATTGGTGCCACGGGGTGCCAACGGGGCATCGATTGTGCCTTTTCCGGCAGTTAGTAGGCCGGCAACGAGGGCCAGGTAGGTTTTGGTGACCCTTCGCTTTGCAAAATAACCTGAAAAGAGGGATTGGGCGGTAAGGTTTCGAGCCAAAATCATGACGCCGGAAGTGCCTTTGTCGAGGCGATGAACGAGGCGGAGCCGGCCGGCTGTCTGCGGTCCCAACTGACGGCTGAGTACATCCCGAAGCTCTACCGCGCCTGTGCGGTCTTTGGTAACCGAGAGACCGGCAGGCTTGTTAATGACAAGAATATCGTCATCGTGATATATAATTTCGATTTTTGTTTGTGCCTTTTTTGCCGGCATAGGTTCTCCGGGGCCTTGGGCGGTTTCGGCGGCCAGGTTTTAGGTGTCGGCCTGGGTTACATTAAACGAGCCCACAAAAAAACCCAGTGGACAGTTACCTGCCACTGGGCGGTACCGTAGTACCATTCTTCATCCCTTTTCCTTACAGCTAATAGAATTATACAACATTTATGAAGCGATGTCAACAAATTACGCAATTTTTTTTTGGCAGCCGTTTTTTGTCCCGGGCAGGGCACATAATAGTATGGACTTGTCGGCAAATGCGGTATGCACTTGACGGTGTAAGAGCAATAGTTTATAGTGTTTCTGCGTTGCAGCCGATATGGGCGGCAATGTGGCAATATCAACAGGTTTGGAGTATCTTGCGATGGCGAAAAAGATTTTGTGTGACAAGTGCACAGGCCTGTGCTGCAGGTATTTTGCTCTTCCTATCGACACGCCGAGCGACCCGGAAGATTACGATGATATAAGATGGTATCTCTGTCACGAAGATATAACGGTTTTCGTAGAGGACGGCGACTGGTACATTAATATCAATAACAAGTGCAGATACCTTCGTGAAAAGGATTATAAGTGTGACATATACAACAAAAGGCCGACGATTTGCCGCAAATACAGTCACAAGGACTGCGATTACACCGATGGCGAGTATGACTATGAGCTGCACTTTACAGACGACAAACAAATGGAAGAGTATATGAAGATAAAATTCGGCAATAACATCACGGAAAAGCGAAAGACAAGAACAAAGAAGAGAAGGAAATGAAGATAGGCCCTGTAAAAGGAACGCGGGATTTTTATCCGCCTCAGATGGCGATTCGGAATCTCATCATAGACGGCTGGAAAGCTGTATCTCTGCGTAACGGCTTCGAGGAATACGATGGGCCGATATTTGAGCATTTGAAGATGTTCCAGATAAAGAGCGGCGATGAGATTGTCGAGCAGCTCTTCAGTCTGACGGACAGGGGCGGACGCGCGCTCGCTATCAGACCGGAAATCACACCGACGCTTGCGCGGATGGTCAATCAGCAGATAAATTCGCTGCCGCGTCCGATTAAATGGTTCTCTGTTCCGAGATTATGCAGGGCAGAACGACCCCAGAAAGGCCGGCTGCGCGAGTTCTTCCAGTGGAACATCGACATAATCGGCGTCGACGATGTTTTGGCCGACGCCGAAGTGATTTTCTGCGCTTTGGACTATCTTCAACAGGTGGGGCTGACTGCGGATGACATTATAGTGAAAATATCCAGCAGGAAAATGCTTGCCGAACTGCTGCGTTCAATCGGGATTGCTGAAAATGGATTGGACCAGCTGTACGCCATACTGGATAAGCGAGGCAAAGTGCCACAAGAAGTTTTCGAAGAGATGCTTGCCGAGAGCGTCACAGATAAAAGTAAAAGAGCAAAAATACTCGAACTGATGTGCCTTGAATCTATCGAACAAACAAGGGATTTGCTGGAACTGAGTGAAAGTGCAAAGGAATCGGTGGAGGAGGTGCGACGATTGTTTGGGCTTCTTGAGGTTATGGGCGTGAGCGACTTTTGCAAGTTCAATATCGGCATAGTAAGGGGTCTGGCGTATTATACCGGGATTGTTTTCGAGATTTATGATAAGGCCAGCGAGCTTCGGGCAATCGGCGGAGGGGGCAGATATGATGATTTGCTGAGACAATTCGGCGGCCCGGACATACCGGCTACGGGCTTTGGTATAGGCGATTGTGTGTTAGGGATATTGCTTGAAGAAAAGGGGCTTTTGCAGAAAAAGCTGGCAAGATGGCGACCGGATTTTTTCGTGGTGTACGCAGAGAAGCGATTGGTGCAGAAGGCCATTGAGGTAACTGCGAAGCTGCGCCGAGCAGGTCTGGCAGCTAATTTTTGTTACAAATTCACCAATCTGAGTAAGCAGCTAAAACAGGCCTCGGCCCAAAAGGCGAGGAGGTGCATAATCCTGGGCGAAGAGCTTAAGGCCGGTCAACTCGTTATTAAAGATATGGAAAGCGGAAGGCAGGAACTTGTTGACATTAATGAGTTTCTCGCAGAGGCTGGGTCTGAGGCGAGATGAAAAATCCCCGCCTGAATCACTACGAGCGGGCCTTCGGGAACTGGTTGATTGACAATCGGGTTCAATACATCGCGGTAGACGAGCAAAAAAGGGCGGCTTTGGGGCGCTCAAAGGTCAAGAGCTTCGATTATTTGCTTTACCCGCCCAATCAGGAAATCATAATCGGGGAGGTTAAGGGCAGAAAGTTCAGGGGCGGCAGTCTTGCGAAGCTGGCCGGCTTTGAGTGCTGGGTAACAGTGGACGATGTTGCCGGACTTTCGGCGTGGCAGGAGGTTTTCGGGCCGCGTCACATCGCGGCTTTTATTTTCGCGTACAGGATAGAAAAGGTCGACGTGGACTTTGACGGCCGAGACGTTTACGACTTTGAGCACAGCAGGTATATATTCTTTTGCGTTAAGTTGGATGCTTATCGCTCGTTTATGACAGTTCGCAGTCCGAAATGGCAGACCGTAACGCTGCCTGCGGACAAATTCCGCCGCTGCGCCGTGCAGATGCAGAGGCTTCTGTTTTGACGTTGTACGCTGGCTTTAAGATAGAAAGTCCAGCCAAATGGCCGGCTGCGTAATCTACGGAATGTAGTCTTTTGACTTTAGCCCGGGATTACGTTGGTCGCACAGGGACCTTTTTTGCCTTGCCCAATTTCATAGGTGACCTTCTGACCTTGCTCAAGAGTCGCATAGGCATCTGTTTTAATCTCGGAGTAATGGACAAACAAGTCCTCTCCGCCGTCATCGGGAGCGATAAAACCGTACCCCTTACTCGAACTGAACCATTTTACTGTACCTGCAGCCACTTGTTTTTCTCCTCAGACCCGCTACTATTAGGCCTGCTACCAAAAAATCCCTCGTTTTTGTGTTAGAAGTATGCCTCTGAGGGATGAAAGGATACCCCTGACGCAAGCCATCAAACCAAACATGGGGACGAAAGTCAACAAATATTAATAGAATTCCCAAAAAAATTAAAGAAAAGGCGCTGCCGGTATTTTCTTATACTGGGCGAGATTTCGAGAACCGCATAGTAACGCCGGCCACCGGCGGGCTGCATTGACGAACTTACTTTCCACACGGCCGCTCGTACAAGGATTTCAGCCGGCGCTTTGGTCAGTTTTCTCAATCAGCGTACTTCACAGTACAGCCGTAAGGGTCGGTTTTCGGAGTGCTCGGCTTTCTACCTTCAGTCAGTTCAGACAAGGCCTTGTCAACGTAGTTAATTACCCCGTCTTTCTCTCTGCCTAAGGGCGAATTATCGAGCGCGCCCTCATAAACGAGCGTGCCATCGGTATCTACAATGAACATATGCGGCGTATTGGTGGCACCGTAGGCGTGGCCGACCTTGCCGGTTCTGTCATCCAATATCGGAAAAGGTACGTTGTGCTTTTGGGCAAACTCTCTGTTTTTTCCCACCGTCAAATGCTTGGTGCTGTTTACCGCGAGCCATACGACATTTTTGCCCTTGTACTTGTTGGCAAGGTCAGCCATAGTGGTGACATCTTTGTAATGGTATCGCACATAGGGACATTCGTAATTGAACCACTCCAGCACGACAATTTTGCCTTTATAGTCGGAAAGCTTTATCACCCTGCCGTCATAGTTTTTCAGCTTAAAATCAGGGGCTTTTCCGGCGGCGGGTTTCTCTGTTGACGGCTGCTGTGAGGCCGGCTTTTGCTTCTTACAGCCATTAAACGTTATAATCACTGCTGTCAGGATTGCCAGGATTACCGGAAGTGTCTTTTTCATAACCTATTCTTTCAATTTGATGCAGCTATTTTGGCCAACAAGATGGACCTGTCCACCGTGGACAACCTACTCAGGCTGCAAATTATAATCCCTGTGGACAGGACGTAAAGAAGTATTCGGGCCGGTTTACAGTGGGGCATTCTCGGGGACAAAGAACTCAAGAACGGGATAAACCGGTAGCCAAGCAGGGGTTATTATTGTATATTGCAGCAGAATCTAAGCGGTCAGGAATTGTCAGAATACCGGCGAAAACCAGGCTGACGCGATAGAATTGATTGTTATACCCTTCAGGGTAGTAAATTCCCGCGAGGGAGATTATAAGCTCTTATTCTAAAGTTAGTTACCCGCGAGCTAACGGGAAATTTCTTTTCGAGAACACTATATATGAATAAGAAAATACACATTATCGCCGATTATTGTCTGAACGGCGGCCAACCTGACCGAGAGCAAATAGGCACTCTGCTGACTGAGGCAAGGGCGGATTTGTTCGATTTGCTCTACTGGGCCAATAAGATTAGAGAGAAATTCTTCGGCAATAAAATTGAAATATGCTCGATTATCCCAGGACGATTAGGCGGCTGCAATGAGGACTGCAAATTCTGTGCTCAATCAGCAAGGTATAAAACAGGTCTTGGTAAAGCCCAAATAACAAGTGACGAGGAAATTCTACGCGCTGCTGAGCAGGCCAAAGTAAACGGCGTTAGAAATTTCGGAATCGTTTACAGCGGGCGGACAATCAGCGAGAAGGAATTGACGCGCCTCGAGGGCCTGACAGGACAAATCGCCGGTCTTGGCCTGGCGGTGTGCGCTTCGGTAGGGGTCATAAGGGCAGAGCAGGCACGCCGATTGGTTCGGGCCGGGCTTACGAGATACAACCACAATCTGGAAACATCCGAGAGGTACTTTCCCAGCATAATAACCACACACAAGTACGTCGACAGGGTAGCAACAATTCAGGCGGCCAAGCAGGCAGGGCTGAGTGTTTGTGCAGGGGGAATTTTCGGTATCGGCGAGAGTGATGATGACAGGGTCGAGATGGCTCTGGAACTGCGAAGGCTGGGCGCCGAGACTGTGCCGATGAATTTTCTGCATCCGATAAAAGGAACGCCTTTGAGTTCAACAAAAAGGCTCAAGGCAAGAGAAATCCTGCGTATTATCGGGCTGTACCGCTTCATTCTGCCGCAGACGAATCTAAAAATTGCGGGGGGGCGGGTCGTGAATCTGCGAGACCTGCAAAGCTGGATGTTCTATGCCGGTGCAAATGGAATTCTCAGCGGTAATTACCTGACCACAACAGGGCGAGCGGTCAAAGAAGATATGCAAATGCTTGAGGATTTGTGTTTGCGGGGAGATGGTGAGTAAATGCGAATAATAGCGGGGTCAAAACATGGAATGAAACTGCTCAGCCCGAAAACTGAGGTCAGCCGGCCTATCATCGACAGGGTCAAGGAATCGCTTTTCAGTGTGCTCTACAAATATGGTCTGCCGCGTGGTAGAATAGCAGCCGACCTGTTCTGCGGGGTCGGCTCTCTGGGTCTTGAGGCGTTGAGCAGGGGTGCCGTCTTCGTGACTTTCGTTGAGCAGAACGAAAAAGTCGCTGCGATTTTGAAGAGGAACATAGAAAAGGCGGGTTTCGGCAAGGAATCGAAGGTAATAATGGCCGACGCATTGAAGGTTGGTGCGCCGGCAGGAGTTAACCAACAAAAAAACGATGTTGTTTTTGTTGACCCGCCATTTGACTGGACAAGGGATGTCGGCGGCGGTTCGCGGCTAAGCAGTCTGTTGAGCCTGGTTTCGGAGCAGGTAGTCCGGGATGGCTTTGTCATAGTGAGAACTCACCGTCGCATGTTTTTGTTAGAGCGATATGGCTGGTTTGAGGCAATAGAGCGGCGTCAGTGGGGGACTTCAGCGATAACCATATTGCAGCAGGTGAATGAATGACGAACAGAGAAGTTGCGGTAGAAATAGTGAAGCGATTGCGAAAGAAGGGCTTCGAGGCCCTTTTGGCGGGCGGGTGCGTTCGGGATATGCTGCTTCGCCGGCCTGCGAAGGATTACGACGTTGCGACAAGCGCGCGGCCAAAAGACGTTATGAAATCATTCAGGCGCACCTTAAAGGTGGGAGTGAAATTCGGCGTGGTGATAGTCTTGGTTAAGGGCCGCAAGGTGGAGGTGACGACATTCAGGACGGATAGTGACTATGTGAACGGCAGGCACCCGGCACATGTGAAATTTGTCGGCGCCGAGGCAGACGCCAGCCGAAGAGACTTTACCATCAACGGGATGTTCTATGACCCTGTGAAGAAAAAGGTAATCGATTATGTTGACGGACGGGCCGACCTCAAACGGCGGCTGATACGCACTATTGGCAATCCGGAAGAACGGTTTCGCGAAGACTACCTGCGAATGCTGCGGGCGGTGCGGTTCTCGACGCAACTCGGATTTGCTATTGAGCGGAGGACGAAATCGGCAATTCGCAGCAACGCAAAAAACATAACCAAAATAAGCGGCGAGCGCAAACGGATGGAATTGGAGGGTATTTTAGTTAGTCCAAACCGTTGTCGCGGGGTGTCGTTTTTTATTGAGTGCGGGTTGGCTGAAGTTATTTTTCCGGGTTTATCTTCAGAGGACATGAAATCTGCGGTGCGCGTGTTGGAGCAACTGCGAAAGAAAGTCAGCTTCCCGTTGGGATTAGCCGGATTCTTTTCATCCAGTCCGACAAAGCTCGCACTTGAGAACTGTCATGTCCTGAAGCTCAGCAGAAACGAAACGAGACACGTCAAATACTTACTGGTCAACAGAGGGGCGCTGCTCGACGAGGAGATGTCTTTAGGCCGGTTGAAAATGATGCTCGGCGAGCCGTATTTCCGTGATATGTACGAGCTGCAAAGAGCAATTCAAAAAGCTGCCGGAGGCGACAGCAGGGCTGTTCTAAGTCCCTTAATAAAACTGCACAAAAGAATAAGGGCGCTTGGTGACGTTGATTTGAGACCGAAAGCTCTGCTCAACGGTCGTGAGATGATTAGATTGGGCGCAGTGCCAAGTCCGGCATTAGGGCAGTTGGCCGAGGAGACGTACATTGCTCAACTGGAGGGGATTTTGCAGACCAAGTCGCAGGCCAAACAGTGGGTGCTTAAGTGGCTGGAGGAACACAGGAGAATTGAAAAAGAACAACCATAGCTGGTATATTGGGTTAATAAGCAGGAGTAAATGAAGATGCGAGAAGCTGGGTTTAGCCGGCGCGAGTTTTTGAAAGCCGTGGGGTTGGGCGCCGCAGCAATAGTGATGCCGGGATGTGGCAAGAGCTCTAATGGCCCGGCAGGCAAGGAACCGGTAGACAGGCCTAACATTATCATTATCATGGCCGACGACCTCGGTTACGGCGATATCGGCTGCTATGGCAACAAGACAGTGAAAACACCAAATATCGATGCCTTAGCTGAGGGCGGGATGAGGTTTACGGACTTTCATTCCAACGGCCCGATGTGCAGTCCGACACGGGCGGCGCTGTTGACGGGGCGTTACCAGCAACGCTGCGGCATCGAGCGTGTGCTCGGGTTCAGAAGGGCAAAGGCAATTGGGATGTCGCCGGTGGAGGTTACTTTTGCGGAGGTTCTCAAGGCCGCCGGTTACGCAACAGCATTGTACGGGAAGTGGCACACGGGCCATCCGCCGGAATTTGCGCCGACTCGACAGGGGTTCGATACATTTCGCGGGCTGTATGGCGGGATGGACTACCATTCGCACATCAACCGCACGGGGCATGAGAACTGGTGGAGAAACGAAGAACTGGTGCCGGAAAAGGGGTATGGCACTGAACTGATTACCGGCCACGGGGAGCGATTTATCGAGGAACACAAAAATAAGCCTTTCTGCCTGTACATTTCGCACTTTGCAGTTCACTTTCCGTGGCAGGGGCCGAATGATAAAGCCGACTTCCTTCCTGGCGTTGACAACTCGTCGGCGGAAAAGAAATACGGTACTCGCAAGGATAGAAAAGCGGCGTACAAGGAGATGACCGAGGCTTTAGACGAGGGCATCGGCCGCATCATCTCGACACTAAGGCGATTGGGTCTGGAGGAAAAGACGCTGCTATTCTTTATGTCGGATAACGGTGGACACAACATAGTTGCATCCAACGGCCCGCTTCGTGGGTACAAAGGGAGCCTGCTTGAAGGCGGGCATCGCGTTCCCGCTATTGCCTACTGGCCCGGAACCATCAAGGCAGGGTCGATTACGGACGAGACAACTATGACGATGGACCTGTTTCCTACGATGGCGGCACTGGGTGGTGCTGCCCTTCCGGCCGGGCTGAAGCTCGACGGTGTTAATCTGGTGCCGATGTTACGAGACGGTAAGAAACTTCCCGGGCGTACACTGTTTTGGCGCTTTAAGAAAGCCGGCGCCGTTCGCAAGGGCCCGTGGAAGCTGCTGATTCAAGGTCAAAGGCGGCATCTCTACAATCTCGCTGACGACATCGGCGAAAAAAACGACCTTGCCAAAAGCGAGGAGAAAAGGGTTGAAGCTATGCTAAGCGAGTTTGTAAGGTGGGAACAAGAAGTTACGGCGGGGGTGAAATGGGTTCATGGATAGTTTAAGGAGTGTAGTATGAAGAGACGTGATTTTCTAAAGACAATAGGGATTGGTGCAGTGTCTCTGGCGGCGCCGCAGTTTGGTTGTGAATCAAGGCGGGCGGCTGAAGGCAGGCGGCCAAATATTATTTTCATTATGGCCGACGACCTCGGCTACGCCGATTTGGGCTGCTACGGTCAGAAACTAATTCAGACGCCGAGAATAGACCAAATGGCGGCAGAGGGGAGGCGTTTTACGCAGTGCTATGCCGGCTCGTGCGTCTGTGCACCGTCGCGCAGCGTTCTGATGACCGGTCAGCATACGGGGCACACACGGGTGCGTGAGAACCACTGCAGGGCAGGCGGCGTCCCGGATGAGGTTACCGGCAGAGGGTGCCGACCGCCGCTTAAAGCCGAAGACGTTACTGTCGCAGAGGTGCTTAAGCACGCGGGCTACGTCACCGGCATCACCGGAAAATGGGGCCTTGGCGACCCGGGGACAAGCGGCGTGCCAACGCGGCAGGGGTTCGATGAGTGGTACGGCTATTTAAATCAAAATCATGCGGTCTTTTATTACACCGATTACCTTTGGCATAATGAGAAAAAGGAATTTCTCGAAGGCAACAAAGACGGAAAACGGCAGCAATATACGCACGATTTGTTTACCGAGTTTGCTCTGGATTTTATTCGCCGTCACCATGAACGACCGTTCTTTTTGTACACGGCCTACACGATACCACACTTCAATATCGAGGTTCCGGATACATCGCCGTACACGGAAAAACCCTGGTCTGAAAAGGCCAAAATCTTCGCAGCTTTGATTACGCGAATGGACAGGGACGTCGGACGCATTCTCGACCTTTTAGGACAGCTCGGAATCGACAAGAATACGATTGTATTCTTCTGTTCGGATAACGGAGGCGCCGGCAGTGGTGGGCCGATGTTCAACAGTAACGGAGCGCTGAAAGGAAACAAGGGCGGCTTTGACGAGGGCGGGATTCGCACGCCTATGATTGTTCGCTGGCCGGGCAAGATAGCCGCCGGAAAAGTCAGTCATGCGCCGTGGTACTTTGCAGACGTGATGCCGACGCTGGCCCAACTGGCCGGAGTGCAACCGCCCAGAAATATCGACGGCGTTACCGTGCTGCCTACGCTGCTCGGGAGAAAACAGGAGCTTGACGACCGCTTTATGTACTGGGAATCTCCGCCACCGAAGCTGCGGCAGGTGGTGCGATGGGGCAACTGGAAGGCCCGGCGGCGCAGGCAAGACAAGCCGCTGGAAGTTTATAATCTCGCCGAAGACCTCAGGGAAGAACATAACGTGGCTGACCAACACCCGGATGTAGTTGCTACCTTTGAAGCGTATCTCAAGACCGCACGGACTGATTCGGCGTACTGGCCGGCAAAAAATGAATGAAAAACAGAAAGAAGAAACCAAATGCGACAATCAATAGTTGAATCCAAAAAGCGCATCAAAAAGCGAAACAGGGACGCACCGAGATGATGGAACACAGTTATACGCGACGTGATTTTTTGAAAGCCGTCGGTCTGACAGCAGCGTCCCTGACACTGCCGGGATGTGGCAGCTTAGCCGAGACTGCGGAGAAAAGGCCAAACATTATTTTCGTAATGACCGATGACCAGGGCCCGTGGGCATTTGGGGAAGCACCAAACCCGAATGCACATACCCCTAACCTGGACCGGCTGTGCACAGAAGGTGTTCGTCTGACCAATTATTTTGTGACGACGCCGGTGTGCAGCCCGTCTCGGGCAGGTCTGATAACAAGCCGGTACGCGACCGAAGTTGGGATACCTGACTATCTGAGCAGTCGTCAGCCAAAGCTCGGCCTTGGCGAGCAGTTCCGCACGTGGCCTGAGATTCTGGCGGCTGGCGGTTACCAGACCGCTCTGTTCGGAAAGTGGCATCTGGGCAGGCTGGACAAATTCCACCCTACACGGTTCGGCTACAATGAGTTTGCGGGCTGGCGCACCGGCGCCGGGATATCGAAAGACCCAAAGGTTGAGGTAAACGGCAAGGAGAGGCAAATGACCGGCTACACACCGGATATAATCACGGACTTTGCCATTGACTTTGTCCGGCGTCACCGGAAAGGGCCGTTTATGGTGTCGCTGCACTTCTGGGCCCCGCACGCCAACACAGAAAACTTTACGGCCGACCATGACCGGACGTGGCTGCCGCTCAGTGAGGCAGACTGGGAGCAGTTCAAAGATTCGGAGCCAACCATTGCGAATCCGGATTATCCCAAGCTGGATATTCCGCGAGTCAAGCGTATGATGCGGGAGTATCTGGGCAGCGTGGCGAGCGCCGACCGCAACCTCGGGCGTCTTCTGGGGGTCCTCGACGAGCTTAAGCTGAGCCGAAATACGGTGGTAATATTCACGTCAGACAACGGCTACAATATGGGGCACAACGGCATCTGGCACAAGGGCAACGGACGCTGGATTCTGACCGACAACCGAGGGAATCGGCCGAATTTGTACGACAATTCTCTGCGTGTGCCGGCGATAGTTCGCTGGCCGGCTGCGATTGCACCTGAAAGGGTCGTTGAGCAGACAGTAACCAACTTGGACTGGTTTGCAACTATCCTGGCAATGGCGGGTTTGGCAGTGCCGAAAGACGCAACTATACGAGGGAGAAACTGCTTAGGGCTGCTCAAAGGCAAATCCATCGCCTGGGATAACGACCTGTTTACCCAGTACAGAATGTGGCCGTGGCACCAGACGGGCGCGGACCTGCGCAGCTACCGGACAAGGCGGTGGAAGCTGGTGCGCGATTTCAAGCACGAAAACAAGGATGAGTTGTACGACCTTGCCGGCGACCCTGACGAGACGCACAATCTTATTGATTCACCTGAGCCGACCGTCCAAAAGCAGCGTCAACTGCTGAATGCAAAACTGCTGAAGGCGATGCGCGAGATTCAGGACCCGGCTTTGGAAAGGGACAGAGAATTGAAAAAATAAAAACCAATGGTCGAATGTGGAAAGGGTATTTTGAATGACCAATAGTTTAGGTCGCAGGGATTTTTTGAAAGCCGTGGGGTTTAGCGCCGTGTCGGTGACACTGTCGGGATGCCTGAACGGTTTGCAGAGAGTTTCACGTGTGAAACGCCACAGGCCGAACATTATTTTTATCCTGGCCGACGATTTAGGATATGGTGATTTGGGCTGCTATGGGCAGAAGCAAATCAAGACGCCGAATATAGACCGTATGGCTACGGAGGGAATGCGTTTTACCCAGCATTACGCCGGCAGTACGGTCTCCGCACCGTCACGGTGTACACTAATGACAGGGCTTCACACCGGCCACTGCCGGGTACGGGCGAACTCACGGGTATTGCTGAAGCCGGAGGATACGACGGTAGCGGAGATACTCAGGGCTGCGGGGTACAGGACAGGGATAATCGGCAAATGGGGCGTTGGGCACCCACCGCCGGTCGGCGACCCTGCCAAAAACGGCTTCGATTACTTTTTCGGCTACCTGAACATGATGCACGCCCACAATTACTACCCGCACTTTCTGGTGCGCAACGAAAATATAGTGGCGTTGAAGAACGTGGTTCCGAATCCTGGTAAATGGGGACAGGGCGTTGCTACCGAGAAGCTCGAGTACAGCCATGATTTGTTCGCAAAGGATGCGTTGGGCTTTATCGAGCGGAATAAGGATAAGGCGTTCTTTCTCTATTTGGCCTTTACCATACCCCACGCCAACAACGAAGGCGAGCGTGCAACGGGAGACGGGATGGAGGTTCCCGACTACGGCATTTATAAAGATAGAAACTGGCCCGACCCGCAAAAAGGCCACGCCGCCATGATTACAAGGATGGACCGTGACATCGGCAGGCTTCTGAGCAGGCTGAAGAAACTGGGGCTCGACAAGGACACTGTTGTGTTTTCCAGCAGTGACAACGGCCCGCACAAGGAAGGCGGCGCCGACCCGAAATTCTTCAATAGCTCCGGTCGGCTGCGTGGCTACAAGCGCGACCTATACGAGGGTGGTATCCGTGTTCCGATGATTGCGCGTTGGCCGGGCAGGATAAAAGCAGGCTCTGTCAGCGACCATATTTCGGCCTTCTGGGATTTTCTGCCGACTGCCTGCGAACTCGCCCAGGTGAAGCCGCCTGATGGGATAGATGGTATCTCATTTGTTCCCACTCTGTTAGGTCGGCCGCAAAAACAAAAAGAGCACGATTTTCTCTACTGGGAATTTCACGAAAGAGGCAAAAAGCAGGCTGTGCGCATGGGCGACTTCAAAGCAGTTCGGCTCAATGTTTATAAGAGGCCGAATGGCCCGCTGGAACTTTATAACCTGAGGAACGACATCGGCGAAAAGAACAACATTGCCCAGAAGCACCCCGAGGTGATTGCCGGGATTGAGGCGTACTTAGAGACGGCCCGTACGAAAGTGCCCGACTTGCCGCTGAGCAACAATGAGCAATAATTCGAGCTTTTATAATCAACCAATTAATGACGAAAGGGATTTGTGATGAAGGATATTTTGGACCGACGGGATTTTTTGAAAGTTGTGGGTTTAGCTGTTGCACCGCTTGTGCTGCCGGGCTGTGCGAAATTCGGCGGCGCGAAACAGCGCAAACCCAACATTGTCTTTATTCTGGCCGACGACCAGGGCCAGCACCAGCTTGGCTGTTACGGGAGCGAGTTCTACGAGACTCCAAACATAGACCGTTTGGCTGCGGAGGGTATGCGCTTCACAGATGCTTATGCTGCGTGCCCCGTGTGCTCACCAACGCGAGCGAGCATAATGACGGGCAAATATCCGGCGCGGCTGCATTTGACCAATTTTATACCCGGGCTGGTCGACTACAGGCAGCTTCTGCCGCCGAGCTATACCAGGCACCTGCCGCTTGAGGAAGTAACGATTGCCGAGTCTCTGAAGCCAGCCGGGTATGTCTGCGGGCATTTCGGCAAATGGCACCTTAACAAAGACAAGAAATACAAGCTGGGTCGTCCGGGCGACCCGGGTTCGCAGGGTTTTGACGATGTATTTACCTCCCACAAGCCCGGCAAAGGGCGCAAGAGCAAATATGAAAACGATGCACACCACGTACGGGAAATTAGCGGGCGAACGCTCGCATTTATAGAAGAAAACAAAGGCAAACCATTCTTCTGTTATGTTCCTCACAACACGATTCACCGGCCAACTATGGAGCGGGCGGAGCTGGTAGCGAAGTACAAGGCCAAGCCCGCATCGAAGCTGGACCAGAACAATCCGGTAGTCGGAGCGATGGTCGAGACGCTCGATAAAAGTGTCGGCAGCATACTGGAGAAACTCGACGAGCTGGGAATAGCCGACAATACCATCGTAATTTATTTTTCGGACAACGGCCCATTGAGGGGGCGCAACGAGCTGAAACCGCTTCGGGGCGGAAAAGGAAACCTGTACGAAGCGGGCATCCGGGTGCCGTGTATGGTGCGCTGGCCTGGAGTTGTCAAACCGGGCACGGTATGCAATGGTGTGGTTATCAGCAACGACTTTTTCCCGACACTTCTCGAGGTTGCGGGCCTGAAGGTTACCGATGCGGAAGTTGACGGCGTGAGCCTTATGCCCCTGCTCAGACAGACGGGGACAATTGACCGCGACGCAATCTACTGGCACTACCCCCATTATTCTCCCCAGGACGGCACCTGCCAGGGAGGCGCCATTCGCCAGGGCAGGTATAAACTGATTGAATGGTACGACAAGAGCATCAACGGAATCGACAGTGAGGGTGCTCTCGAGCTTTTCGACCTTGCCGAAGACATCAGCGAGCAGAATAATCTTGCAAAGAAGCGGCCCGAATTGACGGCCCAACTTTATGAGAAACTGAAACGGTGGCGAAAATCCGTCAACGCTCAGGAAATGACAAGAAATCCGAACTACAAACCAAAAAAGCAAAAATAGCACTGCCGAGTCGCTGAAGATTTGTTGAACGACGGAGAAAGTGATGCAGCCGTTTACGCTTTTGATTAAGCCGTCAGGCTCTGACTGTAATCTTGACTGCACGTACTGTTTTTACAAGGACAGAGCGCGTGAAATTGGACACGGCAGGCAGCGAATGAGCGGCGAAGTGCTCGAGAGACTTGTCAAGGATTATCTGGCATTAGGCTTCGAGGTATCAGGCTTTTCGTGGCAGGGTGGCGAACCCACGCTGATGGGCCTGGATTTCTACGAAAGAGTTGTGGAGCTGCAGAAGAAATACGGCGGCGCCGGTCAGCAGGTAAGCAATGCCCTGCAAACCAATGCGGTTTTGTTAGACGATGAGTGGTGCAGGTTCCTGCACGACAACAAGTTTCTTGTCGGCATCAGCATCGACGGCCCGAAGGAATTTCACGATTACTACCGGCGGGACCATAGCGGCGGAGGGACATTCGATAGAGTAATGACGGCGATAGAAAACTGCAGGAAATACGATGTCGAGTTCAATACGCTTACGTTGCTTAACAACATAAATGTTGAGCATGCGGATGAGCTGTTCGATTTCTTCGTTGATAACGGTATAAAGTATCTGCAATTTATCTCGTGTGTGGAGAGGGACCCTGCCACAGGCGGCGTTGCGGATTTTTCGATTACGCCGGAGCAGTACGGAGAATTCCTATGCAGAATATTTGACCGGTGGTACGAGTACGGCCCAGAGAAGCTGAGCATCCGTACCTTTGACTCGATACTGTCCTATTGTATTACCGGCAAACAGACTATTTGCACCTTCGACAAACAGTGCAGCGCTTATATTGTTGTCGAACACACCGGTGAGTGTTTCTGCTGTGACTTTTTTGTGGAGCCTAAGTGGCGATTGGGCAGCATTTTTGAAACGCCGATAGAAAAACTTGCCGCCAGCGCCAAGAAACGAGCATTTGCGCGTGCCAAGCAGAATCTGTGTAACAAATGTCTTCTTTGCAGACACCTTTCGGTATGTCGCGGCGGCTGTATGAAAGATAGAGCTGCACTGGACGAGAGCTGGAACACAGAGAGTTATTTCTGTGAAAGCTATAGAAGGTTTTTCGACTACACAATGCCGAGGTTCATGCAGATTGCGGCCGCCGTTAACGCCGGCTCGAGCGTGAGTCCCGGGAGCTTCGCATAATGAAGTGGCCAATGTGTGATAGTATCGGCACCGCCGAGCCTGCAGGGTGCTCGGCCGATGGAAAAGCGGGACGGTAGGTGGTTAGAGTCTGCTCACTTGCTTGCTTCAAATTGGAGAAACCCAAGTCTCTCCATCTCTTTAATGAGTCTGACCTTTTGCACAGGCTTAACAATGTACGCTTCACAACCTTTTTTAAATGCCTTCGTAATGCTTTCCGGGTCACCCAACGCCGACGTCATAATTACCTTAGTGCGGTGAGAATCCGGGATTCCATTCTCGTGTTCAAGGCGACGAATCGCCTGCAGCGCATCTCGGCCATCCATTCGCGGCATCAATATATCAAGGCATATAAGGTCGTAAGGTTCGTTTTGTTCCAAAGCTTCTTTGACAGCCTCCACAGCCTCACAGCCATCGGCAGCAACGAAGCATTCGCCATGTTCGGAAAGGTACATCTGCAGCAATCTGCGAGCAGTAAAATCATCTTCGACAATCAAACATTTCATACATGCCTCCCACGTTTCAGTGCACTTTCATTGGGTTACCGAGTGTTCTGTTTGTCGGCAACCTTTTTGCTTTTTTGCCGTTTCAATCCAATCCGATTTTGAAAGAAACGACACCAGTTTTTTGAATTCGTCCTGCACATCATCAAAGAGTCCAGCCAGTGCTGCCATATCTTCTTTTTCCGCAGCACACTCGAGACGATAGGCCTTCTCGGACAATCGCCCGGCCCCGATGGTCAGGGCTGCACCTTTTAATCTGTGAGCGTTTAATCGAACAGCCTTGTTATCCTGACGTCTTGCAGCATCGGCAATTGATTCTATATTCCGCGGGCCGTCTTCCAAGATTGCCGCGGCAATAGCTTTTACAACATCTTCACTTCCACAAATACTCATAACACAGGGCCAGTCAATCATCTCTTCACCATTGCGGTCCGCTGCGGCCGCTGCGAATCCACTTGATTGACTTTCCCGAGACGGCTGGTCGCAACACGGGGCGCCCAGCTCATGCGCTTCGGAGCTGACTGAGTCGATTGTTTGGCTCAAAACTCCAGGCTTCGAGGGAAGGTATTTGGCAATTACTTTGAACAACTCTTTGCGGTTAAGCGGTTTGGGCAAATAATCGTCGCAGCCGGCCGAAATACACTTTCTGTCGTCGCCTTTCATTGCGTGGGCAGTCAAAGCAATTATCGGCACAGTAATTCCCTCTCGGCGTAGTATTCTTGTTGCCTCATAGCCGTTCATATGAGGCATCTGTATGTCCATAATAATTAGGTCAAAGTCTCGACCCATAGCTTTATCCACCGCTTCCGTGCCATCTTTGGCCATTGTTACCTCCAGGCCAAGGCGTTTCAGCAGCAGAGTAATTAGGGTTTGATTTGTCGGGCTGTCTTCAGCGACCAATACACGTCCGGAAAACTTCTCCATCTTCGCGGTTTCCAAAACGTCGGGATGTCTATCGGGCTTGTTTAGAAGGTCAGAGCTATCAAGCAAAGGCTCTGATGTCACGTCAATACCAGTTGGAACCATAAGCGAGAATACCGACCCTTTACCCTCTTGACTGCTTAACGAAAGCTGTCCATCGAGAAGATGTGCCAGTTGTCTGGTGATTGCCAATCCGAGTCCTGTGCCACCAAATTCACGTGTGTCGCCTCCGTCTGCCTGCACAAATGCCTGAAATATCGATTCCTGCTTGTCAGAGGGGATACCGATTCCGGTATCCTCAACATCGAAACATACATACGACTTACTATCGAGCAGCCTCAGAGAGACATTCACATATACGTGTCCCTGTTCAGTGAACTTGATAGCGTTGTTCACAAGATTGATCAAGCATTGTCGCAGGCGCACCGGGTCGGTACGTATCTTTGCAGGCAGGCGGCTTCGCTGTCTGATTTCAAATTCGAGTCCTTTTTCAATTGCCTGCGGTCGTAACAATGAACCGATGCCGTCAAGCAACTGCTTCAGAGAGTAGTCGACAATCTCAACATCGAGTTTGCCTGCCTCAATCTTCGAGAAGTCCAGGATATCGTTTATCAATGCCAGCAGTGCCTCGCCGCTCTCGTGAATCATACGCACGTGATGTTTTTGCTCATCCATCAGCTTTTCCTCGGCTAAGACCTCGCTGAAACCTATAATGGCATTCATTGGGGTACGGATTTCGTGGCTCATATTGGCCAGGAATTCGCTCTTTGCACGGTCAGCGGCTACTGCCTGTTGGGCCAGAAGATTGGCGCGCTCAACGGCAGCTTCAAGTTCAAGGTTCATTTGTTCGAGCTTTGCCTTTGATTCTTCCGTTTGGTTCTTGGCTTGTATGAGGGCCTCTTCGGCGCGTTTTCGTTCGGTAATGTCCTGCAACAAACCGTCGTAAGACAAGAGTTTTCCGTTAATATCAAAGTGTGGGACAAGTGTGCTTTTGACCCAGCGCGTGTCGCCGTGATTATTTATGATGCGATGCTCCAAAGGCGCAACAGGCTGGCCCAAAGCACACCGAGAAGCCTGGTCACAGATTTGCCGCCGGTCATCGGTGTGTACCATATTGATCCACAGGTTCGGGTCTGCTCTGAGCTCTTCGGGGCTATAACCGGTAACAGCGATGCTGCCGTCACCGTGGATAGTTTCCACGGGCTTGCCGCAGTCAAATCGAACGGTGAAAACATAATCAGTTACAGCCTCTGTAATACGGTGATATCGCTCCTTGCTTTCGCGAAGTGCATCTTCGGCCTGCTTACGCTCGCTGATATCCAGCAGTTGCACGATGAAATAGTCAACGGCCCCATCATCTTTGCGGCAGCACACTGTAGACAAATGTGTGTAGATTGTATGCCCGTCCTTGTGGATAAGTCGCTTATCCATAGAATAGCCTTCGATTTCTCCGGCCAGGACGCGGTTAAGCTGAGTGACATCGGATTCGAGGTCGTCCTGGTGAGTCATTTGGCTCCATGTTTTTCCCAGCAGTTCATCACGACTGTATCCTAACATCTCGCACATGTGGTCGTTTACATACAGCCACTTTTTATCAGCAGAGCTGATAGTCATCCCTATCCGCCCGAGGTTGAAATACGTCTTGAACAAGTTTTCGCTCTTTTTCAGTTCGATTTCAGTCTGCTTGCGCCTGGTTATATCAAGGCCGTAAACACCCACGTAATGTGACTCCGCCACGGGAGCCAACGTTACCGAAAATGTTTGTCCGTGATGCCCAACTTCGATAGTAGCAGCCCGTGCCGAAGCCAAAACTTCTCTTATCAATTTACAATGCGGTTCAGGCAGATGCCGGTCTTTTTCGCAGTTCCACGCCTCCAGCAGAACCCGGCCGGCATCATTGCTGTAAAGAATCTCGCCGTCCCCTGATATCCTGGCAACGGGATTTGGATTTTCGCTTGGAAACCGGGCCAAGCTTTCTAATCGCTGCTCTTGCAGCTTATGTTCAGTGATATTTATGAACGCCTCCAGCACGACTTCTTCGCCGTCAAGGTTGATAGGAACAGCGCTTTTCAGGACGGGTACTTTTCGCTGGTCTTTGGTGACAAGTGTGGATTCTGAAACATCAAGCTGCTCCTGCATATCAAGAGCAGGGTACTTGCTCTGTTCAGCCGGGCACAAGGTCGTGTGGTACAATTGCCCGACCAGCTCTTTGCCCGACTGGTATCCGGCTAAAGTCAAAGCAGAGCGATTGACCCAGCGAATAATCTTGTCTTTGCCAACAATAGCAATGCCAAACGGCATAGAGTCCAAAATCGTTTGTAACGGCGTTCCCGACCGCCGAAGCTCTTGCTCTGACTGCTCACGCTGCTTTATTTCAGTTGCTGACTTCTCATAAAGTGGGACAGCTCTTTCATGCGTCCACCTGTCATACAGATAGAATAGCCCGAACAGCAGTATGGCGACTGCGATACAGGTCACTATCAAAATGACTAATGATGCCGGCGATGAGGCCATTATGTCCACAACATCAAGCGGTGTAAGAATATCGCCGACACCGCGCCCCGGAGCGCCCATCAGTGCAAGGACACTTCCATGATAAGCCGTTAGAAGTGAGGCAGTCACGACAATCAAGACAACCGCCGCGACTGCAACAATAATGTCGATTTTGATTTTTTGCCTACGGCTACTCATTGCTTCACCCGTTGTTTCTCGCGCATTATGCCAGTGTAATCACCAGAGGCTTCCGACGACCTGTTTGTATGTATGCAGCTTTCCTAAAGCACGGTCGAACCCCGAGCGCGTACGGCTGTAAACAATATCGGTGAAAGCAAAAGGTCACTTTTTCACTAAGACCGCCCGGTGCAAGGTTTTCACCCCGGCAGTGATAATGTGACGTTATTGGGGGCCTTATCGGTCCAACTTGGGCATGCTCGGAGGTTACGGCAGAACCTGTCCTTTCTCGGACATAACACAATGAACAATCAAGACCATTTTGCTAAGATTCCGGCCAATTTAGTCTCCGCAAGTGTTGCGCTGGAGATTAGATTTTGGGGGCATTAGAAACGGAGAGGAAGGGATTCGAACCCTTGGTAGGGACATGCCCTACACAGCCTTTCCAAGGCTGCTCCTTAAGCCACTCGGACACCTCTCCGAATTAGTTTTGAGTTCGTAGTTCGTAGTTGTTAGTTATTAGTTCGTAGTTTTCGGCTGTTAGCTTTTAGCTTCCCACTCTCGGCTACGACGGCTCCGGAAAAAATTTTGTAGTTGCTCCGAGCATTCATCGGCCAACAACCCGGCTGTAACCTCCAACTTGTGATTCAGTCGTCCGTCCCGAACGATATTATACAGGCTCCCGCACGCACCGCTCTTGGGGTCACTACATCCATAAACCAATCGGTCCATTCTGCTAAGAACCAAAGCCCCGGCACACATCGGGCAGGGCTCCAACGTAACATAGATTGTGCAGGCGAGCAACCGCCAGCTTTCAAGAAATGCCGCCGCCTGCGTCAACGCAATTATCTCAGCGTGAGCTGTCGGGTCGGCAAGCTGCTCTCTTTGATTGTATGCCCTGCCTATTATCTTGTTCTCATAGACAATAACCGCGCCGATGGGAACATCGCCGTTGTCCTCGGCTATCTTAGCGGTCTCGATAGCCGCCCGCATAAACCGTTCATCTTCTGGGCTGTTACTCATAGCCAAACAGCAAAACAGGGAAGAATCTCGAGTTATCAAGAGAAAAAAGTAAATCGTAAACGATAAATCAAACTACCCCCAAGGGGCGTCGAGCCCCTGTCTCCAGGATGAGAACCTGATATCCTTGGCCACTAGACGATGGGGGCGTTTATTAGTTCGTAGTTCGTAGTTTATTAGTTCTTAGTTCGTAGTTCGTAGTTCATAATTCATAAGTCTTAGCTCCCGGTTTTTAGTTTTCAATAGCGGCGGTTGGATTCGAACCAACGACCCTGGGCTTATGAATCCCATGCTCTAACCAACTGAGCTACGCCGCCAAATATCATCTAACGCCATATAGGTTAACGGCTTCGTGCACCTACTGTCAACAGTTTTAGCAGCAAAAAACCGCCGAGAACAGCAAAGGAGGTCAGAAAAGTGTCGACCACAGCGCGTGTTTTGGCCACAAGACTCTTCAATCCCTTGTTCACAGATACGAAAGCTTTACTGATAATCGAAGTAAACTGAACAATGTGCTCAGCGATTTGGATAATCTGGTGGAAATGGAAATTGAGGTATCCGATAAGCACTACACGATTCGTAGCCAGACAGCAGGGACGGTGGCCAAGGTTTTTTGGTGCCTGTGGCGTTGCGTTACCGCCGATGCTGAGTCAATGCTGAAAACCGTGGATACGTTCGACTGCAAAGGGTAAAAACGTGACACTATGCGAAATCAGATTTTGTAAGCACCTGCATACAAAGAACTTCCGATTTGCAAGTGTAGAAGATGGGTCAAAGCCAAAATAATTCGGTTACCATTGCCTTTTCTGACTAAGAGAACCCACCTCGAAAGATGCTGAGCAATCAGAAGAACTCAGAGCGCCGGTGTTCATCATCTTCTTCATCGCCATACTCATATTCATCGGGCCTCCGGAAGCTCGGCGTTGTAACTATCCTGCGGCGAGTCGAGCTGCTGGTCCAGTTCAGCAAAGGCTCCTTTGGCTCGTTTTCCAATTTCGCTATCTCGTTGAACTTTAACCGCAATTCGTTGGGCCAGGTTTTAATGGGTATGTGCTCTATATTCACTCCGTCAAAACTGTAAAGCATCTCATAATAGTATCTTGGACGCATATTTTTCCCCTCCGACCAGTCCTTTACCGGACCGACAACGTCGACCAAAACTGCGTTGATGGTATAATCAATGGTATCGGGTACGATAACATTTTTCTCGAGTTCGGCAGTGTCGGACTCACACTCAGCAACATGGCCCATAACTACGCCCGGCCTGACTACAAAGTCCTTACTGTACCAGTAACCAAGTACATACCTGCATATCCGTAAAGTCACCGCTTTCGTGCCCTTTTGGACGTCGCGAGGGAAGAAGTACAGCTTTCCCGGAATTTCCACAGTATCAGTTACGTCAGAAAACTTGCTCCACAAAATGGCCTTGTTCTGAAAGCGTTTACTTTCCTCGCTGAACCAGTTCATCCCCCCTATAGGGTTAAAAACCCCTAACCGAATTCTGTAGCGGTATTGCTTCAGAGGCTCAACAGTGTCATCGTGCGCCCAGAACCACAAAGGCTCACCCATCTTGGAAAAATCGCTCTCGTCCGTGATTAGAATCTCGTCAAAGCGGTCACGAACCTTGTTTGCGGCATCGACTAATGCTGTCTTACTCTTGGCCGAACGCTTCCGACTACCTCTGCTTCCGTACCTTCCTCGACTTGGCAGCCTCGCTGCGGGCGCGCGGGTTCGCAGCGCAGTCCGCGCGCCTGACGTCTTGACACCGGTTGTCCTTTTCTGGCCCACTCTTGCTGTCTCACCTGTCATCCCACGATGGCCGATGAGTTGTTCCTTCTTGCGCCGACGCTCCTGTTTTTCTGCCTCTTTGACTTCCCGCCGTTCGTAGTCTGCTATTTCCTTCTGATACTTTGCATACTCCTTATGCAGCGAAGGCGGAAGCCACTCTTGTTTGGCAGAGGCAATCCTGTAAGCCTCCGGCTGTAATAAGTCCATACCCACCGTCTTGTCATCAAATTGAAGCAGCCGAACCTTCATACCGCCGGCAGGCAAATCCGCAACATCTTCTATGACCTCAAATATCTTCCCGAGGGGGCTTGTCTTCGTTCTGGGAACCTCCTGCCAGGTGCTCCACGTACCGTCGGCACGCAATTGTTGTCTTTGTAACTGCACCGCCGCGATAATCGGTTCGGCAAGACACGGGTCACGCCACCCGATTTCTTCAACGTTGCTGCCGGCAAAATTATTCTCAAACCGCTTGTATAATTCAGCGATGTCAATCTTCGCTTCCACTGTCACCAAATCAATATCATTAGGTTCACTGTTAGCTGCCGAATAGACATTTTCCTCGTCTATTTTTTGCGTGGGCTTATAGACAACGGCCCTGATATGTTCGACGCTCACATCGCTTACTTCCCCAACCTCCGGTATGTGATATATCCTCTTGTCAATTGTCTCCTTGCGACTCTTGCCGGGACCGACCAGCCAGACGTCCGCATCGAGATTGTTTATCGAAGAGTCAACCAGGGCAACAAAATCACCAAGACGCGGCTTATATATTCTGTCCCCGGTAGTGTCGCCATCCACCTTGTCCTTCAACGGGTCAGCCTGCTTTTTCAATATGTAGTTGTCTAGCTCACCGGGCCCAAACTTCTGTCCGCCGTACTTGACGTAATTGGGACTGATAAAGCTGCGAAAAATCAAAAGCACGATACATCCCACACCAACTACTGCCAGGACAAGCTTTTCAATATGTGCCTCGAAAAAGTTTGCGCTTTTCTTTTCCATATTTCGTGTCTCTTATTCTATTCCCAGGCCTGTTCCTTGCCCCGTTCTACGGTTGCCTCTTTGCCCATTCCTTTGCTCTGTTGCACTTCTTGTTTTGTGTGGTCTCCCGGCGGCTGTTTTCGCCGGCTGACTGATTCCACCCGCAGCACGGCCGGCCAATGCGGCCATTCTCGCTTTTTCCATCGGGCTCATCGTTAACTCTTTGATGGATTGTGGCTTAATTTTATCGTAACCGGCCCGCTTGAAGGTATATTCACACACCAAATCCAGTCTTACCACCGCGTCGTCTCCGTACCGGTACAAACGGTGACCCTCTTCTTCCGTGTCAACGGGGCTGATGTTACTTTGTAAAATCGTTATTTCATTATGCTTGAGTTTCTTTGCTTGCGACTCCTCCGCTGAATATCCCTTGAATTCGTGCTCCTTCCCGCTGCAAAGCTGCTCCATAAACGACAAAATGTCCTTTCTGCGCACTACAACAGCAAGATTAAAATGTACGACATCAATATCATTGTTACACTGGCGGGTTGTCCAGGATTGTACAAGTGCAGCCTCAGGCGAGACCACGTACCGGGGCTCATCTGTGCCCGTTGTTCTGCCTCGTGTTCGCGCGCTTGTTCTGTAGCTCGACATCGACATGGACTGACCATTGCTGAATCCCACCGACAGAACACGCTTCACTGCGGATGTAAAAACACTGTCGGAAGCGGAATTCATAGCACCTATCGTGTCGAAAACATCTTCGATTATCCAGTACGCCAGTTGGTAGTACCAGCAATCCTTGATAGCCTCCTCCGTTGCAACGTCATAATATCTGTATTCCTTCCAGAATTCGTACCCGCTCAAGTCAGCGGGGTCAACATAGACAGAAGCCGATTCCGCTTTTTCACGGCAAAGAACATCCGTTATTATGGTCTCGCGTTCGTCCACGTTCCCGTACGCCCTTCCGGATGTTGGACGCCTTCTTACAGGCCTTCTGGGCGAAGGCCTCGTGGACCTTTGGCTGCTCGGACGACGAACGATGCCGAATTCAGAGCGAAGACCAGGAGAAGACGCACTGCCACCGGGTAAAAGTGCACGACGAGCAGGCAAAAACGCACGACGACCACGTGAGCTTGAGCGAAGACCAGACGAGACTGGTTTCTGCAGATTCGTTTCTAATTCGACTTCGGTGGGACAAAGTCCGCCATTGACCTGCTCGATTAGACTGTCCACGGCCTTGCGAAACCGACGACCGAACTCCTCGAAAATCAGTCGGGAAGTATCTTTCGGCTCAGGAAATATCTTATCGTTCAATAGCGGTCTTTCACTACTTTGCCTGGCTAACAGCCCTATCTGCTCGGCATCTGCTTTGTAGGCCTGCTGATACTGCTGTTCTCGCGTCCACTGTTTCGCCGACACGGCAGTCTTGGTTAACGTCTTAACCTTATCACCCAGGTTCGTGATACTTTCCGACTCTATATGTTTCCTCAGCTTACTGTTCACGACCTCCGCGATTACAAAAAAAAGTATCGCCGCCACCGCTATCACAACGGGCAGCGCCAACGATGAATAATCCTTGAAGATATTCAGTTTTCGCAGAACATCTTTTGTTCTTGAGGTATCCATTTTAGCTCACCAATCTATTTCAGCACAATTTTTGTCGACAGCCTTAACGCCCGGTTCTTCTTATGCCGCTCCGTGCCACACCCGCCCGCGTAAGGCCCGGGACCAGCGGCTTGGCCGGTGCGTTTTGCCATATAAATTTGGCATTGAGGATAAACCAGTGGTCATTCGCCTTATAGATAACGTTACCAGACCTGTCCAGCTTCTCTTTTCCTTCCTCCAGCTCCGCCACGTCGCTGATAACCTCCCTTGTCATAGGGTCAATCAGAACTTCCTCGGTAATACCGCCAGGCTTGATGTCTCTGTACTCACTCAGACCTACTCCCGCAGGCGTCTGCTCTTCCACACTTACTTTACCTATTTCCAGCTTGAAATGACTCACATCGGTTCTTTTGTACAGCTTGAATGGACTGTTACCGTCAGCAATTTCATCAAGATGCAGAAGCCGGTTAACAACGCCCCATCTGCTGCGGTCGTTTCCAGCCCCGATAGGTTCCATCAGCTCACCAAGGTCTCGATAAGGACTGTACCCGGTTATAGCCACCACGAATCCGGCTTCTTTTTTCTCCATCGTTGCGCCTGGCCGTCCTCGGGCAGGGCCTCGTCCAGGCATCGCTCTTCGGGCAGGCCCGCGCCTCCGCACGATACCGAATTCAGAGTGCTCGTCGTCCTCGTCCTTATACTCCTCTTTTTTGCGGGAAGTTCTGTCCCTTCTGGGCCGGCCTCTGACTGAACCGAGCGTACTGAGCTTTTCCGAGACAAGGTCGTCGGTAAATTGAACCGACATACTCGTTATAAATATCTGCTTTCGGTCCTTCCGAGCAATCTTACAAGCCGATTCCACATCCCCGATGTCAAAAGCCTGATATAGCTGCTTTTGTTCGGGATTGTTGTGCGAGTTAGGCAGAGTTGAGATTATGGTTTCATGCAGTAAAGGAATAATATCACGATAATTGAAAAGCTCGAATTCCTTTTCCATTATCGCTTTACTTGCGGCAGCCTTACTTTTTTCCGTATCGAGTCTGGTCTGGGCCTGACTGGCAGCCTGAATAATATTGTTGATGTCGGCGCGAACTCCACTCTTATTGCGGTAGCCAATCCCGTCCAGGCTCGCTCTTAGAAGGCACATCAGTGAAACCAACAACAGGATACAAGCTGCAGCGATAAAATACTTCGCTTTACCTGCCCACGCCATTGACCGGGCAATGCTCCGCGGAAGCAGGTTGCATTCTACCCGCGCCAGTCCCACCCCTTGCACGGCCAGGCCGTAAACGATACCGAAGTCACCGACATTGTCGTGAAACTTAGCCGCCGAAACGCCGGAGCCTATTGCAAGTCTCTTAAACGAATCGGGTCTTTCAATAGGTATCTGAATTGTCTGCTGCAGGTATTTCAGCAGCCCGCGCATCTTCGTGCCGCCGCCAAGCGCAATAACCTTCGACAGCTTCGTATCACTGTTGGAGTTGCTGTAGAAACCAAGCGACCGCTGAATCTCAGAGGCCAAATCCGAAAAAACAGGCCTCATTGCCTGGAATATCTGCCGGGCATATTTGCTCATGGCCGCCGTACGCTTGAGTTTCTCAGCCTTGTCAAAACTAATCTTGAACGCGTCCGCTATGGCCCTCGTAAAGGCATTGCCGCCCATCGGGATGCATCGCTGCCACACGCTGCTCCTGGTCGCGACAACCAGGTCCGTATTTGCCGCACCTATGTCCAGAATAACCGTCGCCCGGCTATCCGACCTTGTCAAGTCAGTGCCCTCGTAATCGAACATCGCGTAGTTGTACAAGGCCATTGGCGCCATCTGCACATATCTGACCGTGATATTCTCCCTGCCGAAATGCTCTAATGCAGACGTCACGACCTCGTTTTTGATGGCGAAAATACCAACCTTGGTTTGCGCGCTGTCCGGTTCGCTCATCGTCTGCCAGTCCCACTGAACGTCATCGATATCGAAAGGAATCTGCTGAGCCGCCTCGAACCGAACAATTTCAGGAATACGCTTTCTCTCAACCGGAGGCAGGTTCACAAAACGGGCAAAACTATTCTGGCTCGGAACAGAAACAATAACGTCATCTTTGCCCAAGTCGTTTTGAGTTACAAACTCACGAAGACTCAGCGCAATCAGCTCATCTCTCTCGGCGCCGCCCACACTGTTAAGGATTTTGCCGTGGTGGGTATTGTCGAACCCGATTACCTCCACCGCGCCACCGGTGTAGCTCAAGTGAAGCGCCTTGAGAGAATTATTTCCGATGTCTATTGCCCAAACCGAATTTGGTTGTGCCGGCATAATAAACCTCGCTTACGCACCAAACCTGACTTAGCCTTGTAAATCCATTCCGACCACTATAGATTATACCATATTATGAAAGCTTTTTCTATAATTACTCTCGGCTGCAAGGTCAATCAGTATGAGAGCCAGCAGATACGCGAACTGCTCGAACAACTCGGACTCGACCAGACCGAGGCCTGTAAAGGCCGCTGTGACCTGGTTGTTGTAAACACCTGCTGCGTTACTGCCAGGGCCTCAGCTAAGAGCCGACAATACATCCGAAAAGCACAAAAGCTCAATCCTGACGCTGCCATAGTCGTTTGCGGCTGTTTGCCGACCGTGCAGGACGGTGAGCTAAACAACCTCGGCGGAAACGTCCGCCTTGTCGTAAATCGCCACACCATTGCCGCTGAGCTCAAACAAATAGTCCGCAGCGAAGCCGCCCGGCTCCATTCACAACTTCCCGACCATAACATCATTAGAACACAAACCGAGCACAAAATCAAGTGTAAAAAGCAAGTTGCCGACGAGACGAGTCTGCCCTGCCTGACGTCGTTCAAGGGCCAAACCAGGGCCTTTCTGAAGATTCAGGATGGCTGTGACGGCTGCTGCAGCTATTGCATTATACCCAAAGCCAGGCCGCAGGTTAGCAGCAAGCCGACCGAAACTGTCCTGCGAGAAGCGCAACGCCTTGCAGAAGCAGGACATAAGGAAATCGTCCTGACGGGCGTATTTCTTGGCGCTTTCGGGCAGGAAAGCGTCAGACGACAAAGATGGCCCGGCCGGGAAAACGACAAACTCGCCGAGTTACTGGATAAGGTGGCAGAGACGGTCAATCCTGTGAGGATAAGGCTAAGCTCATTGGAGCCGGCCGACATCACGGAGCCGCTGCTCGATGTTTTCTGCAAACGCCGTAACATTATGCCGCATCTGCATTTATCGCTGCAGTCGGGGTCGGATGCCGTTCTCAAAAGAATGTGCAGGCAGTACGGCACGAG
>JAUWIU010000023.1 GCA_030608075.1 Phycisphaerae bacterium
AAACGGATACTAACCGGGCCATGATTACATAACTCCAACTGGAGAGGTCCCTCAAATCCAGCGTGTATCGTTGGTGCAGTAACATGCACCGCTAAACCGAGTCTAGCTAATGAACTTTTTCCCTCAACCCTTGCAGCGATTCTTGAATGATTTGGAAGGTCAATCGTTTCGAGTGTCCACGCCAGAACAAAATCCTCAGGCGCTAATACATAACCTTTGCCAGATGGGATATTTATTCTTTTGGTATATTTGTCCCGAAACTCAGGATACCTAAACTTTGGTCCTGGGGTAATGATTTGCCCTTTGGTTTTCTCAATTTGGTCGAACGACCATATTCGAAGCTGCTTTGCTAAAGTTAGATCAACAGAAGTGGAGCTATACCGTACAGGGTCTGGTTTCGGCTTTATATTAATCTGGCGGTTAGCTAAAAATACTTGGATTTCGCGGTCGGTTAGTATCATTCTATTGGCGGAGTATTTGCTTTTTATTAACCCAAACTCTCCAATCTCCCGAAGATGTTTCTTGAGGCAATTCAATTAAAACATTGTTGTTATCTCTGGCTATCTCTTGTGCTCGAACATAATTGGAACCAGTTTGGGCAGCGCTTAAAAGAACTTCAGCGCGGACCCCTCCTGCTGTTGTAATATAAGCAATACGCTCAGACCGAATAGCCCCCGGCACAATTCTTGCTCTTACTCTGCTCATTAAAACTCCTTTTGTTCTAAAGGCCTTTAGTTCTGAAGTCTTCAATTTGCCAAACTTGATACACACGTTGCTATTTTACCTGTATCTATATAATACCACAACCAGCAATTGCCGTCAATTAAATTCGTATCTCCCTTCGGGCCATTCGACAAGGATCAGTGCAAAAGATAGCGTTTAGCGTATAGCGTATAGCGTTTAGGGGGTTTAGATTGCTTCGCTGCGCTCGCAATGACGATTCGTATGTCGCATTGGGTCGTTCGCCAGCTAATTTTGGTGGGCTACAAGCCCACCCTACATTATTATTCAGGACGGCGTCCATAAGGTTTAGACTATCAGATTTTAGTCTGTTTGTCATGGAGTTTTCTGTGTTTTCCTGCAACGCCATTCTTAGGAACTCTAACAAAACCCGCCTCAAATACAAGGAGCCACTTCGCGGAGCCATTCTAATAGATTTCTCGGCTTTGCTCGAAATGACAAACTGGGTTTTGTTAGAGCCTCTTAGTCAATGTGATGTTGCGACATTGATTTTTTCTATCAGGTTGGGCAGGTCGCAAATTCGCTCTATTCTCCACACGCCCTGCGGGATTTTCTTTCCCGCGTTGGTGTAGGCAGTCTTCAGGACGGCGTGCATGCCCAGTTCTTTAGCCGGCTTAATATCCTTATTAATCCGGTCCCCGACGTAGGCGGTGTTCTGGAGCGACTCTTTAATCCGCTGAGCGGCGATTCTGAAGATTCGAGGGTCCGGCTTGCGAAAATCAAAGTCGCAGGAATAAAGCCGCACTTCAAAAAAATCCAGTATACCCAGCTGCTCCAGATGTCTGTCGAGGCAACTGCCTGTTACGAAGGTGTTCGAGAGAATACCAAGCTTAAGCTCTTTTTCCTTGAGCGTGCTGAAGGTCTGCTTTATGTCCGGCTCGTTCTGACAAACCCTGCTTAAAGGCTCGTACCAAAGCCACGACAGATGCCGCCACTGTTTCTGGGTGAGGCCAGCTCCGGCTTTTGCATTGAGCTTCTTCAGCAGGGTCAGTGAATCGAAGTCTTTTCCGGTCAGGTTCGAAAGCCAGTGATGAAAGCGGATGGATGCGAGATTTCGCCAGCAGTAGTACTGGTAATTGCCGACGGGCTGGCCAAGGTCTTTTAGAAAATCGTATGATAATCGAGCTCCCTGCCGAAAAAGCGCACCCATATTGGGCTGGCCAAAGTTCAGCACAGTATCCCCAAGGTCGAAAAAGACCGCTTTAATCTGCTTATCCGGCATAATTTGAGACCGCAATGGCACATGCGCCATTACCAGGCCGCTGCCCTATCGTAACGGCGGTAAACCGTCCCCAAAGGCTTTCCTAACCCACTCGAACATCTCTGCATCCGATATTGCCGACACACGGTTCGCTGCATACTCATCATCGATTTTGTCCTTTATTTGCGTTACGCGGCGGTCGTGCTTCGGAATTTCGGTGCGAAAGCGCGCTTCTATCCAATGCTTGATACCGGCGGCACCTGTTTTGTCGGTGATAGCCACGTTCACAGGTCGATTCAGCAGCTTCTTCGTATTGAAACAGTTATATATTTCCTCATCCTTCAGCAGTCCGTCGGCGTGAATGCCGGCGCGTGTAACGTTGAAATCACTGCCAACCAGCGGATAGTTGTTGGCAATCTTAAATCCAAGCTCTCTTTTGGCATACCTGGCAAGCTCCGTTATCGCGGGGTAGTTGACCGCTTGGGTCACTCCCTTCAACTGCGCGTGTTCGACAACCATCGCTTCCAACGGCGGGTTGCCCGTCCGCTCTCCGACCCCGAATATCACAGCATTGGCGGCGCTGCACCCGTAAAGCCACGCAGTTGCGGCGTTTACCTGCACCTTATGTAGGTCGTTATGGCCGTGCCATTCCAGCCACTCCGACGGAACGCCGATTTCACGAAGGCCTCGGACAAGCTTCGGAATGCTCCGCGGAAGAGCCACACCTGCCCAGGGCAGGGCGAATCCAAGCGTATCACAGAGACGTATTTTCACGGGATTTTTATATTGTTCGGCCAGTTTCATCAACTCGCAGGCAAAAGGCAGTACGAAACCCTCGTAGTCCGCTCGCGTTATATCCTCAAAGTGACATCGTGGTGTCACCCCGTTGTCAAGTGCCGCTTTAACAACCTCAAGATAACCGTTCATTGCCTGGGCACGGGTCTTTCGGAGCTTCAGAAATATGTGGTAGTCGCTTGCTGAGGTCAGAATACCGGTTTCTTTAAGCCCCATTTGTGTCACTAACTTAAAATCCGTCGGCACTGCTCTTATCCAGCCTGTTATCTCAGGAAACTGGTAACCCTGCTGCTTGCACAGCTCCACCGCCTTCCTGTCTCGCTCCGAATACAGAAAAAATTCACACTGGCGAATCAATCCACTGCCGCCGTCTATCTTATGCAGCAGGTTGTAAATCCGAAGAATCTGCTTCGGTGTATATGGTGGACGTGCCTGCTGGCCGTCACGAAACGTCGTATCTGTTACCCATATCTTCTCAGGAATATCGTAGTCTATCCTTTGATTGTCGAAGACCACCTTGGGAAATTCCTCGTATGGAAAGACATCGCGATACAGATTCGGCTTCTGCACATCTTCAAGTTCAGGTCTTTTTTTGGCCATTTTCATCTCCGGCAAATCGCTAACCACCGCAATGGTGAGGTCACCTCACAAAGCGTATTTCGTCGTTCGAGATACGATATACACTTGCTGCTTGTCGCTTCACGAGATACGATATTAGCCGAGGTGGGAGTCGAACCCACACGCCCATTCGGGCAGGGGATTTTAAGTCCCCAGCGTCTGCCGTTCCGCCACTCGGCCTAAACAGAGATTTTAACCAATTCAGCAGAATTTTGCAAACCGTTTTCCACCCGCCGACAGATGAGGGCTATGTAAGCATCCCAAAGATTGTGGGAGGATTTTTTGGCGTCGCGGATAACCGTTGCCTGGACGTTTAAGAAAGGCGAATAATTCGGGCGGTATGACACCTGAGGTGCTTCAGGCGGCGTTGCGGAAGACTCGCATCATTAGGACGTGTAAACAAATTATCTTCCATCTTTGGCGGACTGTAACTTTTCAATACAGTAAAAACGTTGCAATTATCCGCAGGCCGGAATAGAATTATGTACGTTTAGGAACTTGCTCTGGCTCTGAAAGGAAGACAGACCACTATGAGTTTGGAAAATTTTTTTGACCCACAATCTATTGCTGTTGTCGGTGCGTCGACAAGAAAGGGCAAGGTAGGACACGAAATCGTAACAGGAATGATTAAGGCTGGGTACAGGGGTAAGATATTTCCGGTTAATCCTAAAGCAGATACGATAGCAGGTCTGAAATGTTACGCTGACCTTCAATCCATCGAAGAAATTCCCGAGCTTGTAATTATTGTCGTGCCTGCGAGAATTGTCCCCATGATTATGCAGCAGTGTACAGAAATTGGTGCAAAGTCGGTTATCATCATAACGGCCGGTTTCAAAGAGGTGGGCGAGGAAGGAAGAAAACTCGAACAGCAGATTATCCAAATCGCCAGGCGAGGTAGTATCAGGGTACTTGGGCCAAACTGTCTTGGGGTAATAGTTCCCGGCAAGAGGCTAAACGCCAGCTTTGGAGGCGACCTGCCTGCGACGGGCACAATAGGATATATCTCACAATCGGGTGCGCTGCTGGCGGCCATTCTCGATATGGCCGATGCAAATGGTATCGGGTTCAGCAAGCTTGTCAGTATAGGCAACAAAGCTGACATAGACGAACTGGATATGATAAATGCTCTTGGAGCCGACCCTGACACCAAGGTTATCGCCGGCTATCTGGAAAATATTTCTGACGGCAATGCTTTTGTCAATGAGGCTGACAAGATTTCGCACGACAAGCCTATAATACTGATAAAATCCGGTGGAACATCAGCCGGGGCCAAGGCCGCTTCGTCTCACACCGGAAGTCTTGCCGGCGGCGAGACCGCATACGAATGTGTGTTTGAACGTGCGGGAGTCATTCGATGTAATTCGATAAAGCAGCAGTTGGACTACGCTCAGACTTTTGCTAATCAGCCTCTTCCTGCCGGGTCGGCTGTTGCTGTGGTCACAAATGCCGGCGGGCCTGGGATTATGGCCGCCGATGCCATTGAACAGCAGGGTCTTACCTTCGCTGTCTTAAACAATGAAACAGTGCAAAGACTGGCTGGTGGGTTGCCCACTGCCGCAAATGTATACAATCCGGTTGACGTTCTGGGTGATGCACTGGCTGACCGGTACGAATTTTCAATTAATGTGGTTGTTGACGACCCGAATGTTGATACGGTTTTAGTGCTGTTGACGCCTCAGGCAATGACCGAGCCTGTATCTACTGCTGAAGCGATTGTCAAAGTAGCAAGGCGAAAAACTATCAAGCCGATTCTTGCCTGTTTTTTGGGCGCAGCAAAAGTGACCGAAGGTATAGAGGTTCTCAGACAAGGCAAAATCCCTCAGTATAATTCTCCGGAAAGCGCCGTTGCTGCAATCAAAGTTATGGCCGAGTATGTGAGATGGTGCTCAAGGCCGAAGCGTGTGGTGAAACTATTTCCCGTCAACCGCAGGAAGGTCGAGAGTGTCATCGAAAAGCACCTGAGGCAGGCAACTCGTGAAATTGACGAAACCGAATCAAAAGAAATACTTGAGGCCTACGGTTTTGTAACGCCAAAAGGCTCAATCGCCACCAGCGCCGAGCAGGCGGTCAATATAGCTGAACAGCTCGGATACCCGGTCGTATTGAAGGTATGGTCGCCGGAGATTTCTCACAAATCGGACGTTGGCGGCGTGCGTGTTGGGCTTAACAATGCCTCGGCTGTAATGGATGCTTTCGACCTGATGATGTATCGAATAGGAAAGAAGGTTCCTGAAGCCAACATTCTGGGCGTCCTTGTCCAGCAGATGTGTACAGGCGGAAAAGAAGTTATTCTGGGGATGAACCGCGACCGGCGTCTGGGGCCTTTGATGATGTTCGGGATGGGAGGTACGATGGTCGAAGTGCTTAAGGACGTATCCTTTCACCTTGCGCCGCTGACGGCCGATGAAGCTAAACAGATGCTTGTAAGCACAAGGACTTATAAAATGTTAGAGGGCGTGCGCGGCGAGGAAGGGGTGGACATCGACGCCATAGCCGAGGGATTGCAGAGACTTTCACAATTGGTTACCGAATTTCCGCAAATCCAGGAATTGGATATAAATCCATACGTGGTTGGTCCGCAAGGTACGACGCCGGTGGCAGTTGACGCCAGGATGAGCGTGGAAAAAATCTGAGACGGGCAGGTGATATGCAGGCATACGACTGGAAGGCAAAATACAAAGATAAAACAGCTATTGCCGCTGTTGCATTAAAGCTGGTGAAATCGGGCAACACTATATTCATAGGCACCGGCTGCGCCCAACCACAGCATCTTGTCAAGGCGTTGGTTGAGCATTCGAGATATATCTATGACGCTCGCATCATTCATCTGCTGACGCTTGGCGAAGCTCCGTACGCAAACGAAGAATTCCGCGATAAGTTCAAGATGGACAGTTTTTTCATAGCTGATAATGTGCGTCATGCGCTCCGCAAAGGAATTGCCGATTATACGCCAATATTCCTGTCGGAGATTCCCCGGGAGTTTGAGAGCGGCAGGATTCCAATCGATGTTGCCCTGATAAGCGTGTCTGAGCCGGACGCGACCGGTTTGTGCAGTCTTGGTGTATCGGTTGATATCGTCAAATCAGCCGTTGCCAACGCCAGATATGTTATTGCCCAGGTCAATAATCGTATGCCCCGCACGTTGGGCGATAGTTTCGTTCACGTCAACGATATTGACTCGATGGTTCCCTTCGACGAGGACATTATCGAAAGTCCAAGCTCGCCGCCTGACGAGGTTCTGCGTCGTATCGGCCAAAACATCGCCAGGCTTGTCGAGGACGGCAGTACTATCGAGTGCGGTATAGGGCGCATTCCTCAGGCGCTGGCGGAGTTTCTGAAGGACAAGAAAGACCTGGGCGTTCATACGGAGATGTTCGGTGACTGGATTATTGACCTGGTGGATTGCGGGGCAATTACCTGCGCAAAAAAGTCGCTGAACCGCGGCAAGATTGTAGCCAGCTTCTGCATGGGCACGAGGCGGCTTTATGATTACATTGACAATAATCCGTTCTTCGAGTTTTACCCCACGGAATATGTTAACGACCCGCATATCATCAGCCAGAACGACAGGATGGTGGGTATTAACGTCGGACTCGAAATTGATTTGACCGGGCAGGTCTGTGCGGACTCGCTGGGCTATAAGTTCTACAGCGGTATCGGCGGGCAGGTCGATTTTATTCGCGGCGCTACCCGAAGCAGGGGCGGCAAAGCCATTATCGCGATGCCTTCCACTGCAAAAGCCGGGCAAATCAGCAGGATAGTAGCACATCTGACCGAAGGTGCAGGCGTTGTTACGACACGCGGGGACGTCCACTATGTGGTTACCGAGTACGGCACTGCATACCTGCACGGGAAAAACATCAGGGAGAGGGCGCTGGCACTGATTAATATCGCGCATCCGAAATTCAGGACAAAACTGATTCAGGCTGCAAAAGCTCACAACTACATCTATCAGGACCAGATAGAGCTGGATACCGAACAGACGGCATACCCGGAAGAACTGGAGCGCTATGACACCCTTCGTGACGGCACGGAGATATTCTTCAGACCTGTTAAACCTACCGATGAGGCGGCGCTGTCGGAAATGTTGTATTCCCTCAGCCAGACATCGATTCGAACGCGATATATGACCCAGACCATGACTTTCCCCCACAGAGATGTCCAGCAGTTGACCAATATAGACTATCTCCAGAACCTTTCTGTTGTTGGGACTGTTCCAGGGGTTTCCGGTGAGCAAATAGTGGCTATAGCCCAGTATTTCCTGGACCCGAAAACAGAAGCAGCCGAGGTTGCGTTTATTGTTCAGGATGTGTGGCAGCAAAAGGGAATGGGAACGCTGCTTTTGGATTATCTTACTCAAATCGCCAAGCAGCGAGGCGTCAAACAGTTCTACGCCAAGGTACTGCCGGTAAATAAACCCATGCTGGCTATTTTTCACAACTCCGGCTACGAGGTAAAGACAGAGTTCGACGGCGACGTCTATAGCATAAAATATGATTTGGCAAAGCGCCAATAGCAGCTTTGACAGGAAGTGGCGCTGTAGTATTAATCTATGCGATTGGTATTAGTCGACCGGCTCCACTTCATCTCTGGCCCAGATGCGAAAATCATCGAATCTGCCGGTATCGTCGAATGAACCCACGCCAACCTTACCCCACCTGAAACGGTGACTCACCGCGGTCATTATTGGCTCGGGCTTGTCGTCAAAAAACACCTTGATTGTGCCACTTTTCACGTTGCGAACCAGCCGGACAGTATGCCACTGGTCGTCCCACCTCGTACCGGCAGTTCGCGTTTTGGCAATCGACACCCGCGCCTTGCCGTCGACAACAAAAATCGAGTTAGCGTGAGCATCGGCTTTATTGGCGATGTGCACATAATAAAAGTGCGACGGTCCCTGATGCCCAAAGAACAGGCACATGTCACGATGGCCGTAATCCTTCGTCGTCGAGCGCATCTTTACCTCTAACACAAAACTGCCGAGGACAGTCTCGCCTGTCAGGTTGATGTTGTAAGGTGAGCGCACCAGCGGTTTGTAATCGCTCTTTCCAAAGAGAGCCAGCACCTTTCCGCCTCGTTCATCTTCGATGCGCCACGCCATTGGGTCGGTAGCCTGCCAGCGGCGGAGACTTCCGTCTTCAAAATCAGCCTGAAACAACAGCGGCAGCGGCCCCGGTTCGCTGACTACTAACCTGGCTTCGGGTTTTTCCACAGGCATCAGTATGTCGATATCTTTAAACATCACTTCCATATCCTGTCCGGCGTGCAGTTGAAGCGCGAGATGGCCCTGCAGTCGGCCTGGGTCGTTCTTCAGTTCCGCCATCTTTTGGCCATTAACATGTACCACGATGTGCCGCCCGTGTGCCGAAACCGTCATCTGATTCCACTGCCCGGGCTTAAACCACTTTTTCACATCTTTGCTGTCAGGCTTGAGCACCCAGGCTCTTCCGCCTGTCTCGTACAGTCCACCAATATGTTTGGTCGGGTTGATTTCAGCCTGGAATCCGTGAACGCCTACGTTGCTGTCAACCTTGTCGGCACGGAAGTAGAAACCGCTGTTGCCTTTGATTGCCTTGAACTTCAGGCGGACGGTAAAATCACCGTAACGCCGGTCGCTAACCAGCAGCCCGTGCCGAGTCTCGCTTCTGGAGCTGGTTCCGACAATGGCGCCATTTTGCACCTGCCACTTTCCACCGGGCAGCGTGTGCCATCCTTTCAGAGATTTGCCGTCAAAAAGCCCTTGCCATTCAGCCTTGTCAACTGCGTTTGTGAGGCTGCCACCGACAAAGACCAACATAACCATAAGAATCAACCATGTAATCTGTTTTTCCATGACCTTAGTCCTTTCTTTTTCAAAGTGCAATTGGCTCATTCATTCCGGCGCTTACCATTGGGCCTCGACGTATGGTCCTGCGGGGCCTTTCGGGCCGGGCTTCGGACGAGACCTGAGAATAGCTTCGGCTATCGGAATGTCGCTTACTCGCGTAATCTTGATGTTCGAGGAATTCGTCTCCACGATTGATACTTTCTCGCCCAGCGCTTCGACGAGCTGAGCATCGTCGCTGATTTTGCTTCTATCGACATTTTCAAGGTTCTCGTAGGCTTTTTTCAGCAGGTCGGCCTTGAAAACCTGCGGTGTTTGAGCTTCGTACAGACCTGCCCTGGCGACCGTTTTTGTTACCGTACCATCTTCGGCCTTCTTTAGAGTTGCAACGACCGGACAGGCTAATATCGCCGCGCCGCTTTTGCCGGCAGTGGTGATAACTTCCTCGAGCCACTGCTTTGTCACGCAGCACCGCACAGCGTCGTGAACCGCGATAAGGTCAGCATCATCTTTGACAAGCTCCAGCCCCTTTGCAACGGTGTCAAAACGCTCATCGCCGCCGAAGTACGTCTTCACACCGAAGAAGTTCAGATTAGGCCCCCATTTAACACTCACCAATTCTTCGTCTTCCGGTGCAATTGCCAGCAGGACCTGCTTCACATCGGCCTGGTCGGTGAAAAGCTCCACGCTGTGCAGAAAGGCCGCTCTGCCAGCCACATCGACAAACGGCTTCTTCCTTTTCCCGCCGAAGCGACTGCTGGCCCCAGCGGCACAAATAATTGCAGAAACAGTCTGCGACATCGACATTAACTCCCAAAAAGCGTCCTGCTACGACTTCAAAATTCGATACCTCGTCTGGCGCTGATGCCGGCGTCAAGAGGATGCTTGATTTTTCTCATCTCGGTGACTAAATCAGCCAGGGCCATCAATTCTTCAGTGGCGCCTCGGCCGGTCAGTACGATTTCCACAGCCGGGTCTCTCCTATCGATAATGCTCCTTATATCTTCGAGTTTGGCCAGATTCCTGGAAAGGCAGAATACAATTTCGTCAAGTATCAATACATCGTAGAATCTTTTCTCCGCGGTTTCAGCGATTCTCTCGAGGGCCTGGCTGATTGCGGCTTTGGTTTGTGCAACTGATTTTTCATTGTCGAAGGATTTGGACATATCCCAGGGCGCATCGAGCGCTTCGACTCTTATTCTCACCGCGCCTAACTGCAGAGCGAAACGCTCGCCAACGTCAAGAGACGGCGGCTTCAAAAACTGATAAATCAAGACCTTGTTGCCCTGGCCAGCTGCACGCAGAGCCAGACCGAATGCAGCCGTTGTCTTGCCCTTGCCGTCGCCCGTATAAACCTGAACAAGCCCCTTTTCCAGCATAGCAATATGTTAAAACAATAAAGGGTAAATTGAAAATGAAAAAATTCGCCTGGGCCAATGCCGGACGTCTTCCGTCGTTAGATTCAGTTTATGACCATTGATATGGATGGGTGAAGGGTACTGTGCGCAAAGGTGCGTCTGTATTTCGCAGTCTCGGCGTTCTTTGGATTGTTGGTGGTCAACTGGCTGCTTTTATATGGTTACTGCTTTAAGTCGTTGCTGAGTATCGGATTGGCTGTCGGCTTGTTCGCCGGGCTTGAAGGGAAGAGGCTCGGCGAACTGAATCGCAACACGGCGCAGAAACGAGTCTATATCGTCAACTCGGCAGGTACGTCCGAGGCGAGTGAAACTTGCCATATCGAATGAGTCATCTGCACCAAACCTCGGAACGCTGAACCGAGCGGTTACCTCTTGGCCCAAATAGGGACACCTTTCCTCCGCCGGGCACATAAACGCCGCCCCTTCACTGGAAATGTCAACCATCTGTCCCTGTGCAAGCATTGCATTGAAGTCCTCGGCGAACCAGACGGGCCATTGATAACGAAGTCTTGCCTCTTTTCTTCGGTCGTTATTCTCTTCCATTGCATATACTCCGGAAATTCCCAACGTTTACCAATGAATCGACATAGTCAAGGGCTGACTTTATAACGAACGTGTCGCGGAAATTGCCTCCGATTAACCAGACAACGCTGATTATGCCCCTATTGTTATGGAATGATGGAATATCAGCGCCAAACTTTTTTTAAGCCTGTGGCCTCTCGACGTGTTTACATTCCTATAATCAAGCCTTTAGCCCAAGCACGAGTCTGGTAAATTCCTGGCCGCGATGCTGGAAGTTATCGAACATATCATAGCTTGCACAGGCCGGGCTTAGCATAACTACGTCTCCGCTGAGAGCGAGCCGGCCGGCCTTTTCGACCGCCTGCGTCAGAGAGTCGGCAAACTCAATTTGTGCGTGGTTTTTGCGGCCGTGACTAATTGCCTTTGAGATTTTTTCGGCTGTTGCGCCAATCAAGACGGCAGCCTTGGCCTTTTCGGATATTTTTTTGCCCAGCTCGTCAAAAGGCAAGTTCTTATCATATCCGCCGGCAATAATAATTATCGGCCTGTCAAATGCCTCGAGCGCGGCGATGGCGCTTTGCGGTGTCGTGGCAATCGAATCGTTATACCAGCGAACTCCAGCTATCTCTGCTACAAGCTCAAGCCTGTGAGGCAGCGGCTTAAACTCGCCGAGACACGCCTTTATCCACTGGTCCTCTACGCCGAAGATTTTCGCAATAGCGACCGCTGCAGCGAGGTTCTCAAGATTGGCTCGGCCGGGCAAAGTAAATTCCTCTCGAATTTCTGCGCTGAGGTCGTCAGGCGAAAACTTGATGCAGACCCTGCCTTTTTCGGGGCTGTATTTTTCAAACCATTTGCAGCCGACTTCGTCCCGGCCGTTAAAGATGGAAACTGCCGGGTGAGCTTCGTCCAGCCTTTGGAACCTGAAGATGTTTTCCTTGGCTCGGCAGTAATCTGCAAACGTGCCGTGACGGTCAAGGTGGTTTGGTGTAAGGTTAGTCAGCAGCGCAACCTTCGGTGCTTTTCGGATTTGTGGTAACTGCTCAGCCTGAAAACTTGATAGTTCCAGCACGACCAAATCATCGGGGCTGATTTCGTCTATCCGGGCCAACAGCGGCTCATTGCCGATGTTGCCGCTCAGCACCACTTTACGATATTTGAAGCCCTTTCGGGTGCTGCCTGCTCTGAGCAGATGGGCCGTCAAAGCGGCGGTTGTGCTCTTACCGTTGGCTCCCGTTATTCCAATTGTCGTGGCAGCAGACAACTCAAAAAAGATGTTGACCTGGGACGTGATGAATCTATTATGCCGACGGGCAAACTCAAGAAACTCGTTGTCGGGCGCCACGGCAGGATTGACTATTATAATATCAGCCTGCTCAAAATCGCTCCGCTCGTGCGAGCCGAGATGGTATTCTATCGCCGCGAATTCCTCAAGCTGAGTTATCGGCTCGGCCAAACGCTCTGCGGCAGCTATATCTGTTACTGTGACCTTTGCGCCGGCGTTTACAGCAAACTTCGCGACATCCACCCCACCGCCGAACTTTCCCAGCCCCATAATCAGCACTTTCTTGCCGGCGAAAAACTCTTTTTTCATCAGAGTTTGCTTTGCATTGCGTTTGCCAGGTCTACCTTGGCGTCGATAACAGCCTGTTCAATACACCTTTTCCAGTCCGCCCCGAACTGCTCCTTGTATGCTGGTTTTTCATACGCGTAGATTATCGAACGCGAAGCGTTAATTAGCGCACCGGTTCCATCGGGTTTGCAGAATCGGACGCAGTCAACAGCCGAGGCCCCCTGTGAACCGTAGCCCGGCACGAGGAAGTATGTTTTGTCATACTTTTCGCGCAAGGTTGATGCTGCTTCCGGCGTGGTACCACCGACAACCATTCCCACGTTGCTGTATCCGCTGTTGCCGATGCGCTGTGGTTCGTGGGCGATTTCGGCGGTGATTTCAGCCAGCCTCTCATACATCATCCGGCCCTGCGAATCGGCAAAATCCTGGACCGCTGCAGCCGAGGCGTTACTTGACCTGACCCACACGAAGACTCCTTTACCCTGCTCGGTTGCAATATCGGCAAACGGCTTTATCCCTTCGGCACCAGCAAAGCCGTTAATCGTAATCGCGTCCGGCGCAAGCGTATCTTCCAGACCGACCAACTCAGGATTTTCCAGATGGGCAGCGGCATACAGTTCGGCGGTGTGTCCTACATCGCCTCGCTTCACGTCGCCGATTGTTTCCAGCCCTAAATTGTCAGCTTCGGAAATCAATGCGTAATAACTTTCTATGCCCTCCCAAAGGTACTTTTCGAAAAACGCAATATTTATTTTCACTGCCGAAACCATGGGGGCGACGATTCTAATTACCTGGGTGCAGAAATCAAAAATTGCGTCTACCGCGGCGGCGGCGTCAAATTCATCATTCATATCCCGATGGCTTTTTATCGCCTCAGGCAGTCGGCTGTAAACCGGGTCCAGACCCACAATCAAAGCCGTCTTCTTACTCTTAACCCCTTCACAAAGCCTGTCGGCGAAATGACTTGACATAACCTCATTCCCTTTATTATCACCAGTTACCGTTTACCTGCATCCAATATCTGTCAACGCTTGACTCTGCCTTTCGCGACACTATAACATATACCTGCTTTGAAGCAAGATAGAATTCTAAGATTGGGTGCAAATTTGAAAAATCGCAGAAAAGCAAGATTCAAAAACCTCTACACGGTGTTAATCGGTTTGGCTGTTCTGCTCGCGGTCGTTGTTTTCGTGCTATTGGACAGGCCCGGGGCTTATGTCCGGCCGGAAATTGTTGACGACAACCAGGTGAGCCCGTACCTGACTCACGAACTGCTGCCGCAACTTTATAATGGTGCGCAGCGCCAGGAGCCATTCGAGCTCGTCATTCCGCAGGAAAAGATAGGAGATATTGTCGCCCTTTCAAAATGGCCGCGGCAGTCCGATGGCGTCAGGTTTTCGATGCCCGTCTGTTTTTTTGTGCCCGACAAAATTATCCTGATGTCAATGGTAAGCGTAAAGGATGTCGAATTTGTTGTAAGCCTTGCGGCCGAACCCTCGCTTGACCGAAAAGGACTGCTGAATCTGCGGGTTGCTAAAGTGAAGGTCGGTGCTATGAATATCACGCTTCTTGCAAAGGCCGTAGCAAGAAAGATGTACCAACAGCGAATTGCGAACACCGATACAGACACAGATGATATTGAGGCAAAGATAGTCGCATCGTTACTGAATGACGAACCTTTTGAGCCTGTCTTTGCGGTTGAGGATAAAAAAGTACGGATAGAAAGAATCAGTGTTGGCAAGGAACAACTGACTATCGGCCTGGTCCCAGCCAATAAGTGAAGCTGCTACCTCAATCCGCGGCCGTACCTTCGGGATACCAATTCCGCTAATGTCCCCAGCCTGGGCGGCTGTCTTATGGGGAATAGCCAGTGCCCGCAGCAGCATTGGCAGCAGTACGAAAGCTCGTCTGCAGCAAGAAAAACTCGCAAAGTTCAATTGCAGCAAAAGATTTCAACAATGCAAATTTGTGCAAAAAAAAACGTGTATCAGGGCGTTATTAGGCCCGAAACAGGCTTTTTTACGCTCAATTTGGGCTTTTGAACAAACATTTTCACGATTTTGGTAAAAAACTTATTGCTGGCAATGTGCCGGACGATTACTATAATATGTTTGGTTATAAGAACTAACGGCTACCAGAACGAAGGTAAAGGTGCGACAAAATGCTATTGACGGAATGTGTTAACCGTGCAAAGTAGACGAACACAAGACCTGTGCGGCTGCGGTTTTGCGCGAATGGTGGCTTGGAAGACCGAGTTTTTGCTTCAATGCAGTGGAACGAATGAGGTTTATCACTGTTGGAGGCGGCTGATGTGACCTGAAAGAAAGCTATGGCCTCTGTTCGGTTTCGGTGTATTTTGAAGTGGAGACTTAAGCGGTTTCCACTTTTTGTTTTGTTTGATTAGGATGATGGAAAAAGATGAATCAGGAATTAGTCAGAATTATCGACAACATCGCTCGCGATAAGAACATCGACAAGGAATCTGTATTTGTTGATTTGGAAGATGCAATGATTTCTGCGGCGAGAAAGCATTTTGGCCAGCCTGACAGCGAAATAGTCGTTCACATCGAAAGAAAAACAGGCCAGATTACTGCGTTTAAGGATGGTGTGGCAATCGACATCAAACAGCTTGGACGAATTCCCGCCCAGACAGCAAAGCAGGTGATGATGCAGAGAATACGGGCTGACGAAAGGGATAGTATCTATGCCGAGTTCAGCCAGCGAAAAGGTGAAATCATCAGCGGTTCGGTCGTGCGATACGAAAGCGGAACACTAATTGTCGACCTGAACCGTCGAACCGAAGGGTTTATGCCAAAATCGAAGCAGATAATGGGACAAACACACCGCCCAGGTGAAAGAATCAGATGCTTAATTCTTGACGTCAAGGAAGTCTCAGGTCAGGTCAAAATCATCCTCTCAAGAGCCCATCAGGATTTTATCCGAAGGTTATTCGCGCTTGAGGTGCCTGAAATCGCCGAAAGCATTATCGAAATACGTGTATTGGCAAGAGAAGCAGGCTACCGAACAAAGGTCGCTGTCGCCTCGCTTGACGACAAGGTCGACCCGGTTGGCGCCTGTGTAGGCGTCCGTGGAAGCAGAATAAAGAACATAGTTGACGAACTTGGCGGCGAAAAAATCGATATTGTGCGCTGGAATGATTCGTCACAGGTGCTTATCACAAATGCCCTGATGCCGGCCAAGGTCAGCGAAATTGCCCTGTGTTTTGAATCGGGAAGGGCCACCGTGGTCGTGGATGAGGACCAGCTCAGCCTGGCCATCGGAAAGCACGGACAAAATGTTCGGCTCGCCGCCAGACTTACCGGCTGGGACATCGATATACTAACTCCCGAAGAATACAATCAGGGAATCGAACTGTTGACAAACTGTGTCAAAAGCGTTGAAGCGGCCGATGATACAGTTGTCGATAAGCTCATAGCGCTCGGTGTTATCTCCATTTTGGACTTAGAGGATGTTGGAACAGAGCCGCTGGTTAAGGAGTTGAAGATTGGCCAGGATATTGCCGACGAATTGGTTGCAGTGGCCAGCGAAGAAGTGAAGCGTCTGGCGGCTGAGCCGAAAAAAAATCAGGCCGAAGACATTATGCAGCAAGAGAAGCAGCAACAAGAACAGAAAGAACCAACCGGCAGTGAAGAGTAGTTAGGAGTCTTATTTGGCGACTACAAGGGTTTACATTTTGGCAAAAGAGCTTGCTGTGAAGAGCTCTTCTATCGTTAAGAAGTGCCAGGATGAGGAACTTGACGTCAAGAACCACATGTCAACGATTTCAGCAGGGCTGGCCGAGACTATTCGCGAGTGGTTCAGCGAGGGAAAGAATATCACCACAGTTGAGACAGCGAAGAAAGTCGACCTAAAGAAAGTACGAATTAAAAAGAAGGTAAAGAAAAAAAAGACCCATAAGGAAGAAGCAGAGGAGCTTGAAGAAAAGGAAGCGGGGCAAGCACAGCTAAAGAAGGCTCAGGAGATGCCAGAGGCTGAACTTACCGCAGAACTCGTTGCGGAACTGCCTCAAGAGGCGGAACCTACAACCGAACTGGTAGCAGAAGAGCAGGAAAAGCAGGAAGTTGCACCTGCCGCCACTGTGGAACCCGAGCCGATACTGCCGGCTGGGCCCATCATGGAAAAACCTGAGCCTGCAAGACTAAGCGGACCACAAGTTATTCGCTTCGAGACTCCAGAGCCTGCGCCAAGGCCCAAGCCCAAGCCAAAATCGAGGGTTCGGTATGATGCGCCCGTTACCGAGCCGTTGATGCACCGAGAACAGGAAGATGACAAGTCGACCGCGGTGCCGACAAAGAGTAAAAGACGGCATGTAGAAAAAACTCACGGGCGCCGGCTTGACGAAGGCAACATCGAAACTACAAGAAAGTCAAGATTCGTTAGTCAGCGGCGTGAAAGAGATATTGAGGAAAGACAGGCTCGACTTGATGCTGCCGGCGGTGAAGGCCTGAGATTGAGACCCGTCAGAAAAATCGCCACAAGGTCTCCGAGGCGAGCTCCTGCCACCATCAAACCTGCAAAAGCTGCTGTAACTGAGCCGATTAGCGTAAAGGATTTGTCCGCGGCGTTGGCGGTCAAATCAGGTGATATTATTGCCAATCTGATGCGACAGGGCGTAATGGCCACGGCAAATCAAACGATAAACTCCGAGGTCGCAGAACTGGTTGCTCTCGAATTTGGTACTGAACTGATTGTACAACGTAAAAGCACCATCGAAGAGTCGATAAGGAGCGAGTTTGAACAACGCCCGAGAGAGAACCTGAAGAAACGGTCAGTTGTTGCTACAATGCTCGGACACGTAGACCATGGTAAGACGAGTCTTCTCGATAAGATCCGCTCAACTCATGTTACCGATGGCGAGGCAGGTGGTATCACCCAGCATATCGGCGCGTATCAGGTAACCCGTGGCGACAGCAAGGTAACGTTCCTTGATACTCCGGGACACGAGGCCTTTACGGCTATGCGGGCCAGAGGTGCCAATATGACGGATGTGGTGGTACTGGTTGTGGCCACTGACGATGGAGTGATGCCACAGACTATCGAGGCCATACATCATGCCCGGGCGGCGGATGTGCCGGTTATCGTCGCGCTAAACAAATGCGACCTGCCCGGCCTCGATGTGAACCGTGTATACTCACAATTGGCCGAACACGACCTGACACCGTCAGAATGGGGTGGAAAAACCGAAGTTGTAAAGACCAGTGCAATCACCGGCGAGGGTATTGAGGATTTGCTTGAACATCTCGACTATATAGCCGAATTGCTCGACTTCAAGGCCGACGACACGGTCGCTGCCACCGGATGGGTAGTTGAGGCAAAAATGTCGGCACAACGCGGACCTGTGGCAACGTTGTTAATTAAGCAGGGCCAGTTGAACAAAGGCGACATAGTACTTGCCGGCGGCACCTTCGGTAGAATTAAAACCGTGAAAGACAGCTACGGCATGGGCATAAAAACAGCAACCACGTCGATGCCTGTCGAGATAACCGGCCTTAGCGATGTCCCTCAGGCCGGCGATAAGTTCTATTGTCTTGCTGATATCAACAGGGCCAAAGCGGCCGCCGAGGAAAACCAAATACGCTCCAGAGAAAGTTCATTGTTGCGCCGAGCACAGGTAACCCTGGATAACCTGTTCAGCCAAATTGAGGCCGGAAATGTTAAGGAATTGAATATTATAATCCGCGCCGATGTGCAGGGTTCGGTAGATGTTCTGGTCGAATATCTCTCCGAGCTGAGCACGGAGGAAGTGAAGGTCAAAATTCTGCACGCGGCGCCGGGTGGAATTACCGAGGGCGATGTTGTCCTTGCTGACGCGTCCAACGCAATTATTATCGGATTTAATGTCGTCAGCGAGGAACATATAGCCAGGCTGGCTGAAGCAAAAGGCGTCGAAATAAGACTGTACAACGTAATCTACCGAATAACTGAAGACCTTCAAGAATCCATGGAGGGTTTGCTGGAGCCGGAAGAACAGGAAAAACACCTCGGCAGAGCGGTGGTCAGAGATACATTCCGAATCTCAAAAGTCGGTACGATAGCGGGCTGTTATGTAAGCAGCGGGCTGGTGATGAAAAATGCAAAGACCCGCTTGATACGCGACAACATTGTAATCAGAGATGACTTGAGGATTGAGTCTTTAAGACATTTCAAAGATGATGCCCGCGAGGTCAAGATGGGGATGGAGTGCGGGATTAAAATTGCCAAATTCGACGATATCAAGATTGGTGATGTCTTCGACTTCTACGAGATTGTTAAAGTGGCAAGGACACTCTGACCTTGGCTGATGAATCGTTAAACATATCTCACAAGAGATTGAGTACAAAGTACAGCCGTTATGCCGACAAGAAGACAGCAAAAAGTGGCGCGTCTGGTAAAAGAGGCAGTTAGCGATGCTATTGCCAATCGCCTTAGTGACCCGCGCATCGAAGGGTTTGTGAGCGTCACCAGAGTTGAAATGGCCCCGGACCTTCGCAGCAGCGACGTGTATCTGAGCATTTTTGGCAAGGACGACGCCTCCCAGAACAAGACGTTCGCCGCCATAACCCATGCCCAAAAACGCATCCAGGCCATACTGGCCGCTAAACTGCAGAGCAAATTCTGCCCAGTCTTACGACTTCACAGGGACGAAAAATTCAAGAAGACGCTTGAAACTATGAATTTGATAGACAAGGCTGTTGGCCGGTCGCAAAATAAGGATTCGATTGACCACAAGGATGACTAATTTATGATTTCGCTGATTGCGGCACAATTCAAAATAGACGGAAATCCTCACATACGCCGGGGTCCTGTATGAAAAACAGCCAGCAATATTCTAAAAAAGTCCTCAAGCTCTACCGTTCTTTGAAACGCAAACGTCAGAAGGTAGAAAAGCTTGTTTATGACGAGCCGACCGATGCGCTTGTTCATGCCACTGTCAGCGAGAATGTGAGCAGCGAGGCCGCTCAATCGGTAATGAAAAAATTTGCTGGGCATTTTGTCGACATCAATGACCTGCGTGTTTCAAGAGTGGAAGAAATTGTCGATGTCATAGGTGAAGATACGCCCGTTGCAAGAAATATAGCGATGGCGCTTGCTAAGGTTCTAAACGCGGTGTTTGACAAGTACAATAAGATGAGCCTGCAGGCGTTGAAAAATATCGGCAAACGTCCCGCCAAACAAACCCTTGAAAAAATGGACGGCACGACACATTTTGCCGTTAATTATTGTATGCTTACCTCTCTGCAGGCCCACGCCATGCCACTAACGGGGGTTATGATAGATTATCTCAGGAGCGAGGAATTGGTCCATCCCGGTGCCGACCAGCAGCAGGTCGAAGGTTTTTTAGCCAGGCTGATTTCTGTTGACAAAGCATACGAGTTTTATACTCTTTTGCGGCTCGAAAGCGAGTCGCGAAAAGCGAAAAAAAAGAGAAAAAGGAAAACTGCCGCCAAACCGGTAACCGAAAAGATGACGAAAACCGCGAAGAAAAAAACAGCCGGGGAAAAAAGAGCGAAAAAGCAAAAGTAAAGAGAAAGGAATTGTCCTGTTGCGATGTCAAAACAAATACTCAAATTAGGTATTCCCGCCGGCAGTCTGCAAAAGGCAACGATTGAGCTTTTTGGCAAAGCCGGGTTCCACATTTCGGATTCCGAAAGGACTTACTGGCCGCGTATAGACGATGAGCAAATCCAGCCTGTTATGCTACGTGCACAGGAAATGAGCAGGTATGTCGCCGACGGTGTTCTCGATGCCGGAATTACCGGATATGATTGGATAGTGGAGAATGAATCCGATATTGTTGAAGTTTGCGAGCTTGAATACAGCAAAGCCACCAGCGAACCTGCTCGTTGGGTTCTGGCAGTGCCAAATGAATCGAAAGTGAAAAAACCGCAGGACCTGAAGGGATGTATAATCGCGACCGAATTAGTCAACGTCACTGAGAAATATTTCGCGGCTAAGAATATCGATGTGAAGGTCGAGTTTAGCTGGGGTGTCACAGAAGTAAAGGCCCGGCTGGTCGATGCGATTGTGGAGCTTACCGAGACCGGCTCGTCACTGCGGGCCAATGACCTGCGGATTGTAGATACCGTGATTACTTCGACAACAAGGTTCATAGCAAATAAAAATGCCTGGCAGGATGAGTTCAAACGGGCAAAGATGGAAAATATCGCCATTCTGCTTAACGCTGCAGTCGATGCGCGAAGCAGGGTCGGGCTGAAAATGAACGTTAAAAAGAGCGATTTGGAGTCAATATTAAAGATTTTGCCCGCTGAAAAAAGCCCAACCGTCTCCAGCCTGGCGGACTCGGATTACGTTGCCATTGAAGTGGTTATCGAACATAAAACCGAGCGCATATTGGTACCTGCTCTCAAAAGAGCCGGAGCATCGGGCATAATCACCTATCCTCTCAACAAAGTTATTCACTGATAATCGCTGCGGCGCGCAGCGGCTATGATTACTTGCTCCCGGCTAACTCAACATCTTTGAACTCGAAGAAGAAACCGCCCGGCCTGCTAATCCCATAAAGAGTGGATGCGCCGAAATATTTTCGCACAGCCTCGAATTTGGGCAAAAGATTGAAATCAAATAAATCCTCGCCAATTTGCGAAAACGCCTGACCAATACCAATGGTCATTGCTCCAGTTGATGCCTTGCCTTTTCCGCTTTCCTTCATCAGCCACCACACCATTTCAGCACTCGCTGAGTTGTTTTCCATCTGTGAAAGGCCCGTAACCGACGGCATAGCAGATTTGGCTGCGGTGAACCAGTCAGAAGAAGCTACCGATACAGTTGAGCCGCTGCTCAAGGTGCGAATGGCACGCTCCACAGCAGACTCGACTCCCAAAATCAGATGAGTGTCCGTGACGGTAAATGCGAAAGTAGGCCTCTGCGGAGCACTTACACTGCCGGGCCCTTGCATCGGTCTACGCCCCGGAGCGAAAAACGGCAATCCCGGCATGCTCACCAGATAGACCGTGTGGCCCAAAAGCTCCCGCCGGGCATCCGGATTATTCGGAGCAATCATTTTGCTGTGCAGAAGCGACAGTGATTTTTCAAGGGCCTGTGGATTTGCTGCCGCCAAAGCAATAAGCGATTCCGTCGGCGTTTGACCGGCCGAGAACGGCTTGTTGATGCTCTGGGCTACTACGATTTGTGAGCCTAAGTTGTCGATAATGCCGCTTTTAAGCTCCAGTCCCGGCTGACCATCCGGACTCGGCGGCAGCAAAGGCAAATGCATTAGTGCCGCCTGCTGCGGTGAAAAATTGTAGAGTATGCTGTAAAGTTCGTCATAGGCCTTTTTGATGTTCACATTCAGTATTATCACCGAATATGCCGACTTCGGGACAAACCGCGGCGCTCTGACTGCGGCTGTTTCCATATCCAGGATTTTGCAAAGCCCCCTTTTTGCGCCGTCGATTGTCACAATTGCCTTACCGTTGAAGCTGCTGCCTGGAATTCTGCCCACGCCTATTGAGCCGGCGGCACATCGAACATTATCAAAGCCCAGATTAGCCGCTGTTGTTTTGGCCTTGCCGCCGGAGTCTTGGGAAACCATCGTTTTGACGACTTGTTTTATATTGATATACAAGTCGACGTCATGATATGGCCCGACAGCTTTTAAGCTGTTGACATAATCGACGTCATCAGCTAATGTCCTGCTGCCTGCACCCTTGAGGTGAGCTATAACGAACTTAAGCACGTCAACGTTCGTGGATACCATCAGGCAGTCGTCAACGAAGCAGTAATGCGTTTTTGTCGGCGGCGGCTGAATCGTCTTCATCGCTGGAGCACTATTGCTGTCAGGTGTCCAGTTGCTAAAATCCGGAACTTTTCTTGCCGGCAGCTCTTTCGTTATCGTTACTATAGTAACGCCGCGGTAATCTTCAATCTTGCGGTGCTGGCCGCCTTCAACCGCTTTTTTGACCGTTTCGGCAACGGCTTCCTTGATTTTGCCTGTCGTATCACCCCACTGGGTCATGACCAAAACCGCCGGCTTGTCGCTGTCTCTTGTCTGCTCACCAAATACCAGCGCAACGGCCACTCTGCCTTGAGGCATTACATCGGCACTGAATATCGCTTCAGCAATCTTATTGTCAATTTCCTTAATCTTTGCACGAAGTTTTGTCTTGAAGTCATCGACAAAAGCAGCCATTGCCGGGTCCGTATAGAACCTGTAAAGACTTGTTTTTTCAAACTGCTGCCTCAATTGACTGAAGTCATCAACCTCAACCAGCAGAACTGTTTCAGGCGGAACAAGTTTGGCTGTCCTGGGCAAAGTCGCAGCCTGTCCGGAAACCAAAAAATTAAAAAACAGCAATGCGAAACTAAAAACCATTGGCTTTGAAATTCCAAAGCTTTCCGCTTTTGGCTTTACCGTTCCAATTTTCTTTGAAGCACGCTTCATTATCGCCCCTTTCGAATCTGCTGATGGATGGTGGGCTTTTTCGCATCTGTTATGTTGCATGTTACTAATCTTTCTTTGTTTTCTGCAGGAATTTCGGTCTGGCCTTATTAGCTCTGCGGTCAGGCTGAAGGTATTTGTAACCGGTATTTGGAGTATCTTTGTCGTATTCAAAGGCGTCACGGTTGTCCATAAAGTGCTTGACGTAGTTGACCGGTATCGCAAAACCCAGTCCGCCGAAGAATATGTATCCCATATTGGTCACCCCGATGACCTCGCCGGCCAGGTTGAACAATGGCCCGCCCGAATTACCGGGGTTAATATCAGCATTGGTCTGGATATAGACAAGCCCTTCAAAAGCCCTGTTCCTTGTGCTGATAACGCCGTCGGTAACGGTTCGCTCAAGGCCGAGCGGATTGCCGATTGCGAAAACCTTTTCGCCGACCTTGATGTCGTCGATATTGCCTAAGCAGGCGTATGTGACCTTCGTATCGCCAAGGTCTTCGACTTTCAGAAGCGCCAAATCCACAAAAGGATTTATCGCTTGGATTTTCACCTTCTTGAATTTCTTCTTCTCAAAACCGGTCTTTCCCTTCTCAAAAACCGTAACTTCGAGCTTCGTTTCTTTTTCTATTACGTGGTAGTTGGTTATCAGGTATCCCTGCTCGTTGATGAAGAATCCTGACCCCATTCCAGCCGGGCTTGAAACCTTCACAACCGCTTCGGAAACCGCGTCCACACATTTTTCGATAGTCGTTTTCTCCAGCGAAGAACTGTAATACAACTGCCCCCTGCCGGCCGGGGTATCTCCCGTTTCCCGAACATCATTAGCGTCGGCGGCCTCGGCCTCAGGTCCTTCGGTATACTTGTAT
>JAUWIU010000041.1 GCA_030608075.1 Phycisphaerae bacterium
GGCAACCGCTCACCGTCACCCCGAGCGCAGCCGAGGGGTCTATTTAAACAGATTTCTCGACTTCGCTCGAAATGACAATTTGCGCATATTGCCTATTTTCGCTATTATTACAAATTCCTATACTATCAAGTTAACTCACAACAAAACTTGTTTGCTCTTGTCGATTCCCACAAGGCGAATTCCACAATTCTGCATCTTTCATTTTGTTTTTTGAGTAAAATCGAACCGAGTCGGCCAAGTACGCCAAGCCAGCCAATTCTCAATTCACCATCACTCTTATGCCCTCTTATCTCCTGCGGCCACCCCGAATCTTGAATCCAAAATCTTGAATCTGAAATCTGAAATCTTCCCTCTCTCCGTTCTCTGTGCTCTCTCCGCTTAGAATTCTCTTTTTCCTCTGTCGCCAAGTTGAAATTCGTCTAATTTGTCCTAATTCGCGGTTAATCGCAAAAATTTACTTGACACTTAACATATTCTATTGTATAATACATATCTAACTAATATGCTAAAACTATCAATAACTTGTCATGAGCCTGCCGAAGGAGTCAATAATAAACTTCTCCCCGCGAACCCGCGGTATCTGTGGTCACTTTTGAACCTTTATATTTGTTTACCCCGTGAGATAGCGAAGCGTTATCTAATGGGGGGTCATTTGTATTTGTTTAGCATTTCGATATTAGGATTTCGGATTTCAGTCTGCCGGATAACTCCTTATGCATCAAGCTCTTATAGCCAACAGAATTATGTGGTTTTTTAGTACATAGGAGGCCTGTTCATGGCTGCCATAGCCCAAATCATCGCCAATCGGCTTAACGCACAGAAATCGACCTCGCCACGGTCACTGTCGATGAGTCTCGGCAATCCGGCAGACTCTTTTATGCAAAACAAACCCAATTTCCAAGATGTCCAAATGAACGTAACTTCAATATTAACAAAGGATTACGAAAATGTTCACCTCCTCGGACGCCGCAAAAACAAAGCCAATTCAAACCCAATTCAAACCCAATCAAACCCAATTCAAAGCCAATTCAAACCCAATTCAAAGCCAATCAAACCCAATCAAACCCAATTTCAAACTTCTTCCTGGCGATGTCATACGGAGAAAATTATTGTTTATAACCCTTTACCCCATTACTAACCGTTCACGGGGTATAAACCCCATTTTTCGGTCATTGCGAGCACCTCACGACGAAGCAATCTCAACCACCGATAGTCGCGGAACTTATGAAATGCAGCATTAGCTAACGCAAGTGTTTTTAGAACAATGAGTTAAAGGTAGTTTAAGGTCCTAAGGGAACTGAGAACAAAAAATTCTTTGAAAAAATGTAAAAAATGCTTGACATATAGTAAAGAGTCCTTTACATTATGTACGATATGCTTTACATGATGCAGAAGAAATTTTGGTTAGTGAAAGGAGAAGTACTATGAATAAAACACAGAAAGGAGCGTTGTTTACTTTGGGCATTGCAGTTCTGCTTCTCGCTTTTGGCGTCATCATATTCATTGACATGCTTTCGCCGGGGGCACGGCCCACAACCTTAATCAAGGTTTGGTCATTACTGATTTGGGCCTTCATGGCCATCTCGGCAGTCTTGCTCCGCAGAAAGCAGAGTCCCGCCGAGCCAGACTTCGATGAACGCGACAACGCCGTTAAAAAAAACGCCGTATTGGTGTCATTCGTTTCGGTCTGGGTCTTATTAGTCGCCGCCAGTATAATCCCATGTTTTATTGTCGGAGATGGAGGCTCAATACCGGTTTGCCTGCTGCCAATTATCAATCTCGGCGTATTCCTCATCGTTATGCTCATTTGCCCCGTAGCGATTCTCGCTCAGTACCGCTGGAGGAACAAAAATGGCGAAAAGTGATTTAAAGAACCAGATTCGTCGGTTGCGCTTTGAGAATGGCGAGATGACTCAGCAGCAGTTGGCCGACAAGGCGGGTGTAACCCGGCAGACAATCATCGCCATAGAAGCAGGTAAATACGCTCCCTCACTGACTTTAGCATTTAAGATTGCCCGAACATTCGGACTAAAAATAGAAGATGTATTTCAATATGAAATGGACCAGCCCTCATCCGAGTAACAATCTTGCTTCTGTTGCCGCTGCAGAAATCCAAAAGCCGCACAATCAGCGATACGTAGACTCCGCGAACACTGCGTCCTCGCCGGCAGAGGCCGTCCTACTCCAGGTGCATGACAGCGTTTCGCTGGTCGGCATCAAGGCTGGCTTTCTTGATAATATCGTAAAGTCGGCGGCTGTTGTGCACCTTCTTAAACACAAACTCAGGGTCGGTCTTGTCGGTTGTTATCAGGGCGACCGTACCAACGCCGACCACACAATCGAGCAGGCTTCTGCGGAGCCGAAGGTCAACCACGCGGAACATATCCAGATTGTCGACCCTCCTATCGAGAATGCCCCGGCCCCACTCAATGCGGTCGGCTGTCACTTCGTAATAAATCATCTTAAGCCGGAGCATCTTCAGCAAAAGCACAAGCACAACAACCGCTGCAAGCCCCGCCCCAACAATGACACGACACCTGCCGAACAGCAAAAGCTGCTGCTCCGTGAGCTCCAGGACCCGCCCCTCCGTCGCCTCGCCCACCAAGTCCTCGGAATCAGCCGCTGCCGAACTTTCACTCAGCCGAAATATCGGCAGCTCCTCCAACGGATAACGAACCAGAAAAACCGCAAGGCCCAGAAAGATAAGGCCTTTTACTACCGCCCCTGACAGCGCCCACAGAGAAGGCCTGGCTCGAAACAGCATCTTGCTGGACGACTCCTTGTTCGGCCCCGAGTGCGAATGCGACTCCGCCCCCGTCAAGGCCCTGGCCCTGTCCGTGGTCAAAAACTCTCCACAAAATCGGCACTTGACGGCTCGGGCCTGAATCGTCTCAGCACAAAACGGACATGCCTTGGTCTGCGGATTTTCCATCGCTGAATCCTGTCCATCTCTGAAAACAAAGCGTACAGCCCTGTCCTCGCAGGAATCCTTTTCCACCTGATATTTGTCAGCCGCTTCCACTCGCTATATATCGGCAATTCCCGCCCAATTCCTCTAATGCTTTGAGCCTGGGCGAAAACGAAAACCAGTTAGTGTGACTTGACAATCGCCAAGCCAAAAAGGCTCAACTGCCGAAGACTTCAAATCGTCCGGCAATTATGATACAATCATCGCCGGCTAATCTCGTGTTCGGAATAAACTTATGGCAGTACTGACAGTTGCGATAATCGGTCGGCCTAATGTGGGCAAAAGCAGTCTCTTAAACGCGCTGGCGGGAAAGATGATAAGCATCGTTGAGCCGACAGCCGGCGTAACAAGAGACCGCATCAGCACCATCATCGAAAAAAACGACCGTTACTTTGAGCTCATCGATACGGGCGGATATGGAATAGTCGACGCCGACCAATTGAGCGAACACATCGAGCAGCAAATCCGCAAAGCGATTGACTCGGCCGACATTGTCCTGTTTATGGTCGATATTCGGGACGGCTTAGTGCCGCTCGACCAACAAATAGCCCGGCTCCTGCGAAAACACAATCTCGACGTGATAGGCGTCGCAAACAAGGCAGATTCGGCGAAAATGTTCCCTGCAGCGGCCGAATTCGCCAGGCTCGGGTTCGGGGAATTCCTCTGCATCTCAGCGACGAACAACCTGAACAAAAGCGTCCTGCTCGACAAAATCCTCGACAGAATCGGCACTATTGAACCGACCAGGCCGGCGGAACCAACAATGAAGATAGCCATCATCGGCAAGCGAAACGCCGGCAAAAGCACCCTCGTAAACGCCATGGTCGGCTCCGACAGGGTCATCGTCAGCGAAACCCCCGGCACCACAAGAGACGCAGTCGACGTACGATTCGAAAAAGACGGCAAAACCATCATCGTCATCGATACCGCAGGCGTCAGAAAGAAGAGCAAAATCGCCGACAGTATCGAGTTTTACAGCTACGTCCGCGCAACCCGCTCTGTTCGTCGGGCCGACATTGTGCTGTTTCTTATCGAGGCCACACTGCCTATTTCGCAGGTCGACAAAAAGCTCGCTCGATTCATCGCCGAGGAATACAAAAGCTGCATTATCGTTATCAACAAATGGGACCTGGCCAAAGACACCGCCGTCACCGGCGACTATGAGCAGTACCTGACCAAACAACTGCCGGGTTTGAGATATGCGCCCATCGCCTTTACGACGGCAACAAAGTCAAAGAACGTCCAGAGCCTTCTCGACCTGAGCGCCGAACTGTTCAAACAAACCACCACAAAGATACCCACGCCAAAATTGAACAAGGCGTTTGAAATCATCAAAGGCGAACGTGTCGGCGCAACGAAACGAAGCAGCGGCGGCTGGCCGAAAATCTACTACGCCACGCAAATCGCCGTAAACCCTGTCACAATACTTATGTTCGTAAACAAGCCCCAGCTTTTCGAAGAAACCTATCGCAGATTCATAATAGGCAGGTTACAATCGCTGCTGGGCATAGCCGAGGTGCCGATAAGGCTGCTGGCACGGCGGCGCAGACAGTAAAAAAGTCGTTACGGAGAAACTACAATGGATACGCTTCTGTTAATGCTTGTATGTGGAGGCGGTTACCTTATAGCCTACCACACCTACGGACGATTCCTCGCTAAGAAAATATTCAAACTCACAGCGGACGCGCCCGTACCATCCGTCCAATTGAACGACGGCATCGATTACGTCCCGACAAAGAAGGCAATAATTTTCGGCCACCATTATACGTCCATAGCAGGTACAGGTCCTATTGTCGGCCCGGCCATCGGTATCATCTGGGGCTGGCTTCCCGCAATTCTCTGGGTAACCATCGGCTGCATTTTTATGGGCGCCGTCCACGATTTTGGAGCGTTGGTGGTGTCGATGCGAAACCAAGGCAAGAGCATATCAGAGGTCGCCGCCAAATATATCAACCCTCGTGTGCGATTCATATTCTTCGCGGTCGTGTTTCTGAGCCTGCTGATTGTTATCGCCATATTCGGGGTCGTCATAGCAGCCGTTTTCACAACCTTTCCGACCGCCGTTATCCCCGTCTGGCTGCAAATCCCAATAGCCGTTGCCCTGGGCTTTGCAGTTTACAAGAAAACCGCGTCAGTCCCGCTGGCAACGGCAATCGCAGTGTTGGCAATGTACATCTGCATCGGTATCGGCAGCCTCCTTCCCGTAAAAATCGGCACGCTTTTCGGAATCCCAAACACAGGTCTGTGGGTAATAATCCTCCTCATTTACACATGGTTCGCCTCGACTCTGCCGGTAACAACCCTGCTGCAGCCCCGCGATTACATAAACGCATGGCAGCTATTCATCGCGATGACGCTTCTGGTCGCCGGTACAGTAGCAGCTTCACTATCCGCCCAGGGGCTCGACCTGGTGGCCCCTGCCATCAACCGCTCGCTACCCCCGGGCACACCACCGATATGGCCTTTTATGTTCATTATAATCGCCTGCGGCGCCATCAGCGGCTTTCATTCGCTCGTCGCGTCCGGCACAAGTCCAAAGCAGGTCGCAAAAGAGCCGGACAGCCTGTTCGTCGGCTACGGCTCAATGCTCCTCGAGGGCGCCCTGGCCGTGCGGGTTATTATCTGCGTAGGCGCCGGTATCGGAATGGCCCTGAAACTCGACAATGGAACAATCCTGACAGGGCAAGCAGCGTGGCACCATCAGTACAGCTCCTGGATGGGCGCCAAAGGACTGCCCGACAAAATAGCACCGGTAGTTACCGGGGCAGCGAATATGATGAAGGCCTTTGGACTGCCGGAGGCTGTCGGAATTACCCTGATGGGAGTATTCATCGCGTCCTTTGCCGGCACAACACTTGATACTTCCGTTCGAATCCAGCGCTACGTCATAAGCGAGCTGGCAAACGACCTGCGAATCAAGTGGCTGACGAACAGATGGACGGCCACAACGGTCGCCGTCCTCACAGCGGCGGCGCTGGCCTTTGCCACAGGCGCAGCCGGAAAAGGCGCAATGAAACTCTGGCCGTTGTTCGGGAACGCAAATCAACTGCTTGCCACCCTGGCCTTGCTTGTGATTACGCTCTATCTCAAACGCAAGGGTGGATTGAAATTCCTCGTTACTGCTATACCATGCCTGATAATGTTGGTCATCACAAACTGGGCTATGGTCAGAAATGAAATGAACTTTATCGCAATGGACAATCCGGTCGACAAATGGCTGCTGGTGATAATAGGAGCCGGGATTTTCGTTCTCGCGTTGTGGATGACCGTTGAGGCGGTGATAGTATTCCGCGTCCGGCCAGGCGCTACGGGGTCTTTTCGGGACTCAGAGGTATCAATCTGAATCGAGCCTCAACAGGCGGTTGATTCAACTCTATCTGGCCTTGGCGCACATAATACTGCGGAAGGTTATAAACAAGGTTTCTTCGGGGCTTCTCCGTCTTGGCGTCCTCGTCATCAATCTCGAGTGTCACCTGATACCTTGTCATATTCGCGTAGGCATCTCTCGCCTCCGACGTAGCCCTGATTTTAATGGCACCTTTTACCTCGTCCGGATTGAGCAGCTCAACGCTGTATTTGCCCTGAAGGTTTTGACTAAATATAAAGCCGAGCGTTACAGTTGTTATGGGATAATCGCGAAGCGAATCTTCTTCCGGCAGGGTCATAATCTTCACAGTTGTGGACGCCTCTCTTGTCTGGCCCGGACCAAGCTCCACCCTCGGCGTCTTCTCGACAGGCGCTTTCCTTGCCTCCACAATCTCGCCGGAGGTAAGCCGAACTTCTGCAACAAGGTCACTGTCTTGCCAACTCTCCGGCACAAGCATACTCACCTGCGCCGGCTCTATACTCCTGGCTTTGACACGGTTCCGCTCCGCATCTATACACACTATGGCCAGCTTTTTCTCGACAAGCCTGACAAGATTGACAAAGACCCTCCCAGGCTTACAGGATTCAACCGTCAGGCTGTAGCGTTTGAGCTTTTCGCTTTTCTTCAGGAAACTCAGGACATTAAGCTGGTGTCTGCCCGGAGTCGTCATTGCTTCAGTCTCGGGAACTAAAAAAAATTCAGGAACTAACGACCCCGTTTCTATCTGCCGCTTTACCTCGTCGATACGTGAAGCCGGACCGCTCACAACCATCTCTGCAAGCGTAAGCCGGCTAACAGGAACATTCGGGTCGTTCGGGTCGCTGAAGCTGGCCCAGATGTCCACACTGGTGGATTTGGCAATAGTTATTACCGGCTTTTGAACAGGCATAGGCTGGTCCTGGGCCCGGTCCGCCCACACCCATATCAGCACGGTTATAAACGCCACAAGCGCCATCTTACCGAGCTTGATTCTTCTTTTTTTGGCCATCTTGCCTCGCAGCTCCCTCTTGCGTACTTCTGTCCTGAAGCGGCCTCGCACTTACACTCCACTGGTCAGGTGCTTTTTCAACTCAGCCTCGGTCACATTTCTGGTCAGCTTCCCTTCGTCGGCAATCGAGATGATGCCCGTCTCCTCACTTACCACCACCACGGTAGCATCCGAGCCGCTTGTTATACCGAGCGCGGCGCGGTGACGAGAACCGAGTTCAACCCCGTCAACACTGTCCGCCTCAGCCAACGGCAGTTGTACACGCGCAGCAATCACCCGGTCAGCACGAATCACAACCGCCATATCGTGAAGAGCCGTGCCAGGCTCAAAAATCGTCTTCAGCAGCTCCGACGTAACCCGCGCATCTATACGCACACCCGTCTCGATAAACTCGCCGAGTCCAACCTTTCTTTCGATGACAATAATTGCGCCCGTCCTCGCAGCGGAAAGGTCTGTAACCGCCCCCACTATCGCCTCAGCCGTGCCAATCAACTGTGCCGACGAGCCAAGAAAGCTCGGCTGAGCTATCCGTATCAACGCCCGACGAATCTCGGGCTGAAACGCCGCCACCGCAATCACTAATACGAATATCAAAAACCACTTGTAAATAAATTCCAGACGCTCGAAGTGAAACTTCTCCACAAGCAGATTGAGAATCAGCACCCCCGCAATAAGAATGATGAGAACCGCCCGGAACAGCCGCTCCCCACGAGTCCCCTCCAGAAAGTCCACAACCCAGTATACCACCAGCCCGATAAGGAACAGCTCGACAGCAACAACCCACCAGTCATATCGCGCCACCCTGCTGAAATAATCGATGAGTGTTTCCACAAATCAGTCCCTTGATTTCGTCTGCGATTCTCGTGTCCCGGCTCTGGTGCTGCGCTTCCTGCGTGCCTGTTTACTGCAGCGGCTCCGAAATCTCCGGCAGAACCCGTCTGTGGCTCAGCTCGCTGGGCTTATCCATCAGGAAGAAATAGTCAACATCACGCATGAGCTGCTGGCGGTCGAACCGAAGCTTACGCAGATGTCTTCGGTGGCCCGCGGCCGCAGTCTCGCCAGGCTGCTCCAGACAACCCGCAGCCAGAACCAAAGCACACAAAAAACCGAACAAAATCACTGAAACAAAAACCTTTTTCACCTTTTGCTCCTCTCTGATATCGAACAGCCCAACCGCACCGGCTTCGCCGCCCTGCAGCACGACAACAGCCCGCTCAGCACCGCCCGGCAGGCCAAACTCCAAACATTCAAAACCAATCCTATTATAGCAAATCCCCGCTACCCCTGTCAATATAAAACTCTCTGCCGATAACCCATTTTTGGAAAGATTTGAGCTGTATCACCCACGTAAGCCTACTTTTGCGACCAATAGACCAATGCTGCAGAGCGACCCGAGCACCGCAACAGGCCCATACACCAGAGGTTGGCATCTTACTGCGGCGTCAACCTTTTTAATTATGCCGGTGGCCTAAAGCGTAAAACTCTGGGGGTTTGTAGTTAAACCCGCATATATAGAGAAACTTCTCACCTCAGGCGTGATGGTCGATTGCAGAGACTCCCGTGGTCTCTCTAACGCGAAATCAATTTTGCTTCCACTTTTTCACCATCGTCAGTATTTATGAGGAGGTGGGGATAATAAGAGTTCCAGCTTTCAATGACAGTAATTTCGGAAATAGGAAGCCAGAGCATAGAATCAATTCTGTGAATGGGACTGACCTCCCAAAGAGAGTTGTCTTCGAGTTGAATGAACCTGCCAGAATCAAAATTCTTTCTTATCCAGTGGCCGCCTCCCGTATTGATATAAATTCTCCCGCTGTCTGCCGAGCTTACGGGTAGATTTGGCCTATTGGTGGGAACTTTGGCCTGCCCATGCAGACCTGCCAGGGATTTCAATTTCGTTCTCTTACGAGAAGTTAAGAACACCGTTTGCGAATTAGGGTCATAGTAATATCCTAACTTCTTCCAGTATTTTGTCTTATCCAGCTCTTTGGCTTTTTGGTCTATTTCACGTGCTGTCATCAAATTAGCGTCAAAGTCATATCCCCTCTTTTTCCAATATCTGGCCCTATCAATATCCTTGACCTTTTGACCCATTTCAATTCGTGTCATTGAGTTGGGGTCAAAGAGATATCCTTTCTCCCCCCAGAATTCTGCTGTTCGTATGGCTTGAGCTCTTTGATACATCTGCCAGCAAGCCATGGAATTGGGGTCAAAATCGTAGCCTTGAGCCTTCCAGTTTTCTGCACACTTGATAGCTTCCCGTCTCTGCTCACTCAAATAGTCTGAGTTACTATTACAGCCAGCTACAACGCATATTAACACCGACAACATGACGAATTTCGCCATTTTCTACTCTCTCACATTTGGGGCGATTCTTGCAACTTCGTGTAGCGACCCTATCTGAAACCCTCAATCCGGTAGTTATTTATGAGGAACGCAAAAAGCTCATTTGCCAACTCTCTGTCCAGAGTTTTCAGTATCTCGTATTCTTCCAAAGCCAAATCCTTGTTGCCCATTCGGAGATATAGTTCACCAAGGTGGTAATGGGCCTGTGGGTTCTCCACGTGCAGATTTACGGCTTGTTTGTAAGCTGCCATTGCCTCCTCGTGACGCCCTGCTTCAATGTAGGTGTTTCCAAGAAGCACGTGCAAACCCGAAATATCAGGTTCAAGTTTTGTAGCCTGTCTGAACGCTTCAATGGCCTCTTCATAACGACACAAGTCTTTATAAGCAAAAGCAAGCGAAATCTGAGCGTAGGCATCGTCCGGTTTAACCCTCGAAGCTTGTTTGTAGGCTTCTATTGCTTCTTCGTAATGACCCCAATCCCAGTAGGCATCGCCGAGAGTTACGCATGTATCGGCATCGTGTGGCTCGATCCTCACAACTTGTCTGAGCGCCTTAGCTGCTTCTTCATAGCGGCCTGAATCAATATAATAGCCAGCAAGAAAGCGGTAGGCATCAATATTATCACGGTCTGCTCTAACAACCTGCTTGAGAACACCAGCTTTGACACTATCAATATCGACCAATTCAGACCTGATGACCCATACTGCAATCACACATAACAGCAGAACAAGTTCTGCCTTGAGAAACCAGCGTTTCCTACGTTTTGTCGTATTTTCCACCTCGATTCTCCTCCGAATGAGAGCACTTGCCTTGAAGGAAAACACCGCTTCCACCTAACTATACATCGGCTCTTATCGAGATGAGCTTTACTGATTCCTCGTCACTCCGACTCGCTGCCAAACCGTCCAAAACGGCCACAACCGCCCGCAAATCCAGGCACCAGCCTATCAAACTACCCAGGCATCGAAACCGAACAGCTTGCAGAACTCGACTAACTGCTGCTTGTACTCGCCGTAGAAAAATACCTGGTGAAATCCCGGAAAGCTCAGCACGTCCTGCCCGCCGTCAAACTTCACCCTGACCGACACCACGCAGCCGCCGTTCGGCGGGACATCCACGTTGTTCACCACCGTCCCTGCAGAAATCAGCAGCCGCGACCTCTGGCCTTCCTTGTTCAGTCTATGGCCCGGCGGCAAAACGTCAACACTCGTAATCCGCTGGCCCTTCCGCCACAAAGGCCGCGCCGTCGCATCACGGTTGCCGTGATGATGCACCAAATCGAAAGGCTCAGGAGGCTGGTCAAAACCTCTCAGACGCGTCGCACACGTGCAGTGCGCACCGATAATCGCATCGTTTACCGTATCGGGCACCGGGTCCTGCTGAAAGCCCGGGCGGTCGAAAAGGTACTGCACAAGCACATGCGACGCCACCGCACCGTAATCAGCCTCGCACGCCGCAGCAATCCCCTCGTCAAGCATCCGTGACCACGCTATACACGGCAGGCTCTGCTTCAAATTGTTCCTCGCTATACCACCGAGGCAGTCCATCGTAATAGCATCTCCATCCTCACGCTCAAGGATATTGCGACACGCAAAATAACCCTTCACGCCGTTGATGACATCCCGCCTCGTCGCACCGCGCATCCGCCGAGCATTTCGCATATAATATTCCGCAATGGCCGCCACCTCGTCGGTAACATTTATTTTGTGGTATTCATCCAGATACGCCTTTACGGGCAGATGGCGCAGTGTAATTCCAACATCGGCCAACGGCTCATCAAATCGCTTATCACCCTTGAGCACGATGCACCTTGTCAGACGCATCTTCGCCCCGGCCTTTAGCATCTTCATCCCGTAGAGCACCTGGTCGGACTCTTCGGCGGAATACACTACACAGCCGCTCTTATCCGCCAGAGCCAATGTATTGGTAGTAAAGCAAGTGCCGACCGGTGAAAATATAACCGTCGGGATACCGCTCTGTGCCGCCTTGTAAGCCGTAGGCCAGGAATGTTGCTGCCGGTCCAGCATTATTACGACCAGCCCATCTACCTTGTCGGCCTTTGCCTCCGCCAGCCAGGCGTCAGCCTCTTCGACGCTGTAGATTGGCACCGCCCGCAAATCGAGTTTCACCCCGAGCGACTCGGCCATCCGCTTCAACTGCGTCGAGTACTTGCGTCGTGCCGCCTGGCCGTCGTAGACCGCGCCCGGCCACCACATCCCGTAATCTTCTTTTCGGCGCACAAATGTCGCCTTGACTGTCGCAGCACACCTCGACGCCGGCCCGAACGGATGCATCGGCCCTGTCTGCTGCAATGATGTCCCACAACCGCCGGCCAGCAACGAACCGGCAACCATCGTCATCGAGCCGCCCAAAAAGTCACGTCGGCTAAACCTGCCGGCGCGGGCACAATTCAAAAAATTTCGTCTACAATTCATGGTCATCTCCTCTGAATCGAAATCTCCGGTCGGCCAAGCTGAAGCCATACTGCCGAACCCGCTCAATGATTTTCCAGGTCATTGAATATGACGTCCAACGCGCGGCCTGATATCTTATGCTCTTTATGTGTATCATCCAAAAAAACCTCGAATTCGCCCTCGCCCAGGCCATCAACCACTTCCTTAACAACCTTCTCGTACGTGCGATATTTAATTCCCGCAAAGCAGCACGAGTCATACTTGTTCAATATCTGAATCTGCTTGCGGCCCTTACCGTGCGAAGCCATTATGTACAGCTCAGGATAATTTGCCACCCTGTACAATCCCGGCACCGTCTGCTCGTAATCTCCCCAGTCCCGGTTGGAACCCGACCGAAGATAAACAGGAAATGACCCTGCAACAGGATAACTGCGCCGAATTCTCGCATCAATCGCCGCATACAGAGTTGTCGTCCAGCCGCCGCCTGAAATACCGACCATGTACACGCCTTGATATCTGAACTTCGCTGCGTAATTCAACGCCACCGCCACCGGCTCAACGAAATACTTTATCGGGTGCTCAAGAAATTTTAGATGGTCATGCTTGGTCAGTTTAAGCCTGCCGAACCGCTCAAGCTCAACAGTCGGCCGGCTGTTCATCCCCAACAATGGCATCGAAAAGCCCATCACGCAGTATCCCCTGTCGAGAAAGGCCGCAATCGATTTAACGCCCTTGACGAAATCACCACAATGCCCCTGATGGTAAATAATCAATTTCTTATTGCACTTCTTCGCAATGAAATGATAAACAACCGAATTCAAACCGTAATCCATACCAACCGTTATCTTGTCAATCCGCTTGAGGTTGTTCTGCTCAAGCTGCCCATATTGCGCATCCTTTATATCCTCCTGCACACTCGCCGGCAGCTTCGACGATGGAAACCCTTCCTCGCCCCAGATGTACCGAATAAGGGCCTTACGCTTGTCCACAACATCCCGACCGCTGCTGAGTTGAATAACTTTGCGCACGTCAGTTTCAAAATAAGATGCCTCTATCTTCTCAAACTGCGACAAGTCATCAGCAGCCGCTGCAAGACAAAACGATATAACAAACACTCCCGAAAAAACCGCAATCACTTTTCTGTTATCACCGGCTTTCATCCGACATCTACCGTTTAGCCTGACCAAACTGATTTTCTATTGAGCTACAATAGCCGCCCCGCCCAAAAAATGCAATCATTTAGCCTACCTTGCCCCACCATAAATCGTGACACAAAAAAAGGGCCTACACCCGCAAATAAGCATAGGCCCAAAAATTGGTTACATCAAGCACAACTACTTTATTCACACGGCACAATAAACGGAGGTCCCGCGTTCACTAACAGATTAACCAGAGCATCAAGGTCCTGCAGGTCTACCTGCAGCATCGGCGCAGCCAAATCTCCGCAGTGGCCCGGTCCAACAGTTACAATAAACGGAGGTCCCGCAGCAACTAACATATTGACCAAAGCATCGAGGTCCTGCAGATCCACTTGGTCATTGCTGTCCAAATCACCCGGGCACGGACAAGGTGGCGGCGGCGCGTCAAGAGACTTCAGTTCGAAGGCGTTGAGGATTCCCTTGTGTCCTTCACGGCCCGACCTGGCCGGGTCGGGATACGAGTTATCGCCGCCTTCGTAGACGACCAGCACATCGCTGCCGTTCGTCAGAAACTCTATGGTTGAAGTTGCAACGTCAGCATCGGTAAGGACGCTTGTTACTTTAATGTTGTACGCTTCCAGAAGCGATTCGACACCTGTGCCGGTTCCACCCCAGAGTACTCCGCAACCGTCTGGCGTCCCGGTCCCGGCTACTGGAAGAGACATGGCATACACTCCCGTCATAGGCGGCATATTAGAGTTGCAATTGAGGCAGTTTCGCGTTCCCTGGCTGCAAGGTTCCCAGTGGTTGTGGTAGCTTTTCAACTCATATTCACCACCAGGCAGGCCGGTTATCCGCATGTGGATATCGCCCCTGCATTCACCGCCCCAGTCGATGTTATGAAACCAGCCGTTGGCGATGGGCTCGCCACTCGGACGGCCGGTGGCACAGCAATCACCGGCGAGGGTGCAGCGGCACATGCCGTGAACGTGGTATCCCCCGTTTCCGGCGCGGCTTGTGTCAAGCGCGAAGTGCACACCGGAGCCGTCGACTCCCTCGGTAGTAGGTGGCTCGTACTGCCGTGAGCCGTCTTCCCAGGCGAAATCATGCATGTACATATCCGCATCGCCCCAGAAGACCCTACCCCACCAGCCTTCTTTTACGGTGCCAGGCACGGGGTTGTATTCCATGTAGCCTGTGCCGCACATCGGCAGGCCAAGGTCTACTTTCAGGTCGACATCGGGTCGCTCACATGCATCGCCGGTTCCGTCACCGTCACTGTCAAGCTGGTCGGGGTTATAGACGGTGGGGCAATTGTCCTCGCAAATGACACCATCGCCGTCGAGGTCTGTATCGGGCTTGCCACAACCGCAGAGACCCGGCTCGATTTTATCCGGGTCGTCGGGGCAGCCGTCGCAGGCGTTGCCGTAGCCGTCCTTGTCATCGTCGGCCTGGTCAGGGTTGGGAGTCTGCGGGCAGTTGTCGCAGGCGTTGCCTCGCCCGTCTCCGTCGTCGTCCGGTAGCGGCGGGCAGGACACACTGACTGTTCCGGGATGAACGGCTATAGCTCCATTATCGTAGTCGTTCGGGTTGTCGTGCTGAAGTACGGCGCCCGATAGCTGGTAGATTTGGCCGGTCGCTGAGTTGTTTACCCAGAACCTGCAGCCGGGACACGCGCTCTTATCTGGCCAGTAGCTAAAAACTGTGCTGGCGTCCGGCTCCGTGAAATTAAGATCATGAAGCTCATTGGGGCTCAGTTCCGGGAGGCGCCAGCCGCTTGACCAGTCGATATCGGTCTCGTATCCTGGGTCTAAGTTCACGGTTAAAGCCGCGCCCAGGCCGCCAGCCCAGGATATTGCGTCCGGATGGTTAACCCCTTTGTCAGCACTATAGTCATAATCCAGGTAGACCAACCCGTTGCCACCGCCGCTGTCATCATCATAGATAAGGTTATAGTCTGAACCTTCATAAGTCGCAGTACCGATTATGGTTAACTCCGCGCTAGCCGGCACTGACACAAACACACACATCGCTACTGCACAAATTGTAATTAATATTTTATTCATAACTTACTGCTCCTTATAGAAGTAACATTACACTTGTTTGCCTCGGCAACGCACCGAGAGAGGCTTAAAACTGCTGCTTCAGCCAGGGCAGCCCTCTCCAACCGCCGAAAACCATTGCGGCTGGCCTTCAACAAAAAAGTCGGCCTGCCTAAACCTGCCTAAAACAGCCACACACTTCTTACCTCTTCCTTACCGATTAGCTGCTCCAGAGCCTTAATTCCATTCCTCCTTTCTGTCAGCCCCGGATTTCCACATCCTTCCTTTGGGAATTTACCGCTCTTCCAGCCTGCTGCCATCCGCGAAGTCATTCTCTTGCCACACTGCCAAACATTATACAGGTTTATGTCCCATAAGGCAAGCCTTTTCTCTCAAAAAGGTTAGATTTATTACTTGCTTATACGTTATCGGCTATTTTTCCCATCTACTCCACCCAGCGCAAAACAAAGGGCCTATACCCGCAAATAAGCATAGGCCCAAAATTGGTTATATCAAGCACAACTACTTTATTCACACGGCACGATAAACGGAGGCCCTGCGCTCACTAACATATTGACCAGGGCATCCAAATCCTGGAGGTCTACCTGCCCAGCTTCATCAGCCAAATCTCCGCAGTTACCTGTTCCAACCGGCACAATAAACGGAGGTCCGGCAGCAACTAACATATTGACCAGAGCATCGAGGTCCTGCAGGTCCA
>JAUWIU010000014.1 GCA_030608075.1 Phycisphaerae bacterium
ATAGCCCCAAGGGGATTCGAACCCCTGTTGCCGGGTTGAAAACCCGGTGTCCTGGACCTACCTAGACGATGGGGCCAACCTGAATTTTATTCCATACTGATAGCTTCAGCGGGACAGGTGTCAACGCACACACCACAATCGATGCAGGAGTCAACATCAATTACCGCTTTGCCATCGGACATTTTAATTGCATCGCTGGGGCAGTCTTCAACACACGACTCGCAACCAGTGCATTGTTCGGCATCTACTTTGGCCGGCATTTGGATAACCCTTTCAAAAAAATCCTCGAAAAAGCCACGACCGAAGAGGAAATGTTATAAAATAATGATTATATTACAAGACAATTCTTGGGAAATTCCGGGAGCGGCTGAAAGGCCCCGCGAGCAGTCTTTTTACTCTTTGGCGCCTGAGGGTTGTACTTTTGTGGTATCGGATATGGGCTGGTTTACGGGCTCCTGCGGCTGAGGATGGACGCCGCCCAGTGTAACGGCCATAGTCCGGACGATTCTGTTTGAGTCGTATTTTGCCGTGTGGTCCAAGACCTTTTTGAAGCTGTCGCCCTGATTTTTCGCAAGCAGGTATAAAGCCATCAACCGAACCGGCCAGTGAGAGTTGTTCAAATTTGCTGCTACTGCGTCAATCATCTCATAGTCCAGCGGCGGGGAATGCATCGCAGCGATAGTGTGTACCTTGACGTTCCAGTCATCCTCTCTGAGGGTGAAGAACAGGGCAGATTTCAATATGTCCGGCATCCAATCGGCATACATAAATCTGTAAGACGGCTGGTGATTTGCCATTTCCTGAAGTTCGGCCAGAAGTCCGGCAAAAAGCCTGACCGCTTCGATTTTTTGTCCGGGTTGTCCCTGTGATATTGAATTAAGGCGGTTTTGGAGATACTTGCTGCTAAGCTGGACGCCTGGTCGTTTCACAATTACGGTAACCGGCTTTATCCCAGTGAACCGGTTGGTTAAGGTGCCGTCCTCGGTTGCAACAGGGTCGATGTAAAGGGTGAGTTCTACCTCCAAAGAGGCCTGGGGGTGTTTAAGCAGTATTCGTCTAAGTTCACCGGTGACAAGGCGCACAGGAATGACCATGGCCCTGCCGGGCTTGATGGGCAATGCGGGCTGGGTTTTGAAAGATATGAGGCTTGGTATTTTCTTGTCGAGGTCGCCTGTAATGTGGGCATCAATTCTGATATTACCGTTAATCAAGCCATCATCACTAATAATAAGCGGGGCGGCCGAATTGTTCGCTATTGCAACCGACCCACTGAATTCGCGACCGTAGGCAAACTCATTGCCTCGAATGTTAAGCTCAACTGAAACCATATTCTCCGGGCTGACAAATGACGGGACGACCCCCCTGCCGAAGCTGTTTCTTAACACACGCAAAACATTGGCAGGCTCGACCGGCGCGATGTACTCTGAACCCAACTGGGCAAGCAGTTGTTTTGCGCGTTCCGCCGCCATTGAACCCGGGTCTCTGGCAATTGCGGACTTTAAGCTTGCAATAGCAACATCTTTGTTTTGTTCCATCACTTGAATCTGCGCCAGTGCCAATTCGGCGATTTGACTGTTGGCATTGCCTTCGATAATGGGCCTGGCCAAATCTGTCTGGCCGTTTGCCACAAGCGAATAAGCAAGTATACCGGCGGCTACATCCGAGTTCGGGTCAGTTGAGTAGGCTTTATTGCCCAGTCGATGGCTTTGTCGGGGTCGGGCAAAGCAAAACAGTAAAACCACGCAAGCTGCTCAGCAGCAGGTTTCTGGGTGGCGCTGTCGTCGGCAAAGGCCTGTAACGCCTTTTCTTCGGCAGCTTTTAGTATCTGTTCTGCCTGTTGGTCGGCGCCGATTTTTGTTGCCGCCTTGCCTGCAATCGCTTGCAGAAGCAGGTCAAATTGTCCGCTCTGTCGCTGCTGCCGGGCGATTTGGAGACACTCGGGCAGGGCTCGTTGGGTGTTGTAGCTGCTGATTGCCCAAGGCAAATAAATCCGGCCCGGCAGGGGATCCGAAGGCTTGAGGTAACTGAACAGTTGGGCACAATATTCATAGCTGTCGGCGGCCAATTTGTATAACTGCAGTCGCTCGGCGTATTGTGCGAAGGCCAAGGCGGCATCGATGTCCAGTGGGTTTTCGCTTAGTACGACCCTCAGATGCGTTAGGTACATCGGCGGTGTTATCTGCTCGGGCACAATCTCAGCGAGCTTTGCAAATGCCAGCTTATTGTATCTGTTGGTGTCGTAGGCCTGCATAAAGTAAGATACGGCGGTTTGTGTATCGGCCTTTTCGGCGGCCAACAGGCCGAGCAATGTTGCCAGTTCCGAATCGACGACGGTGTTTTTACCGCCCAGGTCCTTCAGCATTTGCTGAAGAAGCTTTTCTCTTGCCTCGCGCGAATCCAGATGTCCAAGTAAATACCGCACCACCTCGCTTATCATCTCAAGGTCAGCCGATGCATTCACGTAGCCCACAAGCAGTCGATACACCTGGTCGTCGTATCGCTGTTCCAAATGACGACAGGTCAGCCTCATGTTTTCCGGCACGATGTAGGTAGCTGTTGGGTCCAGTGCTGCGGTGGCCGATAGCAGCACTACAGCCTGTTCGGCCTGCTCTCGGCTGATGTCTTCCGAGTGAGCGATTTCATAAGCTATTTCATAGAACAACTGTCCTGCGGCCGGCGAAAACAGCCGGTCGGAATCCAACTCCTGAGCCGAGACGGATACAGCACCGAAGAAGAATACACAAAACGCAAGTGCGCAAGTGATACGGCAGCGTCCTTTTTTGCCGCCGCCGCGGGACCCTTGCTTCAGGGTTTTCCAAATATGGTTGCACTGCCGCGGTGCAAACATTCGTGTGCTGTCGGGCTGTAGTATTCGGGCAGATTTACCGCTTTCTGGCCACGCTTGCTCGGACATTTGCTTCTCCAAATAAGCAAAACGCCAAATACTTTTTGCTACCAATTATTTCGGGTAATTACCCTATGTGCTTTAGGCATAATGGTTGTTGAAGCTACGTATTTTCGGTCTCGAGCCGGCTTTTCGATTGTCAGGAGGCTGCTGGGCAGTGTTTTCGTACAGCCCGCAGGCCTGTAACGTCAATTAATCCAAATCCTGACGTTTATTATATGACTTAATCCTACAACGCCACTTAATAGTAAAAAACCACTCTGACCTTAAAATCCGAAACAATATCGAATCTTAAAAATCCCAATTCTCGAAACAAAAGGACAAATTCCTGTCGCTGGCAAGGACTCAATGTTTTGGTCATTTGAATTTAGGTAATTTGGATTTGTTTCGTGCTTCGGTATTTCCTTTTCATAAGAGTATCCTTTCTGTAAAAACCAACTCATCTTATCGGATACTCTCTAATTCGCAATGGTACAGTTTTCGGGGGTCAGGCCAGAAACACAACAAATGTTGACCACAGATAATTGTTTTAGGGTGTGCTCGGTCAAATTTCAACTATGGCTGCAAGAAATGCGGGTTAGATGTTAATAGCGCGAAAATCGGAATTCAAGGCCAAAAAAACCACCTGCAAATCACACACGGACGCAGGCCCCGGTTGGAGCATCGCCGCTCGGGGGTAAAGACCGTGAATCTTGACACAATCATCTGAAGCTGCGACAATCGGCTCCGGATGAGCAGATACCACGCCGACAGTTTGTTTGCATCGGAACCAGCTCAGGACAAGCCGTGCACTCATATTATTCGTGTTGCTTTTGAGTCCGGGGCCGACGCAGAGTTCGATTATCTTGTCCCGGATGAGCTTTGGCCTGTCGAAGCAGGGCGCAGGGTCGAGGCGCCATTCGGCAGGACGAATAAGCTGCAGGTGGGGTTTTGCGTTGAATCGGATGTCCCGTTCGAGGACTCATTCAGCGGACGCGGCGGCGGGCGCAGGCTCAAGAAAGTCGCCAGAGCGGTCGATGAGAGCCGGCTGGTGGATACCGGGCTGATGTCACTGGCCAGGTGGATAAGCAGCTACTATGTCTGCCCGCTGGGTCAGGTCTTGGCGGCAATGGTGCCGTCGGCGGTGAAGAAAGGTATCGGCGTCAAAAAAGAAAGACTTGTCCACTTATCTGAAGACAGCAAGGAGGTGCTGGAGCAATTGCGTGGCAAAAAGCAAAAGCAAATCGTTAGTATCCTGCAGCAAAGAAAGGCCCTGGACGCAGACAGGGCTTTGCTGGTGCAGGTTTTGCTGGAGGAAATCGGCTGCACGAACGCGCCCGTAAAAAAATTGGCTGAAAAACGCGTTATCAAAATCACATATCGCCAAGTGCTGAAATCTCTGCCCGTTGTTCCTGAGAGCATGATGATAAAGACGGATAAGGTAACGCTAAATCACGACCAGCGCAGCGCTTTGGTGCATATCAACAGCCAGGTGAACTCCGGTAAATTCGGCGTGACGCTGCTGCACGGCGTTACCGACAGCGGCAAGACCGAAGTGTACATAAGGGCAATCGAGGCCTGTTTGCAAAAAGGTAAAGCCGCCATAGTGCTGCTTCCTGAAATTGCCCTTACCGCTCAGACGGTTCAGCGGTTCAGCGACCGGTTCGGAAAAATCGCCGTTATGCATTCGGGCCTAAGCGCTGCTCAGCGGAACGTGCAGTGGCGGAAAATAAAGAACGGTGAGGCCGACGTGGTCATCGGCGCGCGCTCGGCGGTCTTTGCGCCGCTGGCCAACCTGGGGCTTATCATAGTTGATGAGGAACACGAGGCCGTCTACAAGCAGGATACGCAGCCGCGATACAACGCGCGTGACGTGGCCATAAAACGGGCGCAATTGTCACACACACACTGTGTTCTCGGAAGCGCAACGCCGTCGTTAGAGACCCTGTTTAACTGCCGAAGTAAGAAGCATTTCCGCCTGGTGCGTCTTCCGAAAAGGGTGATGGATTTGCCGATGCCGGAAATGAAGCTTGTCGATATGCGGCGCAGGACTAACGTTAGCAGCGGGCACAAAGGCGTCAACCTGCTCTCACAACCACTGGCCCAGGCACTCAGACAGACCATCGAGAAAAAGCAGCAGGCAATCCTGCTTCTGAACAGGCGGGGCTACAGTAATTTCGTGTTCTGCCCGTCCTGCGGGTACAGTCTGCACTGCCGAAATTGTGACGTTACGCTGACCTTCCACAAATCAGCAACGACCCGCCGCCGGCCGATGCGAACAGTTACAGGCAGGCACCTCAATTATGGTCACGCGCTCTGTCACTATTGCGGCGCTCAAACCCTTGTCCCTGAAAGCTGTCCCTTGTGCGGCAAAGCTATGGCGATGATAGGCTTAGGCTCACAAAGGCTCGAAGAGCAGTTGAAAGCGAAGTTCCCACAGGCCCGCGTTGCGAGAGTCGACAGCGATTCCATGCAGGGCAAAAACTACTACCATGTTCTCAAGGCTTTTAGTGATGGCCGAATCGACATATTGGCCGGCACGCAAATGTTGGCCAAGGGTCTGCACTTTCCGAATGTCACGCTGGTGGGAATAATCAGCGCAGATACCTGCCTTTATCTGCCGGATTTCCGGGCCAATGAGCGAACGTTCCAACTGATTTCCCAGGTGGCCGGGCGAGCCGGAAGGTCAGCGAAAAAAGGCACGGTCTTCGTTCAGACATTCCTGCCCGACCAGCCGGCCATACAGTTTGCTGTCCGAGGGGACATCAACGGCTTTTTCAAAGAGGAGCTGAAGCATCGCCGGGCCTGCAACCTGCCTCCATTCTGGCGATTAGCGGCAGTCATCATGCGCGATGAAAATTTTGATAAGCTCCAGGCTGCCTGCCGGGCAATGCGGGAAAGGATTGATTTTCTTGTCGAGCACAATGACATTAAAGCGACTGTCCGAGGTCCGATACCAGCGGCGATAAGTCGGATTCAGCGCCTGCACCGGATGCAGATAATCATCCAGGCCCGCGAGGCCGAGACCATTCAAAAACTATTTCGCAGCTTACGAGCCGAACAGCCCATTCGCCCGGCCGTTAGGGTGACAGTAGACATAGACCCGGTTAACCTATTGTAGCTTGCAATTCTCCGGTCGGCGTGCTATATTTCAAGATATATCGGGGAGTAGCTCAGCTTGGCTAGAGCGCTGCGTTCGGGACGCAGAGGTCGCAGGTTCAAATCCTGTCTCCCCGATTTTTGCCAAAGGCAAAAATCAGAGCAGTAGAGAGGAGATAGTAGAAAGTAGAGCAAATTGCCTGCTGCGCAGCCAATAATAGTGTTTTGATAGCGTAAGACCCCCTCTACTGCGGTCAACTTACTACTACCTCACAACATTTGATTTTGTGGGTACAGTCTTTTCAGTTTAATTCTTGCATCTTCGGTTGTAAACTGCCAATCCACCGCTTTCTGGTTGATGTTTCGTTCACGGTACCATGCTTTTGCTTCTTGCTGCAATGTTGCCATATCAGGTATTCGTCGATCCAGGCATTGTTTGGTAAACACGCTGAGTTCTATTTCCGCAACATTCAGCCAACTGCCGTGCTTGGGTGCATAATGTATCTCAAGGCGTTCGGCGAGTCGCCGTGCCTCTTTCGGCTCAAACGCTTCATAAAGCGATGCGCTCTTATCCGTGTTCAGGTTATCACAAATCAATATAACTTTCTCTGCGCCCGCGTAGTCCTTGTCCAGCAGTTCTTTGACTTCATATGCCCAATCAATCGATGTCTTACGCTGACGAACATCAACCTTACGCCAACTCCCCAAAGGCTCAGTAAACATAAAATTCGCCGCTGTCCCATTACGCTCATATTCATAATCCACACGTTCGACTTTGCCAGGTTCAACTGCTATTTTCCTGCGTGTTTCCTTGATTAGCTGTGTCGGCTGTTCGTCCATACAAACAACCGGAATGGCCGAATCGTAAGGCCTTTTATAGATTTCCAGTACATCCTCCATATTTACAACAAATGCTGCGTTTTGTTTTGGAGGTATTACCCAGCATTTTCTTAAGTGAGGCTTAAGTTCATTTTTTTTAGCGTCCTCCATACAGTCTGCCCGGAAACGGAGTCAACCACGCTGAGCGCAACCAGTTCGTCGGCCAACAGTTGCATAGTCCATTTGGCATGTCCTTCAGGCGGTGTGCTACAGGCAATCGATATCAATCGAGCTTCATTCTCTCCATCAATGATTCGTTTGCGTGATGGAGCCTGCTGTTTTTTACGCTCGAGAGCAGGCTGAAAACCTTGCTCAACAAAACGTTGACGAATGTTTCTGACTGTATTTTCATGACGCTTGTAAGCCTTAGCTGCCTGATGGTCTTGCCAATGCGGCCCATCAGCATCTACTGCCAACAAAATGTTGGCATGCTTTATACGATAGGCCTGAGTTTTTCCCTTCTTCGCTAAGTTTTCCAGTTCTTTGCGTTCTTCAGCCGTAAGCCGGACAATATATATTTCTTCTTCATGCCGATTCCTTTCAGATAAATAACATCCTGAAAGTTATATCGGCAATTCCAGCCCAACCGCTAAAATCAAATGTCACCAGGTACAGCCACCTATTTTTTCACCGTTCAACCGTCCCACAGTCCAACCGTCTCACCGTGCCCCCATTTACTCATCAGCTATACGCTGCACGAGATACGAGCCACGAGCGACTAACAACTACTTCACCGCCGCTTGTGCCGCTGCCAATCTCGCAATCGGGACTCTGAACGGCGAACAGGAGACATAGTTCATACCGATACGATGGCAAAAAGCAATAGCGTCCGGCTCGCCGCCGTGTTCGCCACAAATGCCAACCTTGAGGTTTTTGCGGGTCTTGCGGCCGAGCGTGGTGCCCATTTCGATTAGCTTCCCGACGCCGACTTGGTCGAGCTTTTGGAAGGGGTCATCGGGATAAATGCCCTTCTGGACGTACTCGCCTAAGAACTTGCCAGCGTCATCGCGTGAGAAACCCATAGTCATCTGTGTAAGGTCGTTGGTTCCAAAGCTGAAGAACTCGGCCTCGGTGGCGATTTCGTCTGCGGTCAGGGCGGCCCTGGGAACCTCTATCATTGTCCCTATCATGTATTTTATGCGTGTGTTTCTTTCCTTAAAGACGGTTTTGATTTCGTTGACAATTTCGTCCTTAACAAGTTTTAGCTCGGTGACTGCGCCGGCAAGTGGAACCATGATTTCGGGCAGGACAGCGATGCCTTTTTTGTTAACGTTCAAGGCGGCCTCGATAATTGCCCTTGTCTGCATACGGCAGATAGGCGGGTACGTGACGGCGAGTCGACAGCCGCGGTGTCCGAGCATCGGATTGAATTCGTGGAGCTTTTCGACCTTTTCCTTTACGACCGCTGTCTTGACGCCGAGTCGTCTTGCCATTTCGGCCTGACTGGCCGCATCCTGCGGCAAAAACTCATGTAACGGCGGGTCGAGCAGTCGAATTGTCACGGGCAGGGGCGCCATCGCTTTGAATATACCTTCAAAGTCACTGCGCTGGTAGGGAAGCAATTTCCTCAGAGCACCTTCAAACTGCTTTATGGCAGAAGCGTATTTTTTTTCGATTGCTTTTTTGTCTTTATGGGTTTTGGCTGCATCGAGCTCGCCGAGCATTGCGGCATAATCATCCGCGGCCAGTATCATTTGTCGCACGGGCCAGATTCTTTCACCTTCAAAGAACATGTGCTCGGTTCTGCAAAGGCCGATACCCTCGGCACCGAACTGTCTGGCCCGCTTTGCATCATGGGGCGTGTCGGCGTTTGTTCGGACCCTGAGCATGCGAACGGTATCACAAATCTTCATAAACCTTCCGAAATCGCCGCTAACGGTCGGCTCGACGGTAGGTAATTTGCCCTTTATAACTTCGCCGGTCGAGCCATCGATACTGAGCCAGTCTCCCTGCTTGATGAGAAGCTTTCCGACATTGAGTTTCCTGGCCTTATAGTTAATATGCAGTGCTGCTATGCCTGAGATGCAGCACTTTCCCATACCGCGGGCGACGACCGCGGCGTGGCTTGTCATACCACCTCGAGCGGTCAAAACACCCTCGGCTGCATCCATTCCGCCGATGTCTTCGGGGCTGGTCTCTATTCGGACGAGGATGACCTTTTTGCCTTTTTTGTTCCATGCTTCTGCGGCCTCAGCGTCAAAGACGACCTGACCGACGGCGGCGCCCGGCGAGGCCGGCAGACCTTTAGCAATGACGTCACGTTTGGCTTTCGGGTCAAAGTGCGGATGCAGCAGCCGGTCTAACTGTTCGGGTGTTACGCGGGTAACAGCCTCTTTCCTGGGGATGAGTTTTTCTTTTAGCATGTCGACTGCCATCTTAACAGCGGCTTCTGCCGTTCGCTTGCCGGTTCGGGTTTGAAGGATATAGAGTTTTTTCTCCTGAATTGTAAATTCCATATCCTGCATATCTTTGTAGTGCTTTTCGAGGCGTGTCATCAGCCTGGTGAGCTGGGTGTATGCCGGTGGCATTACCTTTGCCAAATCTTTCAATGGCAGAGGTGTTCTGATGCCGGCGACGACGTCCTCGCCCTGGGCATTCATTAGAAATTCGCCGTAGAACTCTTTTTTGCCGGTACTCGGATTTCGCGTAAAGCAGACTCCGGTGCCACAGTCTTCGCCCATATTGCCGAACACCATGACCTGAACGTTGACGGCGGTGCCGAGCAGGCCGGTGATTTTATTCAACCGACGATATGTGACGGCCCGATTTGCCATCCAGGAGCTAATAACCGCATTGATAGCGAGCGTTAACTGAGTCCGCCCATCCTGCGGGAAGAGCTTGCCGACGTGTTTTTTGTATACCTTTTTGTACTGCTCGACAACTTTCTTGAGCTGCTCAGCGGTCAGTTCGTTATCGAGTTTGACCTTCGCCTTTTTTTTGGCAGCGTCGATTACCGCCTCGAAGTATTCGTGTTGGCAGCCCATCACCACATCGCCGAACATATCAATGAACCTGCGGTATATGTCGTAGGCAAATCGCCGGTTATCAGTTTTTTCTATGATGCCATCAATTACATCGTCGTTCAATCCGAGATTTAGAATAGTGTTCATCATCCCTGGCATCGATACGGCGGCGCCGCTTCGGACGCTGACGAACAGGGGCTTTTGCGGGTCGCCGAGTTTTGCGTTCATTGTCTTTTCGAGCTTAGCGACGTTTTTGTCAATTTCTTCAGCGAGTCCTTTGGGCCATTTTCCATTGTTTTTGTAATACTGGTCGCAGACTTTGGTTGCGATGGTGAAGCCCGGCGGGACGGGTATTGCGAGATTGGTCATTTCGGCCAGATTTGCGCCCTTGCCGCCCAGAAGCTCTTTCATTTTTGCGTTGCCTTCGGCTTTGCCGTTTCCGAAGAAATAAACCCACTTTTGTGCCATGTCAAAAATCTCCCTTTAAGTAAATTGTGTACTCATTATCAATGAGCAACGTTACCCAAAAAATTCAGTACAATCGGCTCATTTGCGCCGCCTTTTATCTTTGCCCATATTATCTTGTCTGCCTGGTCGTAAAACCAGCCCTGAGCTGAGGAGTCGAACATTTTTTTGTGGCCGAAACAAGACAGCGGCGTTCCATTTTTTGTTACGGATTTTACGGGCATTTGCTTATACACTGCGAATACGTGGTCTCTTTCAGGGATTGCGTAGCTTCCCTTTGGAGCGCTTTTTATTACTACCAGGCCGTCTGTCTTCTCGACGCATGTAAATGTCGTTAAGGCGTAAACGCCTTTTTCATAGTCATAGCTTGTGCCGTCGTCTTCGTAAAGCTCAAAAGACGAAAGCGCCTTTGGATAGATTCTGACTGTCAGCGGGCTTTTCTTCTCATCGAGATATCTCTGGCCGGGCGGCGCCATAGGTATAATTGCGCCGGCCTTGACGAGTATAGGAACCTTCGTAATGGGGGCATTGTAGATAATGGTCCGGCTGCCTTTGTATGTGGTGCCGTCCTGGAAATCTATCCATTGTCCCTTCGGCAGGTAGATTTCTCTGGAGAAATTGGTATCGCTCCATAACGGCGCAATCAGCAATTCTTTGCCGAGCAGATATTGGCCGTACGCGGAATACGTTTCAGGGTCGTCTTGATACTCCAGGACCAGTGCCCTCATAAGTGGTAAGCCGGTCAGCGTAGTTATTCGGGCGTATGTATATATGTAGGGCATAAGGCGGTAACGAAGCTTGGCGTAAAAGCGATAATTTCTGGCGGCGGTTTCGTCACCCGTCCAGAGTATGAGAGTCCTTTCGCCGCCGACTCCAAGCGACAGATATTGCGAGATTCTTGCAATCGGCCCGTTGAGCTTTTTCTCTCTTGTGACGTTATCTGTGTAGGTTCTGAAGGGCACGCCGGACAGGCCAAAGTTGATAGCTCCCATCATTTCGCCGTAGATGTATTTCTTGAATTCATGTGAGTCCTGGGTGCCCTGCATTGGGTAGCGCTGGCAGCCGGCCCATAGTGAACGGCCGAATACAATACAGCGTTTGTTCGGCATGCGCGCCTTGTAGGCCTCCCAGTCGGCCATGTCATATAACATTGAGTAAAGGTTATGAAGCTCCTCGCCTGTCATACCGCTGTACGCGGAATACATAGTACCGTGGACTTCTTCGCCGTGGTCGCCTGCTGCGCCGTCGGAGCCGAAGTCGGCCATGAAATTGTGCAGGTCTCCCCACCACTTTCTTGCTGCCGGATTACAGAAGTCAATAAGTGAGCCTTTATTCATGCCGTATCCGAAATTACCAATCCACGGGGCGCCATTTTGCATAATAAAATAGCCACGGCTGACACCTTCGGCGTGCTTGTCATTGCAATCAGCCGGTATGCCAGGGTTCTCCCAGAAAATGGAATGGCAGTTCATCTCGTGCAGCTTTTGGACCATTTTGTCTACTTTCGGAAAGGCTCCCCATCCGTCGTCCGGCCAATTCAGGTTTGGACTTGCCCATATTCCCTGGCCGCAATTTTTCGAGTGGACTCTTACGCAGTCGAGGGGCCAATCGTGCGTTTCTCTTGCGGCCTTGATAGTATTCAGAATACCGCTTTGTCCCCCCTGCTCCTTCGCCCAGGCGCTGTAGTACAACCCGAACGCCCACTTCGGCGGCAGGGGTGATTTTCCCGTAAGCTCGGTGTATCGGTCTAAAATATGCTTGAAACTCGGGCCGTAAATGAAATAGTAATCAAGCTCGCCTCCACCCGGGGCGCTGAAATAGTATGGGTCGCTCGTAAAATCAAAGATTGTTTTCCAGGTGTTGTGAAAGAATATCCCGTAACCATCGGTCGCCATAAAGAAGGGGATTGGCGTAACGTTTTCGGTTACCCAAAGCTCGCGTTTTTCTCCGCGAAGGTCGGACTTTTCATATCGCTGCCCGAGGCCGAAGAAGTGGTCGGTTGGGGTCAGTTTTTTTCTGCAGATGACCTTTTCGCCGTCGAAGCCGATAGCTCCGTCTTCACAGTCGGCATTGAGCAGCTTTCCGTTTTTGTCGTAAACGGCCAGTCTAAACGGTGACTTGTTTACTTTCAGGGTAATGCGCCGGGTCTTTATTTCGATGCAAGCTGGTTTATCTGTTAGCGAAAAAGGCGACTGAGGCCAGTTGTACTTGATTACGACCCAGGGTTCGTTGGGCCTGAAAATGCCCGACTTTCCGGCCTGTATGCGGAGTATATCCTCTGTGCAGATTTCAATCTTAACTACGCCGTTGGTACAGGTGAACGTGATGGTATTTCCATCGACATGATACGGCTCGACGTAATTACCGATGTATGTCCAGTCGGCGTATATAGGCGTTGTGGCGAAAATCAGGCAGAGGGCACAGACGGGCAGGAGCATTGCGACCAGGTGTGTTAGTGGGGGTTTTGGGGTGTTGAAAAAGCGGATGTGGTTATTTGGCATTTTGAAATCTTCCCTGTTTAAGTGAGTAGTTGTATCCAGGCGGTGTCGGACGCCCGAAAAGTTTTTCGTCAACGAAATCAACAAGACACAACATTAAAGCCGGGCTTTCCCATAAACAAAAGTATATCCTTGCTCAGTTACCCCGATACATCGGGACTAAGCCTCATTTGCAATAGAATATCAAATCCATCAAAAAATTCATTCTAAAAATTTAATCTTTCCGGCTGGTTCTCGAAAGTTTCTTAGGGTAAAATCAATCCATGGAAACAGTTTTCCTGCGTGCCATCAAAAAAGACAGCCTCTATCTACCGTCGATGAAAGGTTTTCGCCGAAATCCGAACATTGGCGATTGACATTGGTGCGCAGTTTGCATATTCTGGTCATTAATTGAAAAAGCAACGGGAAGTTGTTATACAGAAGAAAGAAGTCTGTTCGCCGCCAGAGCCATGCAGGGACAAGGTTTGGCGTTTTATACAGACTGTATAGTCATTGTTAGGTGCAAATGGATGATTTCAGGGACAGGTTAAGAAATACAAGTCATTTTCAAGAAAGGAGAAACCGATATGGGCGATACGGGGAAAAAAGATAAAGGCAAAAGAGAACAACAGAAAAAGGCCCTGCTTAATCCAAAGGAAAAACGAAAATTGAAAAAAGACAAGAAGAATAAATAATTGCCCAGTGGTGTCCGCAGTCCGGTTGATGGGGTTTGACCCGTTTTATACCGTACGCCAGAGGCGTATAAAACTGTATAATCATTGTTAGGCATTTGATAAATGGAGAGGCTTTCTATGGGAGCATGTTTCGTAATGCAGCCCTTTGATAAAGGTGAGTATGACAAAAGATATGAGGATGTAATTGCTCCTGCGATCACTGACTGTGACCTCGAACCTTATAGAGTTGATCGTGACCCGAGTGTTAGCATTCCTATTGATGAGATCGAGACTGGTATTAGACGTTCTGAGCTATGCCTGGCAGAGATAAGTACTGATAACCCGAACGTGTGGTTTGAGCTTGGTTTGGCAATTGCAGTTCCCAAAGAAGTTGTACTCATTTGCTCCGAAGATAGGAAAAGCAGGTTCCCATTTGATGTCCAACATAGAAGTATCATCCAATATAAAACTGAATCAACGCAAGACTTCCAAAAGCTAGGAAATGACATATCATCGCGTATCAAGGCGATACTCAAAAAGCAAGCAGAAATTGCCCGAGTCACGAGCATTTCTCCAATAGCAGATACTCAGGGACTTAAACCACACGAGATGGTTGCTCTTGTCACTGTAATGCAAAATAGTTTTATATCAGTTGAAGGTGTTTCTGGATGGTCAGTTAAAAAAGATATGAATGAAGCGGGCTATACTGACATTGCAGTAAGCCTAGCACTAACAGGCCTTGTACACAAAGAAATGCTTAGATTTGATACTGGCCAAGATATAGATGGGGAAGAGTATATTATGTACTTAGTCACCCAAAATGGAGAGCAATGGCTTCTGAATAATGAAGATAAGCTTGTGTTGAAGCAAGAGGCCCCCAAGAAGAAAGAGCCGCCAAATGATGATGTTGCTTTTTAATGTCTAATGGCGAACAGGCCGCTTCAGAAGACGCCTGTGACGAGTCGCTCCTGATCTGGTCGTTCCGGTGAATTCTGAGGAAGAAGCGCTCGACGATTCGACTCCCTCGGCAATGCTCGTGACAGGTTTGCTCAGGGCAGGCGGGGGTGACAGAGTCTCAGTTGTTTGTTTAGTTTTTCAAACATCAGTAAATGCGATTGGTCTTTAGATACGCTTGACATAGACGTAGTAAGCTCCGAGTGAGGCTCCGTTGTCGTCGGTGAACCAGGTTTGCAGGCGTGTCTTTCCGGGTTTGAGCTTTAAGGTAAATGTCGCAGCGGTTGTGTCTTCTCTGATGGGTTGTGTCAGGTCGAAGCCAGCAATTTTGAGCCTGGCAGTGGTTGCTTTGATGGCTTTTCCGCCGGGGATGGCGGCGGTGATGGGGGCGTTGACTTCTTTAGGCCAGCGACGCAGACTAATCCGGTAGTTACCCGGCCTGGCGACCTGCAGGGCCCAGAATCCATTGTTGGGCCGATTGTTTTTGCTGATTTGGGTTTGGTCCCAGGGGCCGTCTGCGTGCCAATCATGAGTGGTGAGACGGGTCGGGTTCTCGTAGTCTGAGCCGACAATTATTTCGCAATATTCATCAAAGCGTTTTGAGACATCCTCCCACCACTTTTCATAGTCTCTGCGCAGCTCGGCGACGATATTCGGGTGTTTATCGGCGAGGTTTTGCTTTTGGCCCGGGTCGGTGTTTATGTCGTAAAGTTCTCGGCCGTTGACCAGGCGCCAGCGGTCGGTCATTACCGCGCTTTTTCTCCATTTTTTTGGATGGTCGATGCGTTGTGAGTCGGTGATGAGTGTTCGGCTGGGCCAGTTATCGGGATTGGCCGTCAAGAGCGGCACGAGGCTGCTTCCGTCAAGGTTCACAGCGGCAGCGGCGTTAATGCCACACAGTTCGATTAAGGTGGGCAGCAAATCGACGTGGGCGGTAAGGCGGTCTGCGTCCGTGCCGGCTTTGATGCCGGCGGCCGGGTAGCGAATAAAGCATGGCACACGGTGGCCGCCGTCGTATTCACTTCCCTTTTGGCCTCTCATGCCTGCGTTGCAGACCGTGCGTCCTGCGGAGGTGCCGTTGTCAGTCATAAAAATCAGTATTGTGTTGTTCTCGATGCCAAGCTGCTTTAGCTGCGCGGTCAGCCAGCCGATGTTGTCGTCGATATTAGTAATCATACCGTAGAAATTGGGATTTACATTTTTGTTGTCGCCGTAGAGCCGGGTGTATCTTTCCGGAACTCTGTAAGGGCCATGTGCCGCGTTAGTTGGCAGATAACAGAAGAATGGGCGATTTCTATTGGCTTCGATGAATTTCATTGCCTGTTCAAACCATACATCGGTACAGTAGCCTTTGAATTTTTCCGGCCTGCCGTTATGGTAGTAGGTGTCATCGAAATAGTCATTTCCCCAGTAATCCGGGGTATTGCCGATTGCGCCTCCGCCGTGGACGAGGGCTTCGGCGAAGCCGCGGTCGTGCGGTCGGAAGGGATAATTGTCGCCGAGATGCCATTTCCCGAATATGGCGGTCCGATAGCCGGCGTCTGAAAAGATGTCGGCGATTGTGACTTCATCCTTTCGAAGGAGCGAGCGTCCCATGATGGTATGCCAGACGCCGGTACGGTTGCAGTATCGCCCTGTCATAAGTGCGGCGCGTGTGGGCGAACACGTAGGCCCGACGTGGAAGTTTGTCAGGCGTACACTCCGGCGGTACAGCTCGTCCAGGTTGGGGGTCTTTATGACCGGATTGCCGTGGCAGGCAAGGTCGCCGTAGCCCTGGTCATCGGTTATGACGAGTATGATGTTAGGCGGTTTTGTCTTCGAACTGAGGCTGTGAGATGCAAGGGTGCAGCCCGGCAGGGTTGACAGGGCTGTTGCCGAGGCTGCGACGGAACCAATGGTTTTCAAGAATTCTCTTCTTGTTTGGGGTCTCATAGCTTTCTCCCATTTACAGGGGACACACCATAATTTTCGCAGCATTTTTGCCCCGCAGGTCTATTCAGAAAAAGGTGAGCTGCCGAGGACACAAAAATATCTTTTCACTTTATAGTTAAGCTCTAACAAACTGCGCGCAGCAGCATTTTAGCGGTTAAGATCGCCGCGTGAACCCACGATTCGCTCACAATGACACTTTTTTGCCAGATGTTCTTATACCACAATGCCGATTTTATTGCAACCGAAAGCAGCATTATCATACAGGAAGGATAAGGTATGTCAACGATTGACTTTTAGGGAAAAGGAAGGCGGCACAACGGGAACTTTTTGCATCAGGCATTTCTGCGGAGGTATGATTCAGCAAGCAGAGGTCTAATCGCTCGGCTTTGATTTTTCAGGCGACTTTTTTCTGGTTAATCCCTGACAACTTTTGCAGTTACATATCCTGACCTGTCTGAGACGTGAGGTTCCGGCCAGTTTTTTTGTCTCGATTGGTTTGGCGCCTTTTGCCTCGATTTTGCGCAGCGCCAGTTTTGCCTGCCTTTTGTTGTGCAGGCCGAGGGCGTCAACTACGACCCTGACCTTTTTGCCTCTCTGCAGCAGTCCCAAAGCCATTGCTTCAATAGCACCTTCGAGACTGGCACCGATGAGGATAAACTCGTCGGCCTGGACTTCAGTGAGCAGTCTTTCAATTCGAGGCTCTTCGAATGGGTCAATGCACCGCTTGTGCAGGACGATTTGTCTGTAACGCCGAAGTATATCAAGCGGCAAATCGGTGTTTCCGTCGGCCGGGAAGCTTACACGATTGTTGAGGAGGGTGTAGCGTATTTTTTTTTGCCCATCGGTGCCGTCAATGCAGTAATCGGTTGCGCTGCAGCCGTTACCGTTGTTATTGTTTGGGTAAACCTCACAGGTAGAAATTACGGAGATGTTATTGCGTCTGGCCCATGCCATTACCCTCCTGATATTGGCCAGCACCCTCCTGTGATTGCGGACGCATACGTTGCCATTGGCGAGAAAGAAATCCTTTTGCGTGTTGACGTCAATAAGGATTTGCCTGCGACGCCTTCTAAGCAACTGCCGAATCATCTTCACGTCCTCCTTTTCGGGCTTCCGCGGTTCGGCTGTAAATCAGCGCAGTCCTTCTATTTATAGTATACAATCAGATAGTCGGTGCTGTTATCAGTATATTCCTGATTTAGTGGGTGTAAATGTCTTATACTACATACCCCGGCGATGTCCGATAAAACATAAAGTTCCGTCCACGATAGGGCCGTATCCTCATATCGAATAGCTGACGCAGCGACTTTAACCGGCATACGAACGAAATTTACTTTGCATTTTGGGCTGTGTGTTGCTTTTTTGGCGAGCGTGGGATAAAAATGCGGGTATTGTCCTTGAGGTTGTGTTAATATAGGCAAGATAGGAAATGGCGCGAAAATTAAAGTATTATCCTTCAGTTGCACTAAATGCAGGAGATTTTGATGGCCAGATTGATTTTGTTCGGGTTTTCGGACGCACCGGGCCTGTTCACGTAGAGATAGGGTGCGGCAAGGCGACTTTTCTGCTAAACGAGGCCCGGGCACACTGCCACTGGAATTTCGTGGGGATTGAGAAGGCAGGGAGATATTATCGGCACAGCGTCGACCGCATCGGCCGATGGGGATTAAGCAATGTGCGTATAGTCGGCGCCGAGGCCTCGCAGTTTTTAGCGGATTCTGTACCGGATAATTCCGTGGACTGCTTCCACATCTATTTTCCGGACCCGTGGCCGAAGAGGCGCCACCATAAGAGGCGTTTCTTCTGCGCAGCCAACGTTGAGCACCTGATTCGCTGCCTGAAGCCGGGAGGCGATATCAGGATTGCTACGGACTACGTTGAGTATTTCGACCAGATACGAGCGGTTTTGAAGATTTATGGCACCAGACTTGAGCAGGTTGATTTTGCACCAACCGCCGGGGCCGACGAGGGAGAGTGGGTCGGCACAAATTTCGAGCGAAAATATCTTAAGGATGAAAGACCGATTTACACCGTGGCCTTAAGAAAAAAATGAGCACGATTGGGAAATTCTTTGCATAACCTGTCACGAGCAGAAGCCGGTATACGTCCGGCTTTATCCTCGACAGCACTATCGAATAAGTTGCTGACACATATTGGTGGTTTTTGCCAACATTTGGCTGTCACTCTTTGGGTTTCCCGACGGGCCAGTTTGGTGAATCGGTGCGTGCGGTCCTGAGGTAGTGCTCGACTGCGGCGGTTACATCGCTATGCTTGGCAGCGATATTGTGTTTTTCTCCAGGGTCGCCGGCCAGGTCGTAAAGCTCCAGCGGGGCGCCGCGTTTTGCGCGGACCGCCTTGTAATTACGCCAGCGCACGGCCTGCTGAAAACCGCGCTCGAAGAACTCCCAGTACAAGAAGCGGTCGTGTGTTTTCTGTTGTTTGCCGAGCAATGTAGGCAGAATGTTGATACCGTCTATGTCGTGAGGCGGGTCGAGGCCGGCCAGTTCAGCCAGCGGCGGCAGGACATCGGCAAAATACCAGACGGCGTCACTTACCTTGCCGGCAGGGACCATACCCGGCCAGCGGACAATCATCTGTGTTCGTATACCGCCTTCGTACAGGTCGCGCTTACATCCACGCAAAGGTCCGGAACTGTCGAAGAGGCCTTCCCAACGGCTTGCAGCTCCGTTGTCGGAACAGAAGAATACAAGCGTGTCTTTGTCGATTTTTAGTTTTTGCAGCAGGGTTATGATACGGCCGACGTCGCGGTCCATGCGTGTAATCATCGCTGCGTGCACCCTTGCATCTTTCGGCCAGGGTTTATCAGAATAGGGCCAGGTGCCTGGTATCTGGTACTTTGCGTGCGGGATGGTGTACGGCAGGTAGAGAAAAAAGCGTTTGTTGCTGCGGCGGCGAATGAAATCAAGTGCGAAATCGGTAAACAAATCGTGGGAGTACTGTTTTTGCTGACCGTTTTTGTTTCCTTCGAGGATTATCTTTTGCTCGTTTCGCCAAAGGTATGGCGGATAATAGCTGTGGGCATTGCGCTGGTTGAGGTAGCCGAGCCACTCGTCGAACCCCTGCCGGCTGGGGATACCGGTTGTTTGCGGCTCGCCAAGTCCCCATTTCCCGGTAATTGCGGTTACGTAACCTGCCTTTTTGAGCACTTCAGCGACCGTGACATCGTCGCCTTTAAGCGGGACTCGCTTTTGCGGGCCTACGCCTGCGACTTTGCCGGAATTGCCTCGGACGCGGGTGTGTCCGGTGTGCTGTCCGGTCATCAGGACACTCCGTGAGGGGGCGCAGACGGTAGAGCCGGCGTAGCACTGCGTAAAGCGGTTGCCGTAGGCGGCGAGTTGGTCTATGTTCGGGGTATTGATGTTCTCTTGTCCGTAGCAGCCTAAGTCGCCATAGCCGAGGTCGTCGGCCATGATAAAGATGATGTTGGGCGGCTTTTCCGAAGCAGACCTGCGGATGCTAACTTTACTGCTGCAGCCGGTTGTGGGAATGGCTACCGCGACAGCGCTGCCGACGGCGAGATTAAGGAATCGTCGCCGAGTGATATTTTTCATTTTTTTTCCTTATCCTTGCTTTCACCGAGCAGGTCCGGGCGCAGTTGTTCTGTGCGCTGTAGTGCCTGCCGGCGGCGCCATTGGGCGATTTTGGCGTGGTCGCCGCTCAAAAGAATATCGGGCACCTTCATACCGCGAAAGACTTCCGGCCTGGTATACTGCGGATACTCTAAGAGACCGGCACTGAAGGAATCATCTTTTGGGGAGTCTTCGTCACCAAGTGCGCCGGCTAATAATCTAACGACCGCGTCGATGATTACCATAGCCGCTAACTCGCCGCCGCTGATGACGTAATCGCCTATGGAGATTTGATCAGCATCAAGGCCGATGCGGATTCGCTCGTCAAATCCTTCATACCTGCCGCTAATCAGAATGAGGCGTTTTTCTGCGCTTAGCCGTAGTGCTTTTTCCTGGTCGAATTTTTGTCCCTGCGGGGTCAGCAGGATGACGGGGCCTTTTTGCGGCGCGAGCTTGCGGACGTATTCGAAGCAGTCAAAGACTGGTCCCGGCATCATGACCATACCCGGCCCGCCGCCATAGGGTTTGTCGTCAACCTTTCTGTAATTGTCGGTTGCAAAATCCCTTATATTGGTAAGAGCGATTTCGACGATGCCTTTGTCCTGAGCCCTTTTCAGTATTGAACAATCCAGGGGCGACTCAAACATCTCGGGAAAAAGCGTAAGAACATCAATTCTCATCGCTTTGTTCCGTCTCTTTGCTCGAAGTGGCTTCTTTTTCTTCTTCAGTCTGCGGCGCGGCTTCGCTTTCGGTCGGAGTATCCTTGTCGTCTTTGTCGGCTAAATCGGCCTGTTCTGCCGGCTCGTCTTTGACCTCTTGCTCAGCAGCTTCCGGTTCGGCTTCTTTGCGCGGTTTGGTTTCAGCTTTTTCTTCCGGCTCGGCTTTAGCCTTTGTTTCGGCTTCGGGTGTGGCCTTTGCTTTGGCTTTAGGCTTTTCTTCAGCTTTGGCCTTTTCTTCTGCTTCGGCTTCGGCTTTAGCCTTTTCTTCGGCTTTAGCTTTTTCTTCGGCTTTAGCTTTTTCTTCGGCTTTAGCTTTTTCTTGAGCTTCGGCTTTAGCGTTTGCTTCTGCTTCGGCTTTAGCCTTTGCTTCTGCTTCGGCTTTGGCTTTTTCTTGAGCTTCGGCTTTGGCCTTTGCTTCTGCTTCGGCTTTAGGCTTTTCTTCGGCGGCCTTTGCTGCTTTTTCGGCGGCTATTTTCTCGGTTTTTGTGAACAGCCTGCCTTTAGCGTGGGCCTGGACTTTGGCTCGTTGGCGTCTTGCCTCCTTTTGTTCGATATGTTTGGATTTGATACCCTTTTTGGCTAAGATTTGTGCGACTGTCTCGCTGGGTATTGCCCCATTATCGAGCCAATATCTGACTCGCTCGGTATTTAGAGATATCTGCTTGTCGGGGTCTTTTTCGATGGGGTCGTAATGGCCCAGCTTTTCGAGGATTTTGCCGTCTCGCGGGGTTCGGCCGTCGACGGCATTGATTCTGAAAAACGGCCTGTGGCGTCTGCCTATTCTGGTCATCCTGAGTTTTACTGACATAATTGTCTCCTTAGTAAATCTTTTATAATCAATTTTCGTGACCCGCCCGCTGCGAATCACAAAACACGTTTACGCTGTTTCTCGAACGCCGACACATTTCTTTTCAACATCCGGGTAAATCTCATCAATTTTCGTCTGGATGTTTCTCGTTTCGGTTATTACCGTTGCAATTCTGCAATAGTGCTTAATATCGTCCAATGAAAGGCGGCGACCTTTTCTGTCTTTGAGCCACTTGGCCATAACCTGATACCCGCCTATCTGGTAATCCCATATATCTTTGCCGACAGGGCCGAAATGCTGCTGTGCGTTTACGTATACGAGTTTTTTCTTCGGGTCGTAAACTATTTTTTCTACGAGATTAGTGCCTGTGCCCTCAAATCTGGCAATTGGCTTATTCAGCCTGCCGGATTTCATCAAATGCAAATCCACTAATTTCTTACCCAACCTGCCGATTGTGCGAAACACGTCGTAATCACGGCAGAAGGGAAGACGCGGAAAATCACTCTTCAAGAATTCTGCGTATCTTTGGCGATAAATATGCGAATACAAAACTGCATATATGTAGTAAAATATGGCCTCCGGTTCCGGTTTTTCCCCGAAAGCCTTCTTCAAAGCCTCAAGCAGCCTGGGTTCTATATTGGCTTGCCGCTGATAGGTCTTACTGTTGTTGTATAAATCTTCGGCAGGATAAATATAAAGCGGGAAAATATAACTGATTTCGCGCGTTTTATCGGAAACGATACAAGACTCTACAATTGTTTCACTAACAAGTGCGTGGTAGAAACCCACCTTGTTCTGCTGCCGACAACTCAGCAGGGCCAAATTCTCCCGCATCATATGACGCATTATATTCTTTCGAGCTCTCTCTATGACCGCATCATTATAAAAAATCCACTGCCAGTCAAAAGGCCTGTAGAAAATTTGTACTATTTGGTCTTGCCAGTCTTTCTCTGCTCTTACCCTGCTGCGAGCATCCTTAACCTTCCAATTAGTATTATCCTTCAGGTTGAATGCTTTTTTTATAATGCTGTCCGGCATGGTTTCGTCGCGGAACATTCTTATGCGTTTTTCCAGCTCTGCCTTGTCGGCATCGATAACGAAGCTGTCACGGCTCGTTACAATCCCGACGCTGTTTACGGGAAATACATCTATAATTTTAGGGTGCTTTTCATAACCAGCTAAGAGCTTTTCGTCTCTGGGGACAAAGAAAAAGAAGCCGGATTTGGGCGTAAGCCTTTTCCATTTTGTGTTTCTTACATGGTTGTTCTGAAGCCAGGTGTACTTGTCCCGGCGAAGTCCCCAGAGGTCTGCGTGCGAGATTTTCTTCTTCAGGCCTTGTTTTTTGACTGCCAGGATAATCGCAACACCCTGCTGGATGTCGAATACGTTTTCATCTTTTGAGCCGTCGGGGCACTTTTCCCTTTTTTTGGCGTTGCCGTGGAGGTCAAGTACGTAGATGTGGTCGAAGCTATTCATCAAAGACCGGCGCATACCCCTGAAAGTTGGATTGTCCAAATAGCTGTGATTGGTAATAAAGCCCAGAGCTCCCTGGCCTGCCTGGTCTATTTTCCACTGGGCAAAACGAATGAATTTGACATAGTCATCCTGGAGCCATTTAGGATTTTTCTCTCCCAGGTCTTTGCCGTCAACTTTGTAGTATTCTTTGATTTCTTTGCTAATCCACGGCCCTTTATTGGCAGAGTGTCCCGAATAGGGCGGATTTCCGAGAATGACTAAAATCGGTGATTGTTTTTTTATAGCTCCGGCCGCGTGGGATTCCTCGGACAAAGAGCTCATGCCCGGCAGCTTGGTTTCCGCAAGTTCTGTCATATCAAGGGTGTTTGTCAGATAGAGCTTAAACCTTTCATCTTCTCCCAGCTTGTAACCAAGCTCCTCAAGCAGAAACCCCATCTTTAGATGGCCAACGGCGTACGGAGCCATCATCAATTCGAAAGCGTAGTAATTTCTTAGTATGTGTTTCCTTATCAATTCGGTTTTGCCGCCGGTTCCATAGCTATGCACAAATTCCTCAACGGCAGCCTTCGCTGCTTCTGCCAAAAATGTCAGTGTCCCCGCAGCGGGGTCGAGAACGGTCACCGAGTCGGTGGCAAAGCCGTCAGTTTTGTCGAAGTAGTCTTTCAGGATAATACTTAAGGAGCGGACGATGTAACCGACAACCTCCTGGGGCGTATAATATACGCCTCGCCGCTCTCTTTCTCTTGTGTCGTATTCGGCAAGAAAAGTTTCATAGAAATGCACAACCGGGTCCGTACCTTTGCCCTGGACGAAATATCGATGCAGAATTCCTTTTGCATCTGCAACGGCAAGCACATTTGCGATATCGTCGATTATCCAACTGAGCTGTTGTCCCGGTTCTTCCAGCGAAACAAACCGGAACACATCGCGCAGAATGCCTATAGTTCTCGGGATATTGTCAAACGCAAGTCTTCTGTTGAATTGCTCCTTACATCGAGTACTCGCGGCGAACAGGCCGTAAGTTATAGTCTGGGCATACATATCAGCAAAATCTTCTCCGGACAGACCCGCAATCAGGTGTTGTTGAAATGCCTCGTAAAATCCTGCCAATCTACCGTTATTTCTGTTCAGCTCGAGAAGCACCTGCTGACACAGATAATGTGTTCTGCCGGCAAGGGCTGCTGCGAGAGTTTTTGGCGTGTACGTCCGCGGCAGAGAAAAAGTGAAAAACTTATTCAACAAATCGAGAAACCTGTCTTCGTTTTCCAGAGGCGGCGGCATTTTTAGCTGCGTAGCGACAAAAGGCCGTCCTATCTGAGTTTTGTCAACCAAAGCACCGTTTCGATATAGTCGAAACTCGAAAAAGTTCGTCAAAATGACATTGGCGAAAGCGCCGCGATAGCGTTTGAGCTGCTCAGATTGCTCGAGCCTGTCAAGGTTCTCCTCATCGGGTCTTTTTGCTTCAATGTAACCAACTATGTGCTGTTTACCGTCCCAAACGCGAAAGTCGGGATTGCCGGCCTCAGTTTTTTTGGGCGAAACCGTTATTTCTGTTTTTGCTCTGTTTGTCGATTGCGCAAAGTCCTCCATCAGGGATGCCAAAGCTTCATAATAGCTTTCTTCTCTGGCATCACCCCTTTGGGCAACTTTGAAAATTTCTTTCAAATACGTCTTTAGCATGCGGTGTTCGGGAAATTACAACGTTTGTTTGCAATGCAAAGCGTAACCATTTATGAAAATCGCAAAATTCGCCGGGTCAATGTCGGCGTCACGGGCGATTGTTTTTATCTGTTCGTCGGTCAAGGTATCAGCGGCCTGTTTTTCGGCCGGCGTCATTATCGCAACGGCCTTTTTCAATTGCTCCAGCTCCTCGCTGCTCGGTGCTACTAACATCGCCAGCTCACTGGTGCCTTTGACATCTTTGAAGCGGTCTCGCACCATCATACCATATTCGCTGTCGGTGAACCGAGCTAATTTTTCGAGGTACTGCTCGAGCGAGATTTTCTTTTTGGCTGTCGTCTTATCTGCGCTTTTAGTCATGCTGCTTTGAGAGTATCAACGGTTTTGGGTTGGCAACGAAGCCGGCCGGCCGCTGGTTTTTGCCCGGGCGGTTTATGTCGCCGAGGTCTTCGCGGGCCTTTTCAGCCAGGGCTGTCAGGCGCCCGACCACGTCGGGGTGAGCGTCTGCGACATTTTTGGTTTCGGCGATGTCGATTGTTAAGTCATAAAGAAAGGGTGGTGCGTGGTCAGGCTCACCTTTTCGGCGGCCGGTTTTCCGCTTTAGCGCCAGGCGGAGTTTCCACCTGCCGGAGCGCACAGCCTGCAACTGCTGCCTGTAGTAATAGTAAAACGCCTCGTGCGGCGACTTTGCACCTTTTTCTCCTGCCAACAGAGGCCGGATGTCTTTGCCGTCGATAATGCGGTCGGTCGGGGGCCTGGTTCCGGCGAGGCCGGCAAAGGTCGGCAGCAGGTCGATTGTCGAAGCCAGCTCATCACAGGTTTTGCCGGCGGGAATTCTGCCGGGCCAGCGAGCGATGCACGGCACGCGCATACCGCCTTCCCACGTTGAACCCTTGTTACCGGAAAGTGGTGCGTTGCTGCCGGCGTAATTACCGGATGCGCCGTTGTCGGAGGTGAAGACGACAAGCGTACGGCCATCGAGGTTGAGCTTTTTGAGTGCTTTCAGGATTTCACCTGTCGAGAAGTCGATTTCTTCCACCGCGTCGCCGTATGGGCCGTTTGCGCTCTTGCCGCGGAAGTTCTCGCTGCTGTGGTGCGGGTCGTGGGGCATTGTTTGGGGCAGGTAAAGGAAGAAGGGCCTGTCCTTGTTAGCGTCGATGAATCTGATTGCCTCGTGGGTGTAGCGCTGCGTGATGGTGTTCTGATTGACCGGGGCCTCGATGACCTTTTCATTCCGCAACAGGGGCAGCGGCGGATTAGCGGAGCGCTGTTCGGAACCCATATCGTTACTGTATGGGATTCCGTAGTAATAATCGAAGCCCTGGCGTGTGGGCAGAAATTCGACCTGGTCGCCAAGGTGCCATTTACCGATGCAGGCCATGGCATAGCCACGCCGTTTCAGCAGTTCAGCGATGGTGATTTCATCCGGATTAAGGCCCTTTTTGGCAACCGGGAACAGCACCCATTCACCGCGGCTGTCCTCGTGCATATTGACGCGGCGGGGATAGCAGCCGGTCATCAAACTTGCGCGTGAGGGCGTGCAGACACCGCTTGTTACATAGAAACTCGTAAGCCGCATACCCTCGGCGGCCATGCGGTCTATGTTGGGCGTGCGATGCTTTTTCGAGCCGAAGCAGCCGAGGTCGCCGTAACCCAAATCATCGCAGAAGATAATAATGAAGTTCGGCTTTTTGGCGGTGTTAGACCGGGAATGGGTTGCGAGGTCTTCCGGCGCTGTATGCACTCTCGCTGTGCAGCCGGACAGGACGGCTGTTGCGGCGCCTGCTCCCGCAAGTCTCAGAAAGTCACGACGGTTCAGGTTTCTATTCATGTTCAATCAAACCTCCGCTTCAAAGACAAAATCCTATGAGCAATATAATGTGTTTTTGTCGGTGCATTTGAGCCTTTCGTTTCAAATTCGGTCCAGAGCCGGCATTTGGTCTCAGCATTCAGCGCCGGTGACATTTGTTACTTTGTGGACGGCAGAACACCCAGCCGCGTGGAAAGTGCTTTTGGAATTATCGTCTCTTTATTTTTCCTCTTCGTCTTATGACTCTTTTTCTTTTTGAGCGCTGCTTTATTTTTCTTCCGGCGCTCATTGCGGCGCTGAGCGAGTCGAAATTAAGTCCGCCCGACAGCAGGGCCTTCAGTCCGCCTAATTTCCCGCCGCTAAGCGCTTTCATCATATCTCTGCTGCGCTTAAATGTTTTCACCAGCCCGGAGACCTCGTTGGGCACGACCCCGGCACCTGCTGCTATTCGTCTTCGCCTGGAGGAATCGATAGTATCCGGGTCTCGCCTTTCCCGCAGAGTCATCGAATGGACAATGCCTTCAATCCTGCCGATAGACTTGTCATCAAAGTCGAGATCGTCGAGCTGGCTGCCGACGCCCGGCATCATCTTGAGCATATCCTGCATACCGCCCATTTTTTTTACGGCGTTGATTTGTTTTAGAAAATCATCAAAGCCGAAGCTGCCCTTGGCCATTTTCTTCTGCAGTTTCTCGGCTTCTTCAGCATCGAAGTGCTCATGGGCTTTTTCAACGAGTGTAACGACATCTCCCATTCCCAGGATTCTGCCGGCCATACGGTCGGGGTGAAATTCTTCGAGCTTGTCGAGTTTTTCGCCGACCCCGACGAACTTGATAGGCTTTCCGGTCACGGCCTTTACGCTCAGCGCAGCTCCGCCTCTGGCGTCGCCGTCGAGCTTGGTCAGGATAACGCCGTCCAGCTCGAGCCGCTCGTTAAACTCTTTGGCTGAATTGACGGCGTCCTGGCCGGTCATTGCATCACAGACCAGGTAAATCTGGTGAGGCGTTACAGCGTTGGCCACGTCGGCAATCTCGCCCATCATCTCTTCATCTATGTGCAGTCGACCGGCCGTGTCCAGCACGACCACCTCGTAGCCATTTTTCCGGGCGTGCTTTACAGCATTTTTCGCCACCTTGACGGCGTTTTTGCTTTCTTCGCTGTAAACATCGATATTGAGCTGTCGGCCCAAAATGATTAGCTGCTCGATGGCGGCCGGCCTTTTGAGGTCATCGGCCACGAGAAGCAGTCTTTTTTTCTTATCGACGAGGTACTTGGCGAGTTTGGCGGCTGTGGTGGTCTTGCCGCCACCCTGGAGTCCGGCCAGCATAATAATTGTCGGCCCGGGAGAGACAAAATATATCTTGCTGTCGACCGGGCCCATCAGTCTGGTCAGCTCATCGCTGACGATTTTGACCATGACCTGACCGGGATGCAGGCTTTTTATCACCTCGGCGCCGATGGCGGCCTGCGTAACGTCTTTGCAGAACTTCTTTACCACGTTGTAGCTTACGTCTGCGGCCAAAAGGGCCTTGCGAACCTCGCGCATAGCGTCCGAGATGTTGGCCTCGGTGATACGGCCTCGGCCTGAGAGCGACCTGAAAACTAAGTTAAATTTTTCGGTTAACGACTCAAACACAATGTTTACCCAAACTTATCAACATTGCCACCGCGGTAAAAACCGGCAGCAAGGCAGGGATTGTAAGGCAGTTGAGGCAGATTTGCAAGGACAAAATCGACCTGGTTGATTTTCGGGTATGGATATGTTATAATATCTATATGGTGTGAGGCATCAATTCTTACTGAAGATTGGATTGTAGCAATGGCGGCGGTGAGAATGTCCATTGGGCTGCGAATCAGCGTTTGCGTGGTTTTGTTAGTGGCGACAGAATGGTTTTGCGCCCCTGCTGCCGGATACAGTACATACACGGCCTGGAAAGATTGGGCGCGCCTTCGCGTGGGTGTTCAGGCCGGCCTGGCCTCAAGCTACGACCGAACGGACGGCAACCACGACGCCAGCTACTATGAAGAGCCGAGCGGCGTCCGCACCGAGAGTGAAATCGTTACGGCCAAAACGATACAGGGGCCCGGCATTATCTATCGCTTTTGGATGCCGCACTACACGGCGAAACGCAACTTCATCGTCCGGATGTACTTCGACGGCCAAGAAGACCCGTTAATCGACACCAACAGTGTCACGCTGCTGGATGGGGCGTTTAATTACTTTGCATCGCCTCTGGTTGACACCTTTGCCGGCGGTCAGGTTTGCTATGAGCCGATTGGCTTTAAGTCGTCCGTTAAGATAGAAACCGAGAATAAGCCCCTTGAGAGCTATCCGAGCTGGGACGGAGACAGGCATTATTACCAATACAGCTATCTGACGTTTCCGAGCTACACTGATTTGGACTCTTATACGGGGACGCTCACAAGCCAACAGCAGTCCGCCCGGGCTGAGGTTGTGTCTCTGTTCGATAATGTCGGCAGCCATCCGGATACGGCGGGCGGTATCAATGACGTCAACGATATCAATACACCGGGGACGGTGATTGCCCCCAATTCCAGCCTGACCCTGGCTGATGTAAACGGTCCCGGTATCGTTCGGAAACTGACTGTAGATGTCAATGACGCCAACGACGCAGAACTTGACGGATTACGGCTGCGTGTTTTCTACGACAGTAATTCCACCGCCGCAATTGATGTGTCCGTAGGCGATTTCTTTGGCGCAGGTAAAGAAAGAGCGCCGTATAAGAGCCTTCCATTAGGGACGGATTCGGATGAGGGCTTTTATTGTTACTGGCCGATGCCTTTTCGCGAATCCATATCGATGCAGTTGTACAACAGTACCGGCACCGGCATCGATGTAAATTCGGCAGTTGTTCAATATGAGCGGCAGGCAAATACTGACAAAATGTGTTACCTGCACGTTACCAGCAATACTTCGGTCAGACAGGCCGGCCAGATTTATCATCCGATGGTTTCGGCCAATGGATGCGGGCACTATGTTGGGAATCTGCTTTACGTTGAGCAGGAAAGCTACGACTTTGCCATGCTGGAAGGCGACGAGATAATTACCGTGGACGGCGAAAATGTCTTGAACGGGACGGGACTGGAAGACGCTTACAATGGCGGCTATTACTATAATTGGGTAGCCTGTGGGGGTCTTACGGAGCCGGAGGGCCCTCGGCCGCGGTCGGCAATCAGACCGCTGTGCGGGATTCTGCACGTGCATCGCGAGTCAGGCGTTGACTATGCGAGAGCGGACCAGTACAGGTGGCAAATCGCCGACTGTGTGCCGTTTTCGAAATCAATCGAGGTGAAGATTGAAAACCGATATGCCTTTAGCGGGGATGACGTTTGCTCCCCTGCGAAATGGACGTCAGTAGCATTTTGGTATAAATATCCTTGTCTCAAGGGCGATTTTGACCGGGATTGCAACGTTGACGCTTATGATTTTGCCGTTTTTGCCTCGCATTGGCAACAGGACGACTGCGGCGGAGCGGATGAATGCGGCGGGGCCGATTTTAATCAAAGCCAACAGGTCGACATGAAAGACCTTGCGGTTCTGGTTGAAAACTGGCTGTAAGGTTTGTGCTTGGCGCATTGAGAATCAAGCGATTTTGCCGGCCGTTTGTGTAAGCTGGATCTGATTTTCTTATCGGCTGCGGTTATCGCCGCGCGTGGCTGCAATATCGATACTCTTGCTGCCAAACTTCTTTTATACCCACGAAAACGGCTTTTCTTTATTTAAACCGGATAGACCAACAACTGCTCTCTCAGCAATTCGTATATTTTTTTCTCTTCTTTAATCGCTTCCTGTGCGGTATTCCTGAATTCGGCTTTCAATTCGTCAAAATCCATCGCCTTAAGAGCAGCCGAATCTTTCTTGTCTCCGCCCTTTGCATTTGCGGAGATGAACTTAGCCATGGTTTCGGCGGCCATTTCCCGAATGAGCTGCCACAGCTCCCTGCCGTCCTTGGCTGCGATGGCCCTGCCCAGGGCCAGGGACAAGGACAGGATGGCATTCATCCCCAGCACTCCTTTTCTCTGCATTATATGTATCTTTTCCTCGTTTGTAGCATTGTCGCTGAGTATTCCCGCGGCTACAGCCTGTTCATTTTCCAGCCTGAGCAATTCTCTGTCCACCTCCAGCAGGCTGCCGAGCTGTGAAATGCTCTTTCCTGTAAAGGCATTTGCCAGTACGGTCTCGATATGCTCAACGGCGTCCATACAGCCCTTGCCCTCATAGCGTTTGGCCTTTTTCCAGAGACCCAAAAGTTCATTATCGTTTTTAGCCTGAATGTTCGTGAACTCCAGGCCATCCCTAAATCGATAGGTCCCGTCTCCGGCATCTTTGAATAAATCAGGGTACTGCTTGGTAAGTTTGCCGGGCCGTATGATGCTGTCGACGTAATGGATTGCCTCATCCACGCCGGCTGAAGTGCCCAGCGGGGTTGCCCCTTTGAAGCGAATAACCCCGGTCTTGCCGAGGAACAAGGTTGCAGCGGCGGAAGGAATACCGGCATTGGTCGCCTCTTCCGTCCCGCTGACAGCTTCAATGGCCAACATTCAAATCAAGAGACCGGCAAGGTCAACTTCGGCGGCGGCGGGTACAAGCTGGACGTCACTTTGGCCTGTTAATGTGCAGACCAATTCCTTAAGATTCTTTTCGATTTCCTCTCTTCTGTCCTGCGTCAGCTCCCTCTGGCTGGCTTTTGCCAATGCGATTATTTCCATTACACGGCCATACTTTTGCAGTCTTTCGGTATTGGCTCCACCCCCGGCTTTCATCCCCAAGGCATTCATAGCCGTAGCAATTTCCGCTTCAAAGGGGTCGTTGGGTGACTTGGAGCGATGAGAGACAATCAGGTCGGCACCGTAAGCCAAAGATGTGAGCATAGCCAGTACGGTTTCCGACAGGGTTCCAATCTGGTTGGCTTTAATAAGGGTAGAGTTGATTTCGCCGTCCTTTGCGCATTTTTCAATGTTCTCGTCCTTGGTCGTAACCAGGTCATCACCGATGATAAATATTTTGTCACGGAAGCCTTCGATATTTCTTTCTTTATCACCGTGCATCAGAAGTTTCCAGCCGGCGTGGTCCAATTCGCCAAAGCCGTCCTCGATGGAAAGTACGGGTATTCCATCTTCCATGGCCTGTCTGTAAAGCTCCAGCACTTCATCCCGGCTCATATCAACCTTGCTCTTATCCCTCCAGAATCGGTACATTCCTACGGAATCCGTTTGGCCCGTTTCCTCCCGGTAGGCGTTTTCCAGCTCGGAAGCCGCAGGGTCAAGAGCAATGGCCACATCCACTCCCGGCGTATACTCACAATCGAGAATGGTCTGCTTCATCAGTCTCCACATCCTCTGCTCAGGCACCCTGTCTTCAGGCTCTTTATCAATATATGGCACCAGACCGCCCTTTCAAGCCCGATGCCCATAACCTTTGCACCAGGCGCCGATTCAAGAACCTCCTTCAAACGATACTATAATTTGACCGTCATTTCCTGTGCATCTTCATAAGTCTTCGCCGAAAGCGGCATGAACATACTTTCCTGCATACTGATATTACTTTCGGGATATTCCTTTTCTGTATGCCGGCCTCCCATAGCGCAATTCCTGAACTGCCAGGGAGCTTCAACCTCCGTTCCGTTCTTTAGGGTAACGGCCTGCATTCTGGTTTTAAGCATCTTTTCCCTGACCTTGCCGACTGTGGCCAGCCAGGTTTCCTCTGAAACCGCCCGGGCTGCTCGCTCTGCCCGCTCCCGGGCTTTTTTCTCTCTCATCTTAAACTCTTTGAGTTTGCCGCGGTCGGCTAACAAGCGGTCGAGCAGGCCGACCAGGCCCGGAGCAAGGAAAAATCTGCCCACGTATATTGCGGCTTCATTGCCGAGCATTAATCCGGCCGCCAGGCAGACAACTGCTACGGGCAGTGTCGCTGTTGCCAGATAAGCGCTCCAGACGGGTCCCGACGCCG
>JAUWIU010000036.1 GCA_030608075.1 Phycisphaerae bacterium
CTGTTTTGACTTCTGTCGTTGTTTTGAATTTCGGTAATTGGAATTTCGTATTTGTTTCGAGTTTCGATATTCGGATTTCGAACTTAACGGCATTGACATAAGTGGTTATATAATATTATCTTATGAGGAATGCTCGACACGAAGCTGCGCTGTAGTAATAAGCAAACCAGACAGCTATCGCCCCGCCGATTCTTCAGAATCCGACCCGACGCCTCGGGCGAGTTCCTTGGTCTTAGCCTGAAGCTCTCGAATACTCTGCCGCATCTCAGGCAGGTACTGTATCATACTGTAGGACCGCTTGCCCTGGCTGGCTTCGATAGCAGGTGCCCCAAGGACGGTCTTTCCGTCGGGAATATTGTTAATAACGCCGGCCTGGGCAGCAATCGTAACGTTGTTTCCGATACTGATATGCCCTACGATACCAACCTGGCCGCCGATTATGCAGTGATGGCCGAGAGTGGTCGAGCCGGCAATTCCCGCCTGCGCAACCAGCAAACAGTGCGGGCCGATTTTCGCACCGTGTCCTATCGTAACCAGGTCACCTAACTTGCTGCCCTGACCGATAATGGTGTCCCCAAGAGTTCCTCGCTCGATTCCGCAGCACGTCCCGATTTCAACATCATCCTCTAAAATGACAGTTCCAATCTGCGGTACCTTGTGATGTACGCCCTGATGGTTTGCATAGCCGAAGCCGTCCTCGCCGATTGCAGAATTCGCATTTATAATCACCCGGCTGCCTATTTTGCATCCGTCGTAAATCGCAACGTTCGGATAGATTATGCAATCATCGCCGATTTGAGTCTCGCGGCCAATGTACACACCGGGATAAATTATGCTGCCGTCACCCACTTTGGCGTTATCGGATATCGTGACAAAATCATGAATGTGGCAGTCAACACCGATTTTTGCGCTGTCCGAAATAGATGCCTTGGAGCTAATTCCCACCTTCTTGTGCTTACGGTGGCCGTGCAGAAGCACCATTATTTGCATAAAGGCGTAGTACGGGTCCTCGGCAATCAAAAGAGGAACCTTAGCATCTTCGCTTTCTCTGCCCACTATTACCGCACTTGCCCGCGTGGTTCGCAACTGCTTTTCATATTTGCGATTGGCCAGAAAGCTGATGTCACCTTCCTCTGCTCTGCCGAGGGTTGACGCGGATTTGATTATGATATTTGGGTCGCCGTGAACTTTACCCCCGACGTAGTCGGCTAATTCGCCTAACGTTTTAGAGTTCATAGTACCTTCCCTATTCGTTGGTGCCGAATTCAACAATCTGCGCAGCCAGCACACGAACCACCAAATTATACCTGACAGACCAATGCGGTCAAGTATTCCGTGCATAGGTTATGCGTTTTTCAGGAAGTGATAGAAGAGTTGCTTTGTGCCTGCAAAATGCCGTTTTTCAAAACCGCCAATCCACCCAAAACGCCGAACCTGCAAAAATCCCGCGAAAATAATTCACTCTGCGCAAGACATGAATTTTATTAAGCAACCTTGCGGCATTGGCCTCTGCACTTACCCCACACCAGAGCCCTTGGCCCAACTTATTGAATCTCCGCCAATCCAAAGACCTGTCCCGAGCGAAGCCGGAGGAGACTGGGGTTAGTCGAGTGCAGCCGAGGCGGCGAGGACGGTACGTTATGCTGAGAATTGTCAATGTTGAGGGGGCTGGTTCTGAAACCGCGGGGCAGCCCGTCGGCTAAATATCAGCTAAACAAAAACCCCCGGGCGTTACCACGGGGGCCGAATAAAAACATAATGCGTTGTTGATTAGGTCTCACAGCTCGTTTTCGTTATTGCCGCTTTCTCTTGGATGAGCGCTTTCATAGACCTGCTTTAGCTTTCCGGTGGTCAGATGCGTATAAATCTGTGTTGTCGAAACCGACTGGTGGCCCAGCAGCTCTTGAACGCTTCTGAGGTCTGCCCCGTTGTTTAGCATATGTGTTGCGAAGCTGTGTCGCAGCGTATGCGGGCTGATACCCGGGTCCAGTCCCGCCATTTTCAGATATTTGTCCATCTTGCGCCGTACGCTTCGAGTACTCAGACGTCGGCCGTGCTTATTGACGAAGAGAACTTTCGGGTCGAAATTAGGGTTGCTCTCGGCTCTTTTGTTTCTGAACTCCATATAGTGCTGAATCACCTGCAGAGCGGACGAACTTATGGGAGCGACTCTTTCCTTTTTCCCTTTGCCGCGGATACGGACTACTTCCCCGAGGAAGTCGACATCTTCCATATTCAGGGCGACAAGCTCACTGACCCTTATGCCTGTACTGTACAACGTCTCGAGAATTGCCGCGTCTCTGGCGCCGAGCCAATTGTCCATCGGCGGTGTTTCAAGGAGCCTTTTGACTTCTTCATACTCGAGGAAGCGCGGCAGTTTTTTCTCCTGCTTGGGCGTCCTGACGGCCATCACCGGATTGTCATGGCGCCTGTTTCTTTTGACAAGAAACTTGTAAAAGCTTCTCAAGGTAGCGAGTTTTCGTGCTATGGTTGCTTTCGAGTATTGTTTTTCATTTAGACAGACGAGATATGCCTTGACCGGTTCAATATCGACCGCCAGAAGCAGTTGGTCAACTGTCGTATCGGTCCGCATTGCCACGGCTGTAGCTGTTCCATCGCCCTCTTGTAGCGGAATAGCTTCGGTACCCGCCCCAGCCTGGGCAGAACGTTCCGTGAGGAAACCTGCAAACTGCACTAAGTCGGCGCCGTAGCACTTGGCCGTATGCTCAGAGAATCGCTTTTCAAATGTGAGATAACTCAGAAATTCCTGGATAATCGTACTGTCTTCCATAATAAGCCCCTACTCAATCTTTGATTAATCTGATATTCGTGTCCTCGCCCCCACAAAATCAGGGCCAATCTCAACTCTCTATAATGCCAGGCAGCCGCAGTTGCTGCTAACCCGCGCGGATTTGCGAGTCCTTATTCTCGTGCAGAATCTCGTCTGCCTGTCCGATTAAAGACTGCGTCAGTTTAAAACTCAATACAGCGGCATCAAACCAGTCAAAGTTTGTCTTGTTGTCTTTTGCCTGCTCAATCAGCGCGTCCAGCAGTTCGTCCTCGCAGCCGCTGTCGTAGCGAAACACGAATTTTTCCCGTCCTTTGTTTAGAACAAGCTGTCTTTTGGTTTTTTTCACCATCGATATTACGAAATATGAACTACTTGTCCTGCCCTATTCGAAGCTACCCGTTACTGCTTTTGCATCGCCAAAACACCATTGACTTCTGACAGTACAGAAGCATCAGTTCCGCCTCTTATCACTATGAAGTCCTAATTGTTTTATCGGTCGGACGGCAATTTACTAAAGATAAAAATAATTTTTTTCAGCAAGTTCAATAAAAACGACTTTGGTAAAACATTACTATGCTTTTATCGGCCAATGGCAGTTGAGTCTTTACAATATTGAATATAAATGTTCAAATTGCGGGCAAATTTCACCAGGTTCGTCATGGCCTGTTGCTGCTGGCCGGCACAAGCCTCTAATCGGCCATGAAGAAGATTTTCCCGTTTTTTCGCTGGTAGCGTACGAGTTGCTGCTTCTGGAATCGACTGATATACTTGAGGGCTTCGTTGGGGACAATACCGAGGCTGTGGCATATATCCGTGAGTGAGCAGGGTCTTCGTTTCAGCATTGACAGCAGGTATTCGGCTTTTGCTTCGCTGGGTTTTCCTGCGTGGGAAGGGGAAAAATCAGCGATAACCTCGCAGTTTTCGCCTATTCTCTTGGCTATGGCGGCGAGTTTTTTGGGACCTAGACCATTCACGCCGGGCTCAGCGGTCGGCCGCACCGCAGTATTGAGTTGAATCTTATCAGGGCCAATCCGTTCCGCAGCGGCCTTTATATCAGCAATCTGCTCACGGGACGTATTTATCCCCTCGATAAGGAATACCTCCAGCCATATCCGGCCCGCAAATTCATTTCGAAGTGCGCACAGACCCGAAATAACATTTTCAATACTGATATTGTGGTCTGGATGGTTTATTCTTTCAAAGGTCTGTGCGTCAGCACCGTCGAGCGAAGGCAAAATCAGGTCGGCTCCGGCACAGTCTGCCCGGACGGATTTGTCGCCGAGCAATGTTCCGTTGGTCAGTACGGCAACGGGTATATCGGTAATTTTTTTTATTTCGTCAATTATCCGGCCTAATTTGAGGTTCAAGGTCGGCTCCCCCGAACCGCTGATGGTGATAAAGTCGGCGTCAAGGCCCTGCGCCAATCTGGGCCTGAGCTCAGCCAGGACCGCATCGGCAGGCACGTACTCTTTGCGCTCGGTGGTTTTTTCGGTGGTTTTGCCGAGCTGACAGTAGATACAGTCCAGCGTGCAGACCTTGAACGGTACGATGTCAACGCCCAGACTGCGCCCGAGCCTTCGCGAGGGCACCGGGCCGTAAAGATACTGGTTTTTCTCTTCGCGCATCTTTTTATCCCCACAAGAACCTGGATGAGACTTAGCCAACTTTTCTAACCGATCTTAGTGCCCTGCCTATGCTATAGTACTACCGGCAGTGCTCTGCTATTGTTCGATTTCGACCCTGAAGACGTAGGCCTGCCTGCAGGGCCTGTTCTCCCATTTTTGCAGTCTTTTCGGGATTTCAATCACGAGCCCTCGATTTTCATCTATTTTCCACTTCAAGCCCCGGCCTTGCGAGGATAGCCTGTCGCCGAGCATAACGATTCTCGAACCGCTCTTTGGGCGAAGCAGCTTTGAAATAAACTCTTCACCGGGCCATTTTAGACAGATTGCGTACACATATTTGCCGTCCTTGCTTCTGGTGAAGCGTATGTCCTTTCCTTGTTTGTAGTGCGCCCATGGTCTGGTTTTGTAAATTGCCTGCCCATTGACTTTTAGCCAGTCGCCGGCGTATTGGAGTTTCTTGATTGCTTCGGGATGGAAATATCCATTTCCATCGGGGCCGATACTCACCATGAAGTTACCACCTTTGGCCGCGACATCAACCAGGGTGGAGACAATCCACCGGCCGGATTTGTACTTGGTGCCATCGGGGTCGTAGGCAAACTGGTCGGAAAGGGTGTGTATGACCATCCAGGGCATAACAACCCGTTCGTCGGACCGGCCGAGAGATGCTGGTATCCAGTTTTCTGGTGTTTGGTAGTCGCCGTAAGCGCCGATACCTCGTCTTCTGAACAGCACATCGGGCTGGGTTCTGCGTGCCATTTTGATGGTTTGTTTGACGTCCGGCCAGCAGAATTCGGGCAGGTGCATATCCAGGCACATCATATCGACTTTGCCATAGTTGGCCAGGAGCTCGATTATCTGTTGGCGATGTCGGCGGACGAAACGGGTATAACCTTCGGGGTCGGTTTGGTTATTGTAGTTTTTGTCAAAGAAGGGGTTGTGCTTGTCAAATCGCATATCGGCGTCGAACCAGTCGATGTGGGAGAAATAAAGGTCGATTGCGATTCCTCGGCGGTGGGCTGCATTGCAGAGTTCCTTTATGATGTCGCGTTTGATAGGGGCATCCATAACGCTGTAGGCGAGGTTGCACTTTTCTATCTTTGGGCCGTCAGCGGCTGTGTAGTTAACACGCCGCTTGATGGTTGTTTTGGTGTCAAACAATGCGAAGCCGTCGTGATGCTTGGCGGTGATTGTGAAAAATGTGAAGCCGCACCTTTCGAGAAGGTACATCCATTTATTGGCATCGAATTCGGTCGGGTTAAATTTCTTGTAGAGCTCGAAGTACTGCTGCTTTTCGTGGTTTGACATCTTTCGCACCGGCCAGGACGCCTCAACGCCGAGTAGCGAATAATAGCCCCAGTGGATTCGCAGGCCGTACTTGAGGTCACGCCAGCGTTCATAGGCCTGGGCGGAGGCGTGTTTGTAGTCTGCATCGACCGTGTCCCGGGGCTTCGCCGAGGCCGTACAGGCGGAGGCAGCAGCCAAAAAGCAACAGATGATTGCGAGTTTGCTCGTGCGTATCTTTAACATTGACCGAATCTTTTGTTAAGCAATTCTATAAGCTGGAGCCGATGGATTCAGATTATCGTTTGCCGCTTCGTCGGTGCCTGCGGTCTCGCATCGGTGGTTAGCCTATTGCCCTTATGATTCTTGTTCTTATTCCTGCCGGCTTTGCGCCCTTTGGCACCATAATATTTACAGCCTGTGGTATCACCCGAATTTTTACGGGCAAAGACGGTCCGGGGTCTCCGTCAATTTCCGTCTCTATATTCGGGTTGTCCGAACTTACGGTAATACTGCTGCCCTGCTGATAGATGACATCGCTACTGAAAGCATGTTGCTTGAGCACCGTCATTACCGAGTGTTTCAGCAGGTGCAGACGCGACGCACATTTATAGATGCACACATCGAGCAGCCCGTCACTGAAATCGGCGTGATGCAGTATCTGCAGGCCTAATGCATATCTTGAGATATTACCGACAAAGACGAGTCCGCGTCCGCTGAAAATTTCTTTTCCGTCGACCTCGACGCTCATTGGGCTGAATTCATAAGTCCAGAATGTTCTCCACAGCGGCCAGAAGTAATCAGCGTGACTTATGTGTCCCTGTCGCTGCCGGCTGACCTGTTTTACGACCTCGCCGTCAAACCCGAAACCCACTACGGAGCTGAAGCATTTTTCGTTTGCGCTTCCCAGGTCGAGAGGTCGGACATATCCGGCCTCGAAGGTTGTAATTATCGTCTTTAGCTTCTCGTCAAAACCCAGCTCATTTGCCAGCAGGTTCTCCGTGCCGGCGGGCACTATCAGAAGAGGCTTGTCGCTGCCCTCGAGGCCGTGGGCAACCTCTCGGACGGTCCCGTCACCACCGACAACTACAATCATCGCGCAATCGTAATCGACCGCCGCGTCGGTAGCCAACGTGCAGGCATGCTCTAAGGATTCGGTGAGCTGAAACCTCACATCAAAACCTCTTTCAACGAGGTATGTCCCAAACCTGCGGCCGCTCAATTTGTGGCTGCTGGCCCCTGACTTTGGGTTTACGATATAAGCAATGTAACCATCATCGGGTTTCATAATTACGCCCCTGCGCCGGGCCGGCAAAGTTTTTCCTCCACCAGAGCTGCGTAGCTTTCGGGTATGTGCCGCGAATTTGTAAGCTGCAAATCTTTTTGGGCCTGGGCAATTGCTTCTGCATCCGGTCCTTCGATTTCCACAAAATCACCTAACAGCGGCAGTTCGTCCAGGGCAATTTCGCAGCCGCCGAGGTGCCAGATTCGGCGTTTTTTTTCAAAAACCAGCATCTCTTTATACCCCATCGCTAACAGCAATTCCCGGGCTGCGTCAGGCTGTTTGATTTGGATTTCTATCTCCTGTCTCTCTTTGAACCGGTTTTCTCGCCTGGCGCCTTTGAAGGTCAGAAAAAAGTCTTCGCCACTGTCGGCTACCACCCGCCGCAACCGAAGACATTTATCGCTTTTTGTCATCTGCAGGTCTTCGTCATCGAAGTAGTGGTCTGTTTGCACCTGCTCGGAGACGAACTCGGCATTTAGCTCGGCCAATCTGACTTCGGTTTCCCCAAGGCAGTCAACTTTGAGCTTTGCTTCGGTTTCCGTATACATAATGGGTCGTGGGTCGTATTTCGTATGTCGTATTTCGTATATCGTATTTTGCAGTTCGGATTTCGCGAGGCATTATTTGCCTGCGCAGTAGTAAGTGTCAGCACGTACGTCGTCTAAACAACTATGTTTACCAGTCGGGATTTTATGACGATAACTTTTTTGGGTTCTTTGCCGGCCATAGCGGCGATTACCTTCTGGCTGCCTAATGCCCTTTGTTTTATCTGGTCTTCGTCTGCGTCGGCGGCGACTATTATCCTGTCTCTTAGTTTTCCGTTTATCTGCACCGCCAGCTCGATTTCCTTTTCCTTAATCAACTGCTCGTCGTATTGCGGCCAAGGCTCGTAGGCTAAGGTATCGGTATGGCCGAGCCTTTGCCAGAGCTCCTCGGCGATGTGCGGTGCGAAGGGAGCGAGAATCAAAACGAACTTCTCGACGACCGATTTCGGTCTTAGCGTTTGTCTGCCGAGGTGGTTTGCAAAAATCATCATTGCGCTTATCGCGGTGTTGAAGGCGAAGTTTTCGATGTCGCCGCCGACCTTCTTTATCGTTTGGTTCAACAGCCGCAGTGTCGCCTCGTCGCCGTTGTCATCGGTTATAGCTTGGCAGGGCCGGCCCGTATCCTCATCGATAACCATTCGCCACGTTTTCTGCAGGAATCGGTGGACGCCTTCGACTCCCTGCATATTCCATGGCTTTGTCGCTCCCAGAGGCCCCATGAACATCTCGTAAAGCCGCATCGAATCGGCGCCGTAGTATGCGATGACCTTGTCGGGATTAACGACATTTCCACGGGACTTGCTCATTTTCTGGCCGTCCTCGCCGAGAATCATACCCTGATTGACAAGTTTCTTGAATGGTTCTTTGGTGCAGACATAGCCGAGGTCGTAGAGCAGTTTGTGCCAGAATCTGGAATACAACAGGTGCAGGACGGCATGCTCGGCGCCGCCGACGTACAAATCGACCCCTTCCGGGCTCATCCAGTATTTTTCCTTCTCGCTGTCCCCGCCTTGCTGAGTGTTATCAGGGGCGATGTAGCGCAGATAATACCAGCAGCTGCCGGCCCACTGTGGCATTGTGTTTGTTTCCCGCGCAGCCTTTGTTCCATCTGGCAGCAGGACGTTTACCCATCGGGTAACATCAGCTAAGGGTGATTTCCCTGTCCCGCTGGGTTTATAATCTTTAACTTCGGGCAGTTCCAGCGGCAGGTCTTTTTCTGAAAGGCCGACGATACCGTCCTGCGTATGCAAAATCGGAAAAGGCTCACCCCAGTACCGCTGTCTGCTGAAAAGCCAGTCTCGCAGTTTGTAGTTGACTGCCTTTTTGCCGAGGCCCTTTTCGGCAAGCCAGTTTGTGATTTTCTCTTTGAATTCGGACGTTGACAGGCCGGTAAATTGCCCACTGTTGATTGCGGTTCCGTCGCCGACAAAGCACAAACTGCCCTGCCTGGCCAGTTCAGCTTCGTGGGCGTCAGGCGGTTCGACAACCTGAATGATTGGCAGGTTGAATTTTTTGGCGAACTCAAAGTCCCTTTCATCGTGGGCCGGTACCGACATAATTGCCCCGGTGCCATAGCTTATCAAAACGTAATCACTTATCCATACCGGGATTTTTTCGCCGTTCACGGGATTTATGGCGTACGCGCCCGTGAAGACGCCTGTCTTTTCCTTGGCCAAATCGGTGCGGTCAAGGTCGCTCTTGGTTGCTGCAAGTCGCCGATAATTCTCGACAGCCTCTTTATACTCACGCGTCGTAATAACATCGACCAGTTCGAGTTCGGGTGCTATTACCATATATGTAGCGCCGAAAAGTGTATCCGGCCGAGTTGTAAATACCCGGATGGCCCGGTCAAAACCGTCGACCTCGAATTTGACCTCCGCCCCGACGCTTTTTCCGACCCAGTCCCACTGCAGTTTTTTGATTGATTCAGGCCAATCGACAAGCTCCAGGTCTTTCAGCAGTCTTTCGGCGTATTTTGTTATTCGCAGCATCCACTGTCGCATCGGCTTTCGGATTACCGGGTGTCCGCCGCGTTCGCTGAGCCCGCCGATGACCTCTTCGTTTGCCAGGACCGTCCCAAGAGCGGGGCACCAGTTGACGGGCACACTGGCCTCGTAGGCAAGGCGATTGTCGTCTATGAATTTTCGTTTCTCTTCGTCACTCAGTTCTTCGGGAACAGGCAGGTCCTCAATCGGCCTGGCCTTTTGCTCGGCTTGGTCAAAGTAACTATTGAAGAATTTCAGAAATATCCACTGGGTCCACCTATAGTAATCGGGGTCGGTGGTGTTTACTTCGCGGTCCCAGTCATAGCTGAACCCCAGGGCCTTTATTTGCCTGCGAATAGTATCGACGTTCTTGCTGGTTGTCTGTCGCGGAGCGGTTCCTGTGGCCACGGCGTACTGTTCGGCGGGCAAACCGAAAGCGTCCCAGCCCATAGGGTGCAGAACGTTGAATCCTCTCATTCGTTTATATCGGGCAACTATGTCGCTTGCAGTGTAGCCTTCGGGATGCCCGACGTGCAGTCCCTGGCCGCTGGGGTAGGGAAACATGTCGAGCACATAATATTTTTCTCGGGAATGGTCGCAGTCGATTGCCTTGAAGGTTTTATTTTCCTCCCAGAACCGCTGCCATTTCTTTTCAATTTCGCCGAATTTGCAAAGACCCTTTTGGGTAGCCATCTATTCTTGCCGTTTCCTTTACTTTCCTTTACTGCTGCGAGAAGACCATTGACGATGCGGGACAATAACATAAACACAGTATAAAATCCATCCTAAAATTTAATCTGAAGCGCAGCACTTACGGAGAATAAATTGGCCGGGCAGCATCCGGCAGCTTGTTACGTCCCGGAAAGGGCATTCTTGATATCCTTTTCGAACTCGAACAGTACCTGCTTGAGGCACTCGTTATAGGCCTCGACAAGGTCCTGGGCTTGAACGCGACTTTTCGGGGATTTTAACTTCACGGCAAGAGAAACATCGTAGACTTTATCCAATAGAATCCTCGACTTGTCTGGGCCGGCTTCGAGAAGGAAAAACCTTATTGCCATAACCGCCTTGGGGGATGATTTGCTCGTGAAGTCGCCGTACAAAGCCGTGATGCTGCCTTTGAGAACGTGCGTTGGTTTCAATTCATCACCGGGCTTCAGCACGGTTGTGAAAATGTCGGCTCCCGACAGCCACTGGCGCGTCTGCTCACAGATGAGTATTTCAGGCCAGGTCAGGAAGCTGTGGTAGTAATCGGACTCGTAGCTGAACTTATCGGTTCTGTACACGAAGTCTTTAGTACGAAAACGCGGTGACACATCAAACTCACGCACAGCAAGCGCGTCTTTCTTGTCCTGGCTCGGTTCTGCAACGTCGCGAGTGACATCCAGCAGGTAAAAATGCCGCCTGTCACCATGACCGAGATTACAACCTCCGGCAAGTACCCCAATCAAAGGAAACGCACTCCATATACACAGCATATACACTGCCGTAATTTTTCTCATTTGACTACCTCCGACTTGGGTGGTTTATAGAGTACCCCGGAAGGGTTCTTTTGCAAAGCCTCTGTCAGTTCTCTCAAGTTCATGGAAAATTCACGAACGTTATCTGCTATCTTCTCGATGTTGGGCCTCTGGCTTATTATTAGCCGGTCTATCCGCTCGAGTGTCTCGTTGAGCCTCTCGAGCGCGATGTTCAGTCTTGCGATAATTTTCGGCACAGGAGCCGTTTCTTTGCCATCCGGCGCGCCAAGCAGCGCTTTAAGCTGCTCGTTTATTTTCTCTATCTGTGACAGTCTCTGCAATGCCGCCTCGCTCAAGGCCGGTATATTCGCATCTCGAATTGCTTTATTCAGAGAATGCATCAGCCCCGTGGTTTCTTTGTGCAGTTGTTGAGCCAGTTTAACAATATCTATCTCACTCAAGGCCTTGAACGCTTTTTCTGCCGATTGTGTAAATGTGGTCAGCATACTTCTGTCGGACGGAATATAGTGTTCTTTGGGAACCCAGGCTGTCGGCTTCAGCGCCGGGATGGGGTCTGAGGGATAATCGGCTTCGATGTTCGAGATACCTGTAAGCGGGTTTGTGGTCAGGCGTACTCTCAGACCGTCCTCTACCAGCTTTTTGATTTTGTCGGCAGTGTTGTTTTGGAAATCGTCCCCTAACATCTGGCGCCCGTTCACGAACAGCACCACCATCACGTACCTGCCGTACTGCGAAGCGGCCATATACTCGTTGGCCACAAAGGTTATCTTATCTACCCGTCCAATCTGCACTCCGCGGTACGTAACGGGCGAACCGATGTTGAGCCCCTGCACCGATTCATCCATATAGGTCTCAAGCTTGATACCTCCCCTTTCCCTCATTGCGAGAATAATGACGGCGGCAATAATCGTGGCCACCGCGGCGATAACGAACAGCCCTATCTTGAAGTAACTCGCTTTCGTGCTCATTTTACCCTCTGAACAAGTAACTTTTTGTTGGCATCAATTCCTTTTGCCGGCTCAGTGCTTCAGATTTGTGGGCGCCTCTCGATTAAAAAACCGCCGAACCCACGGATTGTCGCTGCTGTCGCGGAGCTCCGCCGGTGGGCCTGCGGCAACAATATTTTTCGTATGTTTGTCTAACATAACAACTCTGTCTGCCACCGCAAAGATGCTCGAGAGCTCATGACTTACAATAACAAATGTCAGCCGCAGGCTGCGGGCCAGATGCAGAATCAGTTGGTCTATCTGTGCCGAAGTAATCGGGTCGAGGCCCGCCGAAGGCTCATCCAGGAAAACAATATCAGGGTCGAGTGTCAACGCCCTGGCCATAGCGGCTCGTTTTTTCATTCCGCCGCTCAATTCCGACGGCATCATGTTGCCGGCCGCCTCCAGTCCGACAAGTTTGAGCTTCATTGTGCAGATAAGGTCCATCAGCTCGTCCGGCAGGGATGTAAACTCCTCGAGAACAAGGCGGATATTCTCATTTACCGTCATCGACCCAAACAGCGCACCGCTCTGGTACATCACGCCGAATTTTCTCAGCAGCTCGTGGCGCTGTGTTTCACCGGCGGTTACGATATCCGTCCCTTCGATAACTATTCTTCCCACCAGCGGCTTGTACAACCCTATCATATGCTTGAGCAGAGTACTCTTGCCGCAGCCCGACCCTCCCAGGACGATAAAGACCTCGCCGGGAAATATCTCAAATGAAATATCCTCAAGGATGACGTTATCCTCGTATGCCGCGGTAAGGTTTTCGACAGTTATTATTGGCTGAGTTTTATTGACCATCTATATGCCGAGAAAATAAAACAGGACTGCAAAAACACCTTCTGCGATAACAATCAGCACGATGCCGCTGACGACTGCGCGGGTTGCCGATGTGCCGACCGCGCGGGAGCCGGCGCCTGTCTGCAGGCCCCGCAGGCATCCGATGCTGCCAACCAGCAGACCAAAGACCACCGCTTTAACCAGCCCGCCAAAAAAGTCGCCCACGTCAACGGCTGCGACAACCTGGTTGAAATATGTTACAGGCGCAAATCCCAGCGAGACCATAACGCCTCCTGCGCCAAGCAGGCCGAAGAGATTGGCAAACACCGCCAATAACGGCGTAACGACCATCGCCGCTGTAACGCGGGTGACCGCAAGGAATCGAACAGGATTCAGTCCCATCGTCGTCAGGGCGTCGATTTCCTCATTAACCTTCATCGTCCCCAACTCAGCCGCAAAGGCCGAGCCGCTCCTCGCCGCAAGAATAATCGCTGTCAGCAAAGGCCCCATAACCCGAAAAAGCGAAAGCGACACAAGGTCGGCAACAAATATCTCGGCGCCAAACTCACGCATTGGTATCGCTGCCTGAAAGGCCAGAATAAGTCCGAACAGGAAACCGATGAGTGATACGATTCCGAATGCGTTGGCGCCGGCTGATTCGGCAACGATAAACGCGTCCTTCCATCGCATTGTTCTCGGCCTTATCATTACCCTGCACAGTGCCGCCGTAATCTCGCCTGTAAATGTAATCTGAGCGTACAAATCGCGGCAGAGGTTAACCGCCACGCCGCCCAGGCCCTCGACAATCCCACGTACAAAGCCGAGTTTTTTCCTGGCATGTTCAACGGCCTGCGGCTCCAGCATTTCCATAAGCCGGACAAATTCCTCCCGCAGGCCTTCGATTGCAAACTCGCCCTTGTTTTTTTCCTGCTGTCTTCGCAGCCACAGCAGCAGCGCTATTGCGGCCCCGTCACAGTAATCGACTCGCTTTGCATCGACTGTCAGGTGTTTGGGCTTACTTTGGGAAAGCAGTTGCGCGACCTCAGGCCACAGCCGGCCGGTGCTCTGAGAATCAAATCTGCCCTCAAAGATTAGCCGCAGTTTGCCCCCTCCCTCCGTCTCAGGCCGTACACGGCCGCCCTCGCAATCTTTTTTAGCCGCACTCACCAAATCGACACCATTTCTGTGAACAGACGTCACTTAATTGAAAGTTGAAATGGAAACTCGGTCATACATTGCAACTTCAATTAAATTGCGAATCCGATTTTCGCAGCAAACATTCCGCTATTGCCTCTTTCAGCGCCGCCACCACTCTAACAAAACTCATCGAGCGTGTCCAATTCAGATTTGTTGCATATTGTAATTCGGTCGAGTATGATGGGATTTCGGTCAATGTAACAGTAACATACGGCAGGTATATTCGCACCGTGGAGATAGCCGACAACCTGAAAACCGCACACGGCCGGCAGGGAATGGCCTGAGCGGCTGCCGTTAATAAAACGGTCAAATCTGTAGAAACCTGGAGCCGACTAATGGGCTGGTATTACTATTTGGCCTTGGTGCTGATTTTGTCGCAATTATTGTTTATCGTCCAGGTATATCGCAACTATCGCTATGCGCTGAGCAAATATAAAAGAGAGCGTTCGGGCTACCGGCCGAGAACCGCATTGATTGTTCCGTGCAAAGGTCTGGACTCGAATTTTGACCGAAACATCACGTCGTTTTTCAATCAGGACTATGAGAATTATCTGCTTTGGTTTGTAGTGGGCGATGAGTCGGACCCGGCCTATGAGAAATTGTGCAACCTTAAAGACCAAATCGGGCATAGTTCAAAGGCCTGTGACGTACGGATATGGGTGGCCGGCCAGGGGAAATCCTGCAGCCAAAAGATTCATAATTTGCTTTATTGCTGCGAGAGAATCAGCGAAGACGTCGAGGTGTTGGTCTTCGCCGATTCAGACGCCTGTGTGGGCCGCAACTGGCTCAGCCACATAGTATACCCGCTTCGACATCCCAGGAACGGCGTAGCGAGCGGATACCGCTGGTTTGTACCGCAAGCCAACAATCTTGCCAGTCTGGCTCTTTCGGCGGTAAATGCAAAAGTGGCACAACTGCTCGGCAACAGTCCTTTCAACCAGGCCTGGGGCGGGTCAATGGCTGTCCGTGTTGATGTCTTTCGCAGGCTCGGTATCGATAAAATCTGGTCGAACGCCTTAAGCGACGACCTGTTACTGACCTGTTCCATAAAGAAAGCCGGCCTGAAAGTAGCCTTTGTTCCGGCCTGCCTAGTGGCAACGTACCACAGTAGCACGTGGCGAGAGTTTTTTGAATTCGGCCGACGACAATTTGTCATTACGCGCGTGGTGGCCCCGAAAATCTGGTGGGTAGGATTATCCGCCAATTTATATTCGGTGTTTGGTCTGTGGGCCACCGCTGCCCTGGCGGTCTATGCGGTGACGACCGAGAAAAATAACGCTGCCCTTTTTGCTGCTGTGCCGATTTTGTTCTTTGCCGGCCAGTTCGTGCGCGCGATATTGCGACAGATGATGGTCAGCAAACTCCTGAGTGAGCAAACAGCGAAGATGAAACCTGCAATGGCTGCCGATATACTTTTGTTCTGGATATGGTCGTTGCTGCTTTTGTCTTTGATTGTTTCCTCGGCTTTCGGCAGGACTATTTGCTGGCGGGGAATACGATATAAGCTCTTAAGCGCCACGGAAACGATACGGCAAACAGACCGCAAAAAGCCTAAACTTTAATCTGAATCGCAACACTAATCGCAGAACCGGGATTTGAACCTGTGACCTCTGCCTCCCGAAAGAACCATTCGCACTTATAACTCTTTTGATAACAAGTATTTACAAACCGTAAATTTTCAAATGCCGTTCTTTTCCGAGGCTCTCTTAAATTCAGCTTGTTATTCTCGGCAAAACAGGTTGGGCAGACAGCTAAATTGGGGATGCAGGGGAGCAATTTCGCTGTCTGGGGCCCCGAGCTGTTTTGCCGAGTTAAATTCGCTGAAGTTTTACCCACAAATTATTCCGAAGAGCCCTTTTTTTCTTTCCTATTTATAAATTTCCTTGACAGATTGAAGCTTTGTGGTAATATTATGGTTGTCAGCCGGTTTTTGAGAATGTGAGCACTAATTTTAGTGTTTGTGAATTCTGGCACTATCTTTCAAGGTCGTTTATGAGATATTGTAAAATCCCGGATGAGGCCGTTCGGCGATTGCCGATTTACCTCAGAGGGTTGTTATTCTTGTCAGAACAATCGAAAAAGAGTATCTCCAGCCAGAGTCTGGCGGATTTTCTCGGCATCAACTCCTGGTTGATAAGAAAAGATTTTTCATACTTTGGTGATTTTGGTACTCCAGGAGTTGGTTATAATATCGAAAAGCTCATAAAGCACATTAAGAAAATCCTCAAACTTCATGTTGGTCATAAAGTGGCCTTAGTTGGAACGGGCAATTTGGGAAGGGCTGTTTTGGCGTATCCCGGCTTCAGGATATATGGTTTTGATGTCGCCGCGGCTTTTGATTCCGACCCTAAAAAAAACGGTAGAAAAATAAACAATGTTGTTGTTGAGAATATTTCAAAACTTGGTAGATTAAAAAAAGGAAAAATTGACCTTGGTATTATTGCTGTCCCAGGAGATGCCGCACAGGAGATTGCCGACGCATTAGTTAAAGCGGGCATAAAAGGCATTTTGAATTTCTCTCCGTACCGTATAATAGTACCGAAGAAAATCAAAGTAATAACTATTGATATCGCAATGGACCTTGCTCGTTTGCCATATTATATGCGGTCAAATTAAGCTATAACTAAAACGTCGGTAAAGATAATGGAAACTCTATTTATAACTGAATTAAAGCCATTTTTAGATGCTGTGGCTGAGCAGATGGCACTTTATGTTCCCATAAAAAGCGGGGAACATTATACATATAGCAAATACGACCTTTCCGGCACAATCGCAATAGAATTCAATGAGGTTCGTGTTTGTACGCCGGTCAAAGAATTTCTGTTTCCGATGTGTGAATTAGCTGCTGTTTTCCCGAAACCGGTCGAAGTCGGACAAGTAGAGCCATTTGCTGTATTCGGGCTTAAAGACTGCGATTTGCGTTCTATTGATATTCTCGACAAGGTTTTTGCTGAGAATGAATTCGAAGACCAATTCTACATCAACCGGCGGGAAAACATGTTTATAATCTCAACCGATTGCACCCAGGTCGGTGAGAGTTGTTTTTGTAACCTTTTCGGTGGTCAAGGGTTTTCAGAAAGTGGTTTTGATTTAAACGTCTCAAAAACAAATAATGGTTTTATTATCGAAACCGGCTCACAGAAGGGCAAAAATTTTATAGAAAAGCACTCTGAGCTTTTTGCTGATGTGCCTGATGCGTTGTTAGCTGAGCGTAGTGAAAACAGGACTCAGATACGAAGCCGGCTTGAGCAAAACAACGTTGAACTTCAGTTTAACGCACCTGTCAGAGAAATTGTGCAAAGCTGTCAGGACAGCGCGGTATATGATGCCGAAGCGAAAAATTGTGTGGAATGTCAGGCCTGCACGAGAGTTTGCCCTACATGTCACTGTTTTTACCTTTACGACACCCGGAGTAAGGATTACTTTGCCAAGATGAAAATGTGGGACAGTTGCATAAGGCTTAGCTATGCCGCTGTGGCCGGCGGGGCAAATCCACACAAGATACTCGGTGACAGACTCAAACACCGTTTTATGCACAAGTTTGTTTATTTTCTCGACAGATACGGCCTTGATATGTGTGTCGGTTGCGGAAGATGTATCGATGCTTGTGCCGGCGGAATAGATATTAAGGACGTGTTGAAAAAATTAAGTGAAGAACACCGAAATAAAGACCAAGATTGGGATAAGGAACAAGCGAAACTTGTAAAATGAACCATAATCTCTACCAACCAATAAATGGCGAGGTCGTTGATATTATAGATGAATCTCCAACGATAAAAACTTTTGTTGTTAAACCGCAACAAGAGTTTAGGTTCACAACGGGCCAATTCGTGGAGTTGACTTTACCAGGTGTTGGTGAAGCGCCTTTTACGCCTTCGTCCTCCCCAGCCCAAACGGATAAGATGGAAATCACCATTATGAAAGCCGGACGCGTAACAACTCTGTTACACGAATGCAAAAACGGGCAAAAAGTTGGAATTCGCGGCCCATACGGCAACGGTTATCCTATTGACAACTTTGTCGGCAAAGAGGTTTATATTGTGGGCGGGGGTGTAGGGCTGGCACCGATACGCTCCTTGTTCTTGACGCTGGTCGACAGAATAAAGGATTTCAAATCTATTACCTGTCGATACGGAGCCAAAAGCCCAGAAGATTTTATTTACAAAAACATGCTCTTCGGCCCCTGGCAGCAGATTAACGGCGTAGATATGAAGCTTACAGTCGACGTAGGCAATGACGGCTGGAGCGGCAATGTCGGTGTGGTAACCACGATACTCGACCCGGCAGACATAGATGTCGAAAACGCCGTAGCAGTGGTGTGCGGCCCACCCATCATGATGAAATTTGCGACGTTCAAATTGCTCGAATTTAAATTTGCACCTGAAGATATATACCTGTCCATGGAAAAGAATATGAGCTGTGGCGTAGGAAAATGCGGCCATTGCATGATTGGAAAGTATTATGTCTGCAAAGACGGCCCCGTCTTTACCTACGACCAGATAAAGGATTACCCCAATATTTGGGACTGAATGGCCGGCACACAAGCCGACATACGAGATAC
>JAUWIU010000060.1 GCA_030608075.1 Phycisphaerae bacterium
GCACACGCTCTTGTATTGCTGCCCCCCATACCCCCTGCACCAATAGAGGCAATGTTCAGCTTGTTACTCGGTGGATCAGCCAACACCTGGCTGGGCACAATTGTAAATGCCATCGCTGCCGCCGCAGCACCGCCCACAAAATCACGTCGAGACATCTTCTTGCCCTCCGTTAGGAGTCTCAGGGACTGCTGTTTGGTAATTTGTTTCCGATTTTTCATATCAGAATTCCTTCAAAAATAAACGCCATAATAAATTGTTGAAACCATGTTGATAGCAAGTATTCAAAACCGACACATAACGAACTCAATCAGCTACAATTCAACCAGCCAAATGTTACGATATTGTACAGGATTGCCGTGGTCCTGCAGGTATATACCCTCGGGATCGGCAGCCTTGCCGCCCAGTGACGCAGTTGTCGGCCCACGCACTTCTGTCTTCTCGTGCACCTTCACGCCGTTATGGACTACCGTTAAGGTGGGGTAACTGATCCTATTACCGGCACCGTCGAACCGCGGCGCACGGAAAGTAATATCGTAAGTCTGCCACTGTGTCGGTGGCGCACACATATTCACAAGCGGCTGCGCAACGCTATAGATTCCGCCGCATTCGTTGTCTTTGCCTTCAAGGCCGTAGCTGTCAAGTACCTGCACTTCATATCGGCCCTGCAGATACACCCCGCTGTTCCCGCGTCCCTGACCGCGAGCGTCGGGCAGGAATGGCGTGCGAAATTCTATGTGCAGCCTGATATCGGTAAATTGCTTCCTTGTTATGATCGAACCGGTGCCGCGCTTGACTCTCATCGCACCGTCAACAAGCTCCCATTTCACCTCATCCTCGCCCTCTTTTTTGTCCGTATGTTTCCACTCTTTGAAGTTCTTGCCGTTAAACAGTATTGTTGCACCTTTCGGCGGCTTTTCTCCAAGTGTAGGTGAAATCCGAATCGCCCGTTCCATTTCAAAGCTGCCGACTTTGTCTCCCTTGAAACTGCCGTTGAACTTGCTGCCTTCAATAACCGCCCGGATTTCAAGGATACCGCCGTCGCTTAGTACGGCTCGTCCTGCAAAACGCACTGCTGCGCCGTCGCGCCGGCCATCAAGCATCGCCAAATGTTCCTCGCGTGTATCAAACTCTCTCAGGAAATTAGCCCTGTACTTGCCTTTACCCAAAGCTATCACCTGCGCAACCAACTGTCCCGAATCGCTTTCGTCTTCAAGTTTCCAGTTTCCTTCCCAGTCGCCCATTGCCGTATCGGCGCTCAGTATTGCCTTTCTCGCTTCAACGACAGGGTTACCTCCCAGCGGACCCGCACAAGAGGACAACAGCACGGACAACAGAGAACAAAGGACAGAGAGCAGGGGACAAAGCTGACTTCTTACCTGTATAACCATAACTTTTTCTCCTGTTAATTCGTTTTAATTAGATTTATCACTTCCTGCGCCTGCAGACGCAACGGCTCATTCTTCGAGGTTTGCACAATATTCTCTAATACATCCCTGGTTTGTCGAGGAAAGCTTTCGTAAATGTCCCCGGCGATTTTAACCACCGCAAATTCCGCCTCTCTGAATAAAGTCTTGTCCTCCAGATAACCTGCTGCCATTTGCAGTGCGTCAAGAGATTTGGTTTTGGCCAGACCTGAAAGAACCCCTTTTTTTTCAATCGTATCCGGTGCCAGGCTCATTGCCTTCTTATACATTTCAATCGTATCTTCGGGCGTCCTCTTACTGTAAAGCCCAAGCAGGCGGATAAAACCACGCAGTGCCAATATTCGATGTACTCTGTTCTCGGAGTTCTGAACTGCTTTCAGCAGGTCAACCGCCGGCTCAGAAGTAGGCCACTCTGCCAGCGCACGTATAGAGGCACCTCTGCTCTCAATGTTGTCGCTGTTCAGCGCTTTGCGAAGCCGGGGCAAAGCGCTGCTGTCGCCTATTTTACCTAATACGCTCAACAGAGAGCACTGTTTTTTGATGTCCTTAACCGAAGGCAGCACAGCTAACACCGCTTCAGCTTGTTGGTTCTTGTCCTCGATTTTATGGGCAACGGCAGCTACCATTTTCTGGGCCTCATTGCCGTCGGATGAGCTTTGCAAATTCAACAGAAGCTCAACCAGCGCCGGCAAATGCTCTTGGCCGGCAATGACCTTTAAGACCTTGAACGATTCAACTCGAACTTTGCGGTCCGAATCCTTTGCGGTCTTTAGCAAAACACTTACACCTGCGGAGATATTGCGCTCGCCCGCACTCTTAATCAACTCAACCTTTGTCTTTGGTTCTGCCTTTGTGATGCCTGCTAAAACTGCTCCATCAACCTTTGGGCCTCGCAAACGATACAGGCTCTCGCGAGCGGCTTTTTGTTCGGCGCCTCTGGCCGCAGCCGCCGTTTTTGCCAATAAGCTCACGCTTGAGACGTCACCTAATTGCCCTAATGCCTTCAAAGCTGCAATCCGAACGGACTCGTTCTTGGCCTTTACAGCGGTAATAACCGCCGACAAAGCAGCAGCGTCACCGCGATCGCCCAAGGCGGACAACAGTTGTACCTGACTGGTAACCGAAAGGTTCGGCAGCTCTTTGGCTAAAGCTTGTGTTACTTCTGTCCCCGACATATCTTTTACCATCGCTATGGCCACTGCCTGCATCTCCTGGTCGCCGCTCTTGAGAATGTCGAGGACTATCCCGATAGCATCGTCCTGCTGCTCGGCAGCCGCAAAGCAAACAGCACAAAAACACACTAACAAAAGCTGTAGGGTGAGCTTTAGCCCACCGAGACGAAGTTGGTGGGGCAAGCCCCACCCTACAAGACTTCTGACTTCTGTCTTCTGTCTTCTGACTTCTGACTTCTGACTTGTGCACTTGATTTTCATTTTTCGTCTTTACCTTTTCGCCGCGATAAGCATACCTCGCAGTGCGGCGGTACGTATCGGTTTGGGCATACCCTCTTTCTGGAGCTCTTTGTAGATAGCTAAGGCCTTGGCTTTATTGCCCTCGGCTACAAGCTGGTCGGCGCACTTCAAATAAGAATCCAAAACCAGATTTTGCAATTTGCCGCTTGTTTTATCCTTTGCTGCTGACAGCGCTTCGGTGGCCCTGGAATCGGCTATTCGGCCAAGAGCGGCGGCAGCGGCAACAGCTACCGTTTCATCGGGATTGCCAACAAGTCCGCTCAGAGCACGAACCGCTCTTATGTCTCGGCGCTGACCCAATGAATTGATTATGCCGACCTGCGGTTTGCCCTTCGCTTTTCTCAAGGCTCTTCGCAACACATCATTGACTGCCGTACCGGGTATCCGCTCCAGAGCATACCTCGCCATATCCGAGGTCTCCTCATCGGTAAGCATTCTACCTAACACCGGCACAGACTCACCGCTGCCGATAATGCTCAATTCCCTGCAGACAAACTGCTTGCCGGCCCGCTTCGCATCCGAGGTGAGCACACTCAGAAGACTTTTCTCAATCTTTTTCAGTTCCGCTGGTGAGCTGTGTGCCTTTTTTATGATATCGCTCACCTCGGTCAGCGCCAATCGGCTCTGGCCCCAATCATACGTCTTTAACTTTTCAGCTAATTCCTGTAATGTCGCCATTTCTATTCCCTTTCCTGAACTAACCATAGGTTTCGGTTTTGTATCAACTTTATAGTCACCAAATGCAAACTGAATTCCGTCGAGATAATGCTGCAATACCGCCGGGTTCCAGAAGATGTGGTTGTTGTGCCCTAATGAGCAGTAGAATATCCGTCCTTTGCCCCAGGTCTTGACCCAGCTTATGCCTGTATCTGCATCGGTAGCTTTCTCTGAACGCTTTTGTGTATTCTCATCGCTCATATCGAGACTCATCAATACGAGCTGCTTTTGGCGCGAATACTGTGGCGGGTCGGTTCTGTAAATCTCATCCTTTATCTTAAAGCCTTTACCCTTGAAGGCCTTCATAAGAGGATGGTCCGGCTGGTCAATCTTAATCGCCCAGGTCCCGCCGCCTCCCCAGGGATGGCCGGTGAATTTTCCGCCCATCATTTCCCTTGCTTGAGGCCATTGGTTAAAATTATCCGTGGCTGCGTGGATACCAACTATCCCTTTTCCGCCCTTGACAAAATCCATCAGGGCCTTACACCGCTCAGGGCTTTCTTTGGGGTCAAACTTCAGTTGCGTCGTATTATTCAGACACACAGCGTCAAACTGCTTGAGCTTCTGGGCTGTGAACACCGAATAATCGTCGGTGATTACGACATCGTACGCTCCGGTTCTTTCGCCCATCAATTCGAGCGCCTTATTGGCCACCGGTATAGAACCGTGGAAAAATCCTTCACACCGCCAGAAAACCAGCAGTTTCCGCGGCTTGTCCACTCTAATGGTTGCTCTTCTCGGCAATGCATCTTTTATCTTTTGCACTTCCTCGGACGTTACTTCCCGCAGTTTCGCCGGCGAAGCCCCCTGCACAATGCCTGTCAGCAGTAACAAACACAAAATGCCAGGCAATATAATCTTGACATTTTTTAATTTTCGAATCATCTTTGCTCCTTTCTATTTTGAAATTTTTACCTTTATAAGTGCCACGGACTGCGCATCGGCCGTGACAGCATCCTGTTGGCCTCATCGTCGTTGATGAAGACTTCCTTCTCAGGGTCCCAGCGCAGTTTCCTCTCGGTTAGCATTGCAATTTCACCTAACAATGCGACACTTATGGAGCGGTGCCCAATCTCCGCAGGGGCAACAGTCTCTTTACGACTCCTGACGCAGTCCAGGAAGTTTTGCTTATGGTCCCGGCTTTTGTACAACTGGATTTCATCTGGGCCGATGACATCTTCCAAAACACTTGAGGGATTAGCCTCAAGTTTGCCGCGTTTGACATATATCCACTTACCCGATTCTCCATACCACTTTACGCCCTGCAAAACCTGTTTGTTGTTTGCGACAATCATCGTCAGTCCATTGGCATATTTGCAGGTAAATTTATACTCATACGGAGTATCATAAAGCCCATCTCGAGGATAGACCCCTCGGCCTTCGATTTCGACCGGCCCAGTCCGCTCCAGACCCAAACCCCAGTGAGCAATGTCGATGTGATGGCCCGCCCAGTCGGTCAACTGGCCGCCGGAATAGTCCATAATCCACCGCCATTGGTAATGACAGTTTCCACTACCAAAATCGCAATACGGTCTCCACGGTGCAGGACCAAGCCACATATTCCAGTCCAGTCCTTCCGGTACCGGCAATGGTTTTGATAGCCTGTGTGTCCCGCCGGTCGGCAGACCAACCTCAACCTTCTGTACTTTGCCGATACGCCCGTTGCGAACTAATTCACAGGCGCGGTGGAAGTTCGAGCTTGACCGCTGTTGACTGCCGGTCTGCCAGACCCTACCGTAGCGCTGCACCGCATCGCATATCGCCCGACCTTCACGAATCGTTCGCGCCAGCGGCTTTTGAGCATGAATATCCAGACCGGCCCTGGCAGCGGCAATCGCAGGAATGGAATGCCACTGGTCCGGCATAGCAAGCTGGACGGCATCCAGGTCACCACGACCTATTAGCTCGCGGAAATCCAGGTACGTCTTGCAATCATTATTTCCATATTTGTCATCTGCGATTTTCTTGGCCCTGTCGCGATGAGCTTTATCAACATCACAAACGGCCACTGTTTGAACTTCCTTTTTATTCAGAAAACCATGCAGATCGCCCGTACCCATTGAGCCTACGCCGATGGCGCCCATCACGATGCGGTTGCTCGGCGCAACACTGCCGGCTTGACCCAACACTGATGAAGAAACAATATATGGAAATGCTATTGCGCCGGCGGTTACACCGGTCGCACTTTTCAAAAACTGACGTCGATTAAGTTCTCTTTTCTTCATAATAAGAATGCTCCTTTCTTGCGACTAATAAATAACAATCATCTTTCACCCTTTTAACAAAGGATTCATAAAATCATATCTCATTAAACGAATAACTAGTTCTCTATAATAAATAGTAAATAGTCAATAGTCAATATCATAGGTGCCACGGGCTGCGCATTGCTTTTCCGAGCAAGCTCGTTGCAGTCGGGTCATCGAGTATTTCTTCGGTCTTTGGATTAAACCGTATCTTGCGCCCCAATAGCATAGCAATCTGTCCTAAGTGGCCTGGAGTTGCCGAGCGGTGTGCAACCTCACAAGGTGTTAGCGTTGTTTCCCGACTTTTGACACAGTCAAGGAAGTTACGCCAATGCCCGGGCGAACGAAACAGATGTATCTCATCCGGTCCGAACTTCTCTTCGAGAAGCTTCTTAGGCTGTGCGTCTATATTGCCGCGATTAACCCAGACACATCCGTCTGTGCCTATCCACTTTGTCCCGCCGCGAATATCATTGTGCCCGCCGGCGATAGTCATCGTAATATCGTTAGGATATTTCGCTGTTAGTTGATACCTTGTAGGGCTGTTCCATAGTCCGTCTTTCGGATATTCCCCGGAGCCTTCCATCTCGTAAGGGCCGCCGTAGTCCATATACATACCCCAGTGAGCGATATCGACGTGGTGCCCGCCACAATCCATCAACTGTCCACCACCGTAGTCCAGGTGCCACCGCCAGTTCTTATGTACACGCGCCGGACAATATGGCTCGTATGGCGCTGGCCCAAGCCAGAAGTTATAATCAAGATCTATGGGCGGCGGACAAATACCTTCTTGCCCCATGGTCTTGCCAAAGTCGGTATGGCCCGAAGGAAGCCCCACTTCAACCGTATGTATTCTGCCGATGCGACCATTACGAACCAGCTCGCAGGCAAAGCGGAAATTGGTCTCCGAGCGCTGCCAACTACCCGTCTGCCAGATTCGGCTGTAACGTTTGACCGTATCGCACATAGCACGGCCTTCCCTTAGATTATGCGAGAGAGGTTTTTCACCGAAAATGTCCTTGCCCGACCTCGCAGCTTCTACAGCAGGAATCGCATGCCAATGGTCGGGCAGACCAAGCGAGACCGCATCGATATCATCACGCGCCAATAGCTCTCGATAATCCGTGTACGTTGCACAGTCTTTGTTTTTGTATTGATTATTAACGCGATTGACCGCACTTTGCAGATGGTTTTTGTCGACGTCACAGACGGCAACAATTTGACAGTCTTTTTCGCGAAGAAATGAGTTCATATTGCTGCCGCCCTGCCAGCCAACACCAATACAACCCATAGTAATTCGCTCGCTTGGCGCCACGCTTCCGGCTTTACCAAAAGCCGACGAAGAAACAATATACGGAAACCCCACTGCTCCCACAGCGGTGCCGGCTGCTCCCTTCAGGAACTGACGCCGGTCGCAGACGCTCCGAAGCCTTGGCGAAGGAGCACTGAGACTATTTTTGCCAGCCATACTAATCTTTCCTGTAATTGCTATTTCTCGAACGCCGCATCAAAGGCGACCTGTGACGGCTTGAAGTCCACCTTCTTGATAAACTCGCAGGCCTCTTGTGCGCC
>JAUWIU010000009.1 GCA_030608075.1 Phycisphaerae bacterium
GGGAGCCAACTTCACCTGGGAAAAAACCGATATGACCGCCAAACTCCGAAAAGCCGCAGGCCTGAAATCGAAGTCAAAAAAGTAGCAGCGCGCCGAATTACTGCCGGTTCAAACCGAGCCGGACTTTGGGCCGCACAAACAAGGAGTACTTTATGATGAAACACTATCGGAAAGATTTGAAACTTGCCGCGCAAACTACAGTAGCAGCAGTTTTAACGATTTGCCTGCTGTCAGGCACATTAGTGGCTGATTCAAAGGCCTCAAAAGCTTCCCGGGGCCCGTGGCAGACGGGCATCGTCAAGGGCGAGTTTATCTTTACCGAGGCGCCCTTCTCACAGTGCCACGCCTCGACAATCGCCCAGACGCAGTCCGGTCTCGTAGCTGCGTGGTTCGGCGGAACAGAGGAGAGCAATCCCGACGTTGGAATCTGGCTCTCCCGCCACGATGGAAAGCAATGGTCGCCGCCGGTCGAAGCTGCCAACGGTATACAATCGCCGGACAAGCGTTTTCCCTGCTGGAACCCTGTATTGTTTAAGCCGAGATATGGCCCGCTGATGTTGTTTTATAAGGTCGGCCCAAGCCCAAGCTCGTGGTGGGGGATGCTCAAGACTTCCGACGACAACGGCAAAAGCTGGTCGAAAGCCAGACGCCTGCCTGACGGTATCTGGGGGCCTGTCAAAAACAAGCCCATCCAGTTTGACGATGGTACAATTCTGTGTCCGACAAGCTCTGAGGACAGGGGCTGGGAAGTCTATATGCAGTGGACCGGAGACTTAGGCTATTCCTGGGCTTCGGCTGGTCCGCTCAACAACCGAAACAAGTTCAGCGCTATTCAGCCAACAATTCTGACTCACGCCGATGGACGTATCCAGACACTTTGCCGCAGCGGCCGTGAAAATAACATCCTCCAGAGCTGGTCGAGCGATAACGGCAGAACATGGTCGAGGATGACCGCTACTATACTGCCGAACCCAAACGCCGGTATAGATGCGGTTACACTCAAGGATGGTCGACATCTGCTGGTTTATAACCATACCCCCAGAAGACGCTCGCCCCTGAACGTGGCGGTGTCAAATGACGGCATAACCTGGCAGGCCGCTCTCGTGCTGGAGAACATAAAGGGCGAATTCTCCTACCCGGCCGTAATCCAGACCAATGACGGCCTTGTGCACATAACCTATACATACAAGCGGCGAAAAATCAAACACGTCGTCATTGACCCATCAGAGTTGAAACCACACCCAATGCTTAACGGACAATGGCCGGGCGGCCGGGAACGCTAACTCAACAAGCTCAATTTTAAAGCGGTGTCAGCAAGAGCAATCCGGCTCCAAATACCCAACCTGACTGCGGGCGAAACCAAAAGAAGAAGCATCACCCAACAGCCAAAATCCGCTCGAAAAACCCCAAAAGCGATTTGTCCGGCGCAGCGAAAATAGTCTTTACCGCCAATTTCGGATAAATTTTTGTCCACACGGATGTTTCTCACACCTTGTAAATGCTCATGTTACGAAGGCCAATCAGGCAGGCTTAAAAAAAAGCTAAAAAAATACAAAAAAAGCTTGACATCCGGCACCTTCACGCAATATAATACTAACGCTGGTAAAGTAGCTCTTTTGTCTTGAGTATCTACTTTGTCAGCCCTGCAATTCACGCAGTGGTCAGCAAGGAAAGATATGGAGGCGGAAGGGTCCTTGCTGGGCACTGGCCCGGCTGTGTTTCCTTTCCAAAAACGTGTTCAATTAAAAAGTAAAACAGTTAACCGCAGGCCAAAATACCCAATGAATTTAGTGGTCTTCGCGGTAAAAAAGGAACATTCCGGCAATTTGCCGGGGAAAGGAGCACGAAATGACCGAGTTGAAACTGCCTTAAAGCAGGTTCATATTGAGCCGTTTGTGCCCAGTATGGGAGAAACCACGCGCTATGATGCGCAAGATGTTGTTTTTGTGAGGAATTTAGGAGAGTAACAAAACAAAGTTAGGAGAGTTAAAATGAGAACTTACAATCGGCATGTCGATTGGGCGTTTTCGACAAGAATGTGTGGTATGATAGTTACGGTGGTGGCGATGTTGGCAATGAGCAGCATTTTAGAAACAGCTATGGCTGCCGACGTCGAGATTGACAAAAGCAGGGATGTCAACCTCAAGGTGTGGAACACGATTCTGGGGATTAGGATCGGCGACCCTATTTACGATGGTGATCTGCCTAAGGAGGATAAGGCAGAGGTTAATAAATCGTGGTGGGCCACCGATACGTCAACTCAGCAGCGTTTTCTCAACGATAACCGTGTTGCACACCATGCTATTGGAACTGTTGTGGAAGATAGCCCTGGCCATTTTACCATGCCGCAGCAAAACGACTGGCTGATAGCCAATGTCGGAGACCGGTGGGTGGGCTTTGCTGACCTCAAAGCCGAAAATACCGACATCTACGTTGCGGTCGACGCAGCCGGGTGGATAAATGGAGGTGAGCCGACCTACGAGCCGGAAGTAACAACGATTCAGGTCAATAACGGCATCGAGGCATTACAGCTTCCGGGCTACCAAATCGGCACATCCGAAATCACCTTCAGCGAGACCACAGGGTGGGTTAATCCCTCTCCGTACACAGGGGACGTTACCGTTATTGGAAGCATTGCCATCAGGGCTCCCGAACCGGCGACGCTTTTGCTGCTCGGCTTGGGTACATTGGCGGTTTTGAGAAGACGTAGAGCGTAATCAGATTAACGTTCGCTAAGATTGGGCTTATCAATTGAAGGTTTGTGCGGTTAACAGGCCAAGTGTTTGATAGGTATGGAGTATGCGCCTGAATCCGGACTGCGCGCGGTGATTTTCTGACCATTCAAAATGCGCAAACTCTCCGGAAACAAGACCCAAATCATTCAATACCAACTACGAACTACCAACCAAGAACTACGAACTAAAAACAACTACGAACTAAAAACTACGAACTACGAACTCAATGCCTAAAGTGCCGTTTTCCTGTAAAGACCATTGCGATGCCGTGTTTGTCCGCGGCGGCGATTACTTCATCGTCTTTATTTGAGCCGCCCGGCTGGACTATCGAGGCGATGCCGGCTTCGGCGGCATTGTCAACATTATCCGGGAACGGGAAGAACGCATCCGAAGCCATCGCGGAGCCTTTGGCCTCGTCGCCGGCGTGCTTCATCGCAATCAGACCCGACTCCACACGGTTCATCTGACCGGCCCCGACCCCGAGCACTCGCCTGTTCTTGACAAGCACGATAGTGTTGCTCTTTACCCGCTTGGCCGTCAGCCACGCAATCCTCAAATCCTCGAGCTGCTCGCTTGTGGGCCTGGCCTTTGTCGGATACGTCAGTTCATCCGGCTCCCAGCCAACCAAATCCCGCCTCTGCAGAAGCATACCGCCGACGACGCACCGGGCGTCAAACTCGCCGCTGTCAATCTTTGCCCTGTCAATCGGCCCGGTCTGCATCAAGCGCACCCTACCGCCCCAGGCCTTGAGCGTTCTGATTATCTCAATCGCGGCCGGCTCAAACTCCGGCGCGATAATCACTTCAGCGAAAAACCCACCGGCGCCTTTGGCCTTGCCGAATCGGCTGTATGACTCCATAATCGTCTGCGCCAATTTCACGTCGACCTTTCTATTAAGTGCCACTATGCTTCCGAATGCACTGACAACATCGCCCTCGTAGGCCTTTCTGTACGCCTCACAGATGTCCTCATCAATCGCACAGCCGCACGGATTAAGGTGCTTGACAACAACCGCCGCAGGCTCGTCAAATTCCTTCACCAGTTCAAAGGCGGCATTTGTATCCAGAAGATTGTTGAAACTAATCTCTTTTCCGCCCTCCAACAATTTGGCGCTGCTGACACATGTCTCGCCGCTCGATGCCAGCTTATAATACGCTGCGGTTTGGTGAGGATTCTCGCCGTACCGAAGGGACGCCGCTTTGCTCAAAGCAATCGAAACCCTCTCCGGATACACGACGCCGGCTTTGCCATTGAGATATTTCGCTATTGCCGCATCGTATGATGCCGTCAGTCCAAAAGCGATTCGCGCCAGTTCGCTGCGCATCTGTTCGCTCACGGCGCCGCTGTTTTTCTCCATCTCCTCCATGCCCCTGTCATACTGCAGCGCACTTGTTACAACCGTTACGAATTTATGATTCTTCGCAGCCGACCGCAGCATACTCGGCCCGCCGATATCAATATTTTCAATCGCCTCTTCGAGTGTGCAGGTGCCTCTGGCAACTGTCTGCTCAAAAGGATAGAGATTCACGCACACCAAATCTATCGGCTCAATACCGTGCTGCTTCATCGCGGCTGTATGCTCTGAATTGTCACGAAGCCCCAACAAGCCGCCGTGAATCTTCGGATGCAGCGTTTTTACTCTGCCGTTCATCATCTCCGGAAACCCCGTGACTGATTCAACTCCAACAACGCTCACCCCTGCTGCGCCGAGTTTCTTTGCCGTTCCACCAGTACTGATTATCTTAACGCCCATCTGCTGGAGCTTCTTGGCAAAATCAACAACCCCTTCCTTATCCGAAACACTAACCAACGCCGTCTTAATTTTCACATCCATTTGAGTTCCATCCTTTTAAAAAAGTCCCATTACTAATTCGCACTTTTTTCGGAAATTACCGGTCGAATTCAGCCCGCATTGCAACGGACGCCGACTACTCAACCGGCTCCAAACACGCAATCAGGCCTGACTTGTCGGCAATATAGATTTTCGAATCCACCGTATTCGCTGCATATCTTGAAACGAGTGGACAGCTAATCGAATACAGCCGTTTAGCCTTGTTATTATCCATCACCACGAGTGTGCCTTTGTTTGTAATGACATAGGCCTTTGCCTGCCACTGGGCCAACAAATCACGACCTTCGCCGAGCCGCCACATTGCCTTGCCGCCTTTGCGGCTTATCGCCGTCAAGCCTTTACTCCTGACATACTGATAAACCACGTCCTGCGTAACTCGCGGCCCCCTATCAGGAATACCGCCTGCGCGGTACTTCCAAACAGCGTTGCTTCCCACTTCTGTGTTGAGCTTATAGACGTACGTATCTTTGCTGGCAACAAACAGCGAGTTTCCAGCTTTTACAATCGGGGCGACAATAGCGTCACCGGCCTTAAATTTCCACAGCAGCTTGGCCCTGTCCGGCGTAATACTGATAACGTCCCCGGCATCGGTGCCAAATACCGCGAAATTCGGGTCGGCAACAATCGAAGTGATTGCAGAATCAGCCGGTGCGGCGGCCTCGAAAACCTGAAGCTTATTATCAGAACGAAGGGTATGCACACGCCCGTCGGCGCCAGCAATATAAAAATACGATTCATTACGGGCTGCAGGACAAACCGGGCCAAACTCCAGACGCCTGACCATGCGGTTTCTAATCGATTTCGGATTAAGCTCAACAAGCTTATCACCGATTATGGTGAAAAGCCCGTTCTTATAAAGGTCAAACCCGGTAACCGGCACACCAGCCGGCGCCAGATTCCCGCTGAATGACAGTATCGCGTCACCCGTTTTCCTGTTCAAAGAGACCATGTAATTGCGGCTTGAAAGCCCATAGATGCGCTCACCGAGAATAAACAGGTGCTTCAAAGTCTCCGACTTGCTTATAGGAAACTTATTTTCCCACAGTATCTTCAACTGGCCCCGCTCATGCTTGAGCATTTCCGGCCGAACCAGCCGCTCGGATTTCCCTTCCTGAGAAAATCCCGGCATCGCCGCAACCAAAACAAAAAAACTCACCACCAGAACAAATCTACACCGCCCTGCTTCTGCCATTTTGATAACTCCTCGCAGCAACCCAACAACAAGCCCGCGCTTTCAGCACCGTTTCAGTGCAAATCAACATGGTCGGCCAGGTCAATATTATGCTCAGCCTCAAATGCCGACATCTCTTCAATCCGCTCAATATCATCCTGTATTCGGTTGGCCAGCTTAAAAATATAGGGCTTGCCGGCCAGCCGATTTCGCAGGTCGTCCAGCATCGGCTCCCAGGTCCCGCCATACAGCTGCGCCTTGAGAATAACAAGCATACGCTGCTCGGCGCTCAGGCTGTTAACAAATTCTGTGACGGCACCGCTCACAGCCGGGCTATCGGTTTTATCACGCTTATCGTTATTTGTGGTCGCCTCAGCCATTGCCCACAACCTCGATTCGCCCAAATCCTAACCGCCGCCGCCAACAATTGCAACAGTTTTTCAGAAATTACGGCCCAGCCACTTGCCCCCATGGCGCATCTCACCGCCATTTTAGTCCCCCAAATTGCAGTTGGTCCATTAGATACGCTCAAGGCACCGCCAGATATTCCGCAAGAAGTAGGTTTTGTAATCTACTGAGCCTTTTGCGGGCCAAAATGAAGCGGAGAAGTAGGCCGCTCACAGCTACCCACAAGACCTAATGGGCGATACAGGAATCGAACCTGTGACCCGCTGATTAAGAGTCAGCTGCTCTGCCTGGCTGAGCTAATCGCCCTTATTGAAGACCGTACACCTTGCCTTTTTCCCAAGAGAACCTATCTTGGCAAACCTGCACCACTTTACATTCTGCCGCTGAGCACTGCAAGAAAATTAAACGCAAATTCGGCGTTGACATTTGCGCTTGACCGCCTGTGCGCGGCTGTGCTGTCATCTGCCGTTATCCTGTGGAAAACCGGAGATAATTTGCATAGCGTATTCAACTCATAAGTGCAACTAAGTCGCCAAAATCAAGGTGAGCTGGTAAACCTTTGCGAGGTTAGGGTGTGTGCCCAGGCGCTTGGGCCAAACGGCGAGCTGCTCGAGGACTTCAAAATCGAAAAGGGCGTTAACTCCACCAATATCTTGAATGCACCCTCGCTGGCGGCCACAGCAACTCCGGCCATTGGCGAAAGGGCAACTCAAATGGCCGCCCAGCATTTCAGTCTCTGACGCCAGAGGCGGTAAGAAAAAAACTGTCTTCAGATTTACTGGAAAACCCGTGCATTTGGTTGTCAATTTTGGTACAATATGGTAGTATGTGAAAAACCCAACATGAGGCTTTGTGGTCGAAATTAGCGGAACAGAAGTGCGATTTTGCGCATCTGAACTAATGTGCAGTGATAAGTATCTTCAAATCGGCCACATAGTGGAATAAGGGTAGTGCAATGTACAGGCGAACAGGCTTTACGTTAATAGAGCTTCTGGTGGTAATTGCCATTATCGCGTTATTGCTGATGCTGTTGATGCCGGCTTTGGCAGCCGTCAGGCGACAGGCAAAGGCTGTTGCCTGTCAGGCAACCCTGAAGCAATGGGGCCTTGTCTGGGCGATGTATACAGATGATTACGACGGCAAGGTCGGGGACGGCATGGACTGGATCGAGCCATTGAAAGGATACTACAAGAACCCTGAGTTAGCCCTGTGCCCAATGGCTACAACAGCCGATCCTGGAGGGGGAGGAAGGGGCGGAAAATTCACAGCCTGGCGGGACGACTTTGACGTCGGTACCCAGCAAAACCCACAGATTGTTATATATCTCGGCAGCTATGGCCTGAACCAGTGGTTCACTCAGGACTTCGATAATGTGCGCGATAAAGGAAAAAACTGGAAGACAATCTATGTTAAAGGTACTGCTAACGTGCCGCTGTTGGCCGATGCAGCCAGGAAAGGCTTTACTCCATTGCACTGGGACGAACCACCGGAGTTCGATGGTCAGATATATGGGGGGGGTGCCCCTGGGAGCACAGAGAATCTGGATGAAATAAGGGATTGCTGCCTCAACCGACATCACGAGGCGATAAATGTCCTTTTTGTGGACAAATCTGTTAGAAAAGCCGGACTTAAGGAGTTGTGGGAGCTCAGGTGGAATCGCAAGTGGTTCACAAGCCCACTGGGTTTCTCCGACCCATTTCCGCCAAATCCCTGGCCGGACTGGATGAAGGATTTTCGAGACTACCGGTAACACCCAGACTGAAAACAATCGCTTTCGCGGACAAAGATTCATCCGCGCAACCATATTGCGGCGGTAACGACTTGATTGTCAATATGAACTCTTCTTTTCGCCTTTTCGCTGCAGAATGACCGGCGCTTACGGTAATTGCTTTTCAAATTTGCCGCAGCCGGAAAAAACGGGGACAATTGCCTCTTTCTATGGTATGAAGTTTCAGCGTTGGTTTGATTTTGAACAAGGCGTGAAACTGTCGGTTTTACCGGCCCGAATACATGGAATCGTAATATTTCTTGTATTCGCCCGAGGTTACATTCCTGAGCCACTCCTGATTCTGCAGGTACCAGTCTATGGTCTTGTTAATACCTTCCTCGAAAGTTACCGAAGGCTGCCAGCTTAGCTGTTCAACTATCTTGCTTGAGTCGATGGCGTATCGTCTGTCGTGACCGGGCCTGTCGGTCACGTGTTTTATGAGAGACTTTGGTTTGCCAAGCCGCTCCAGGATTAGTCCTACCACCTCCAGATTTGTCTTTTCATTGCAGCCGCCGATATTGTAAATTTCGCCGGCCTCAGCTTCGGTTAAGACCTTCCATATAGCCGTGCAGTGGTCATAGACGTACACCCAGTCGCGCACATTCAAGCCATCGCCGTAAACAGGAAGCTCCTTGTCATTCAGCGCATTGTTAATCATCAGCGGAATCATCTTTTCGGGGAACTGATACTCACCGTAGTTATTCGAGCACCTGGTAATATTCCATTTCAATCCCCACGTATGTCCGAAGGCCTTTACAAGATGGTCCGCGGCGGCTTTACTGGCCGAATACGGCGAATTCGGGCTTAACGGCGTCTGCTCGGTGAATTTACCTTCCACACCTAACGAGCCATAAACTTCGTCGGTTGAGAGCTGAACGAAGCGCTGCAGCTTTTTGGCCCTCGCAGCTTCAAGCAGAGTCAGTGTTCCGGTGACATTGGTTTCTATAAAGACCTTAGGCCCGGTGATTGAACGGTCCACGTGGGTCTCGGCGGCAAAATTGACGACCGAATCTATTTTGTGCTCATCGATAATCTTTTCAACGAGCGGCCCGTCACAAATGTCACCCTTTACAAACTTGTGGTTGTGGTGGTCCAGAAAGCCCGCAAGATTTCCGAGATTACCGGCGTATGTGAGTTTGTCGAGATTAACCACAAAGCAGTCATCGTGCTCAGAAAGCACCATCCTCACGAAGTTGCTTCCTATAAAGCCGGCAGCCCCCGTAACAAGAATCTTTCTCATAGCTGCTCCAAAAAACGCTCCAAAGGAACCTTCCAGTGCTCGATAGGTTCATCAAGTAAAGCCGCGATTTTGCTGCAGTCGAGACGGCTGTTAAGCGGTCTTGCAGCGGCACTGACATAATCACTGGTTCCGCATCTGCTTAAGTCGGCCGACATATTAAGCTTGTCAAAAACAAATTTCGCCATTTCAAAACGGCTGACATAACCGGCACTTGCATAATGAAACAAACCCTCAGGCTTTTTTCGCACAAGCTCACATACTACCCTGACAAGCTCTACTGTCGCTGTCGGTGCTCCTATCTGGTCATCAACAACCCTCAGTTTTCCACCGGCTCTGGCCCGCTTTATCAGCTTGGTAACAAAGTTATCTCCACCCAGGCCGTACGTCCATTCCGTGCGTATTATACAATGTGCACAGCCGCTTTCAATCAAAAGCTGCTCGCCGAGCAGTTTGCTTTTGCCGTATGTGTTTATCGGATTTGGTGTGTCGGTCTCAACGTAAGGTCTGTCGGATTTGCCGTCGAAGACAAAATCTGTGCTGATGTGGACAACCCATATTCCTGCATCTTTTGCAAGCGAGCCTAACGTCCCCACGGCCTGGCCATTAACTTTGTATGCCAGCTCAGCCTCGCTTTCAGCCTTTTCCACATCCGTATATGCCGCACAGTTTATTACTATCCCGGCATCTTTGAGAGCTTCAGCCAGGTGCCGCTCGTTTGTAATGTCGAACTCGGGTAAATCAAGGGCCGTCAAGCAAAGTCGCTCTTTCTTGCAGGTCAAGACCAAATCGGTACCGAGCATACCACTGCCGCCCAAGACAACGACTCTGTCCTTAGCCATCTCTGCGTGCCCAGTCGTAAGGGATGTCGTTTTCGTGCGGGTCGGTGCGGAATTCGTCCGGGTCGTCGTAGTTGTATACCTCCGACACCACGTTTATAATGTACGCTTCGGTTTCTCCCACGCACATCCAGCCGTGCAGAACCCCCGGCGGTATTCTGAGCAGACCGGGACGATGCTCGCCTAAGTAAAGCTCGTTGACAGTCCCGTAAGTAGAGGAATCTTTCCGCCTGTCGTAAAGAGCCACCTTTACCAGTCCTTTTGCGGCGTAGAAGTGGTCCGTCTGTTTTTTGTGCCAGTGCCACGCCTTTACGACGCCAGGATAAGTTGTGGTAAAATACACTTGGCCGAACTTCTTGAACCAGGGGTCGTCGGCTCGCATTATCTCACCGAGTCGGCCTCGCTCATCAGGCAAAACCTTGGCCGGGCGAACTGCCACCCCATCAATTACAGCTCCGGAACTTCTGATTGTCAGTCCGCCGTCAGTGAAAACTGACTTTAGCGACTCGGTCCTTTTTGTCATTGGGGCGGTTCCTTTATGACCAATTCATTGACCCTGTTTAAGGATTCGAACGTCCCTGCATCACTCCACCAGCCATCTAACACATCGTACTCAAGTTGCCCCTTTGCAATGTAAGCATTGTTAATATCGCTAACCTCGAGCTCCCCGCGGGCCGATGGTTGCAGAGTGCCAATGATGTCGAAGACTGAGTCATCATAGAAGTAAATCCCGGTCACGGCATAATTCGACTTGGGGTCTTTCGGTTTCTCCTCGATGTGGAGCACCTTCGTGTCGGATATTTGAGCCACACCAAATCGCTGCGGGTTAGCAACCTGCTTGAGAAGCACTCTTGCGCCGGCTTCTTGCGCAATATACTTCTGGGCATATTCTCTTAGATTCGCCTGAAAGATGTTATCGCCAAGAATCACGCCCAGGCGCTGCCCCTGCGCGAAATCCTCGGCCAGCAGCAGTGCCTGAGCAATCCCACCCGCTTTGTCCTGCACCTTGTACGTAAACTCACACCCGAAGTCTCTGCCCGAACCCAATAGACTCACAACATCACCCATATGTTCAACGCCGGTCACAATAAGTATTTGGTCGATTCCGATTGCTGTTAGCTTGCCGATGGGATAGTGAATCATAGGTTTCCTGCCCACCGGCAGCAGGTGTTTGTTTGTGACCTTGGTCAGCGGCATAAGCCGCGAGCCGGTTCCACCGGCCAGGATAACTCCTTTCAAGTCCATATCCTTCCCCTTACGAGCCTATCACAGTGTGAAGATTCTAAAGCCTGCAAGCGGTAATGTCAATGCCGCTTAGTGAATAGTGGCAACAAAATTTTATGTATTACAGCCACACTCGTCCTGGCCTGTTTGGTTGCCGGAACTACGACCACAGGTTTGCCATAAACGCTCTCCAGTTCCGACAATGACGGGATTTAAGGAGAGATGTTATGGTGAATCAACTCAAAATGGCTATGGTAAGCGCAATACTGACATTAAAACAGCGCCGCCGGTCCAAGCGATACAGGCCTAACCCCTTCTGCAATCGAAGGTTGGAAGAGAACGAATTGTCTTGAATTATGAAGCAAAATTCGTATATATGCAGAAGAATTATCGGCTGGTTAAATTTGTCGCTTCAACTTGTCGTTGTGTAATATAATTCTAGTTTCTTAACGTCTCAAAGAGTTAGCAATTATCGCAGCCTACGTACCGCGACTTCAATTAGCTTCTCAATCCTCAGCCATATGAATAACGCAACGTCCAAAAGCCTCGGAAAAACACAACCAGCCAACGATTCCACGACAATATGCGATACAAGATATTTCGGCCTGTCCGAACAATCTGGCAGGGAAGTTGGATAAAGGCATTGCGAAATTTCTGGTACTACCTCATGATATTGGTAAAGTTTTATTACGTTTATAAACATCAACGGCTGATTCCAGCACGCTTTTACGCTGCTCAGCCTATTCCAGACACTGAAGGTCGCTGACATGAGCCGGATACAAAACATATTTCAAAACAGTCCATACTTCCTCGGCCAGACCCAACGCCATCGCAGGCGTTTCGTTCAGCAACGAGTAATACACCCTTGTCCGGTTGTACAAGTCCCGCCACAGCCATATCGAATGTTGCAGCACATCTTCCAGATGAGAGCCGCTGCGAGTACGTCTTATCAAGCGAGCTTGTTGTCCTCTTATTGTGCCGTTGAGTCGTTCCATATGAGAAGTATTGGTCTTGCGACCAATGCCCAGCTTTTGAATACGCTTTTCGATTTCCCTCTTTTTGCCAAACAACGCCTTGCTCGATACCTTCAACAAATTGCCCCGGTGGTCTCGAAGTTTCTTTACTACACCCACCTGCAAATCCGAAGGTGGTTTGAGACGAGGATTCTTGAGTCTGCCTCTGCCCTTTTTTTACTGCGGCGTTTACACAAGTTTTTGCGAACCTTGACAACATCGGCTTGCGGCAGCTTCGTATATTGCATAAGTGAGCCTTGTTGCTCGCTGAATCGTGTGTCGCAGGTTTTACAGTATAGCCGTCGGATGGCTTTGGCTTTTCCCATCCATTCAGCGACCGAAAGATTGTCTGCATCAAAGCGGTTGAAGTCTGCACAGTTACTGTTGGGACAGGCAAAGAAGGCCAGAGGTAAATTGGCCGGTTCACGGACATCCTGTTTTGCATGGCGTTTTTGTTCGGGCATATCGAGCCTGCTTGGAAAAATTGAGAAGTTGTCCGATAACATATCGGCCAAATGCCCTCAATATGCCCAATTTTGTTGTTATTCTTTGCCAATATCATGAGTGAGAACCAAAGCGATAGATAAGTGAAAAACTAATGCCCGATTTGAAAAAAAACAAAGCTACAATATGCATAGCAAATTACAAAACTTTGGGTCTTACCAAACTATGCTTGCGCAGCATTCGCAAATTTACGAGTTATCCCTATGAGCTTATTGTTGTCGATAATGATTCGCAGGATGAGTCTTTAAAGTATCTCAAATCCCTTAGCTGGGTCCGTTTAATTGAACATCGGCCGAAACCTGAGGAAACCGGTGGTGGCTATGCTCACGGCATAGCCCTGGATTTGGGTCTGGAGAATTGCAATACCGAATTCTTCGTTTCAATGCACTCAGATACTTTTGTTCAACAAACTAATTGGCTCAGCCACATGGTCAGCTACTTTGGTAAAGATAAAACAATAGCATGTGTCGGCTCAGGGAAAATCGACTTGTTGCCAAAATGGCGAACCCTCATCAAAAAGATGACTGATTATAAGACCTTTTGGCGTAAACTGCTCAGAACGCCGGATGCTACACGCAAATTCCAATATTACAACCGTACTATATGCTGCCTGTACCGAACAGATATCCTGCGACGTGAGAATCTTACATTTCTTATGGACAGAAGTAAAGGTTTCACCGCTGGGAAAAAACTATACTTTGAACTGGTCGACAGAGGCTATAAAACCATCGAACTTCCATCCTCGATAATGGGGCAATACGTCATACATCTTGCACATGCTACCCAAGTAATGAACCTCGAGGAATTTAGCTTAAGAAACAAGACGGTAAGAAAATGCAATCGACTCGCTGACAAGATAATGTCATCACCCACGGTTAAGGATATTCTTGCAGATGATTCATTGGACCGGTAACAAATAAACTTATCTCTGGTAAAACAATAACGTTTAAAAGGCTCGATAGTGAATTTACATGCTCAGGCCAAAGAACGTTTCCCGTATATTTTTATTTCTCCGAAACGGCTTGAGAGAATTCGAGAACGTCAAAAGATTGGAAAATGGACCCCACGCTCGGAAATCATCAACAACCTGAGAGAAAACTTTCACCTTATTCGTCGGCGGGCGAAAGTCAGTAGGTGTATATTACACGACCTTCGTCGCTCTGCGATTATCAACTGGGCCAGCCAATTACCAATCCAGGTAGTTTCACCAGCTTGCCGGACATTCCGACATTGCTACAACAAGAAAATACTACTTGACCGTGCGGTCTGAAGACATGGTATCTGCAAACAAGGTATTGAACAATATTTTGGCCAAAGTGAAAGCCGATTGACACAAGTTGCTCGTTTTGCTCATTTTGAGTGCTTTAGCAATTGACAAGATGCGTAGTAAGTTGTTATATTGCAAACGCTTAGAAATTTCGGCGCCCGTAGCTCAATTGGATAGAGTCGCGGACTTCGAATCCGAAGGTTGCAGGTTCGAGTCCTGCCGGGCGCGTTCAAAACTGCGGTTTCGCTATCGTTATCGCCGTTTTGTTGTTCGTTAGAGTTCGCTTGGCACGCAAAAGATGAATCTAATCACGCTTCATCACTCCCTGTACTATTGCCGGGAGTCAAATTGGGGTGTGCTGTTTGAGAACCTCTACCGTCAAATCCTGACATCGAAGGGAGCTATCCATGCCGTCCTTATGGCCGCAGATGGTAACGAGCGCTATACAACAAGTTGGCTTTACAATCGTTTCGTTGGGAATTTTTTCGGGCATCGTAACACACAAAATCTGCGTCGCTTCAAGAAAAGGTTGCAGAATAATCGCCCTTTTAACAAGGCGCAAATCCTGGTAAAGACAAGCCGAACACGTTTTTTCGTGGATGATTTCGAAAAATTTATGGCGGTAGTCTGGATGATTCTTCTCTATCCGGCGGTCCACGAGTACGACACGCAGCAAAAAGAAGAAATCGTGACGTTCATTTACAATAACTTCTGGAAGCGAAAAAGACCTCTAACGCAACTGCAGGACCATCTGGTAATTTATCGAGGAATCGGTTTCAAGGGGCTTATTTGACCAAAGGGAGAAGATTTGCGCAAAAACTACTTCGCGCAGTAATGGGTCTCAGGTTCGGATGTTCCCAAATCACTCCAGAGCGGTGTAGAGGGGCAGGGCTTTAGCCGAGACAGCGGTGAGCGGGTAACAAGCGGTGATAGCAAAAAAATTTGCCTGTGAAAGAATATTTGAGCAAAACCTGTTGAAACACAACGTGCATTTGTCTAAAATCCTGCGAATTGCTGTGGTGAAAAATGAGGTGTGCCGGCTATTAGGGTTTAACAATGTATATAATCCCTGCAATTGACCTGATTGATGGTAAGTGTGTGAGGCTTATTCAAGGCGAGTATCATCGGCAAATAACCTATGAGAGCGATCCTGTCAGGCAGGCGAAGGAATTCATCTCCGCGGGGGCCGAATGGCTGCACATTGTGGACCTGGATGGGGCAAAGGTAGGCAGGCCGGTCAATACCGAGACGGTATCGGCCATAGCCGCTGCTGGTGAATTGCGAGTTGAGGTGGGCGGCGGTCTGCGCGATGAAGGTTCGGTAGGAAAATTACTCGATACAGGTGTGGAGCGGGCGATAATCGGCACGCAGGCGGTGAGTGACTTCGAGTGGTTTAGTCGAATGGCTGAGAAATTCCCCGGCAGAATAGCGCTGGCGCTTGACTGCCGAGGTTCGAAGGTTGCCACTCACGGCTGGACGCAGGACAGCGCGCAAGAGCTGCTGGACTTTGCTGCGGAGGCGGCCAAACTGCCTCTTGCCGCAATTATATATACCGACATAACCAAAGACGGCATGATGGCCGGACCGAACTTTGAAAGAACAAGAGTGCTTGCCGAAAGGGTGCAAATTCCTGTAGTGGCCTCCGGCGGTGTGAGAGAGATAGCTGATATAATGAAGCTGATAGGCACCGGTGTCGAAGCGGTAATAATCGGCAGGGCGCTGTACGAAGGCACAGTTAACCTTGCCGAAGCAATAAAGGCCGTTCGGTAGCAGTCTTGCCTGCAAAAACAATTCGCGGCACAAGTCGATTATCAAAGGCTGATGGTTTTTCTGCATTCACTTGAAATCCGCCCGAATACGCCAGCAGAGCAAGCGTTTTATAGGGCGCTGGCGTGTGGCTGACTTATTGCGGCCGGCCTTTTTACTTAACCTGAGCGCCAGTTATGCCGATACAATAATTGAAATCCGAGCGAACCTTATTTGGAACTGATTAGGAGAATTGAGATGGGGATTCAAAACTGGTCAGATGACATTATTCTCGTTGACCTTCCCCAGGAACCACAGATGGGGGATGAATTGAAGAATGTTACCGAGATTGTTCGTGACAGAGGCGACTGCGACGTTGTGATTGATTTTTCGAGCGTAGACATTGTAACGTCTTCGAGTCTGTCGAAGTTTCTGAAGCTTCGGAAATTGTTGGTAGACTGCGGTCATCGCCTTGTTTTCTGCAATGTTGCCGCTGCGACGAAGGGGATTTTCACGGTAACGGGGCTGGACGGGGTGTTTGAAATTGTTGACGACAAATTTGTCGCTTTGGCTGGGCTGCAGATTGTCAACTAAACTTCTCATAGGATTGGCTCGGAAAACTTGACAGGGGCTTAATTCGGCATGTAGAATACATTTTCTTTCGGGAGTGAGCTACGAAGGTCACCGACCAGCGGCGGTTTTCGTAGCCTGCTCGTAGTTTTTTTTGCAGGAGCAGGTCATATCAAATGGACGATGAAAGTCTGCGGCAAATCGAGCAGATAATAGGCCATAAGTTTTCCAACCGTGAGCTTTTGTCGAAAGCATTTATGCATTCGTCGTGGGTCGACCATCGTCTTCTGAGTAATGAACGGTTTGAGTTTCTTGGCGATTCTGTTTTATCTCTGGTTATCTGCCAGGCGCTGTTTGAGCGGTTTCCCGGTTATCTTGAAGGTGAGCTGACAAAGATTAAGAGCATGCTTGTCTCCCGCAGGACCTGTGCGCGGGTTGCAAAGGAGCTGGGTCTGGAGAGGTATCTCAAGGTCGGCAAGAGTATGGGCAGCAGCCGGGCATTGTCCGGCTCGCTTGCAGCAGGCGTTCTGGAGGCGGTTATTGCAGTTGTCTATATAGATGGCGGCTTCGAGGCGGCGAGGCGTTTTATTCTCAGCGCTTTTGGCTCACTAATTAACAAGGCGGACGCCAAGCACTCACAGGGCAATTTCAAATCCCTGCTGCAGCAATACGCTCAACAGCACTTTGCTACTACGCCTGTCTATCAGCTGCTGGATGAAAAAGGTCCAGACCACGACAAATGTTTTGAGAGTGAAGTTGTAATCACAGGTCGTCATTTCCCAAGCGCGTGGGGAACCAACAAAAAAGAAGCCGAGCAGAAAGCCGCTTTGCATGCGCTTGTTGAGCTCGCTGTTCTCGAAGGGGGTGTCTCGGAGCACAGCACTTAGATACTTACTGTTGCGGAAACAGCATTTTGTCACTCCCGCGAAAGCGGGAATCCAGTTTTTTTGCCTTGGGCCCCCGCTCCCCGCAGGCGCGGGGACAAGTTTACACCGGCGCAAGCAGGTGGCAGGGGTGACATTGTCGATTTTTGCTCTGCGGAATAGTTGAAAGTTAAGAGGTAAATATCCACGCCACAGCGAACAGGACCAAAGCGGTCACGGCCATGAAGACGATGATAGAGCCGAATAAGAGTGCCACCTCCTTAATGAAAGCGTGTGCCGTGATTGTCGGCAGTGTTGTGGCCTTGTAGGTGATGGAAAATGCTGCGGTCAGAGGCAGCAGCCACAGCAGTGACGCTGGGCTGGTCCCGATATGTTGGGGGGCGGTGAGTGTTGCGGTGACTATAAGGTCAGCTACTGACATTTTCTTCTCCGGGTGTTTCAGTGCTTTGCAGGTGTGCCAAATAGATGGCGTTGATGATGCACAAGAGATTAAGCAGACCAGCTATGCTGGTATAAATCTGGCCGATTTCGTTGGGTTTTCCGTAGACGGCGTAGGCCCCGCCTCTTGTGAGGTGTCCGAGGATGGCCACGGCCGGTGAATTTAAAATCTGCGCTGCGTACCAACCCTTTGCGTCAACAGGGTCGATTACTCCGATTGAGCCGATATATATACCGATGCAGAAGGTCAGGGTGATTGTTGCGCATATAATTATGGCTCTTTTTTTTTCTTTGAGGAGAAAATATCCTGCGCCTGGCACACACCAGCTTAGCAATGCGACCGTCAGCAGCAACGAGAGCTGGTTTTGCCTTTGGCTCGTGGCCATTACGATTCTCCCTTTGATTGGGCTGCGGGGGTGTTACTATCTGTGGGTTCGTCTTGCTGCCGGACAGGTCTGTAATTTGTGCGTTTTACTATGTTCTCAGGATTAAAGTGTATGACAGCGAGGCTCTGAGACTGAGCGATATCTTCTTTATGGACTCGCAGCACCTTGATTTCTTCATATTTTTTCTTCTCCAGGCGATTGACCGAAAGAGTTTTCACGCAGTAGTAACTCATATAGGGTTTGAATTCGAAAACCTGCGGACCGCTGTCAAGGCTGTTGGCATCCTGCGGTACGAGCGAATGGAGCTTATCTATGAAGCGGGCCCGTCTCTGGGCGTCGTTGACCACTTGCTGTGCTCCGGGATTGCCTGCGATTTGGGCGCTCAATGCCTCAAGTGTCATACTTGACAGTCTCTGCAGGTTTGTCAAATTCTCCAGCCTGAATTCAGTGAGATTGCCTTGATTGTCCTCGTTTTGCCTGGCATAGAGTTTGTTGAATTTATCAATTGTATTTTCCCAGCCATTCTCCGCGGCGAGTTCAGCAAATTCCTCGGCTTTGCTTTTTGTTGTGTCCATTGCGACGAGTTTTTGAATATCTTCAACGACCTCCTCTTTTATCGAATAGCTGTTTTGGGCGGATTGTTCCTGATTTTCGTCGAGGTTAAGTGAGCTTTTGCTGAAGACCTGGTCTATGCCACCGGGCTCGCAGGACTTCTCGGCTTCCGTGATGCGGACAATCGAAGCGAATCGTGCGCGCCTGTCTTTCACAGTGCCGATACTTTCATACATTCTGGGTTTTGGCACATCGAAGGGGCCAAGTTCGCTTATATCCAGCGGGTCGACTGCAAATATAATCTTGGCCAGTGCCACCTCGCTAAATCCGTATCCCCGGACATAGAGCATCGCGAGGTATTCGTCTTCCCAGATGTCGGCTGGACTCAGCAGAGAAGTCCGGCCGGAATATACCTTGATTTTATACTTTTCGCCGAGCTGCTCGGCAGTGGTTTTGTAATCGCCGGCCATTTGTTGTAACTGCTCTGTGCTGATATTTGCGATGTCCGAATCGGTATTTTCAAGGTCGAGCTCGGTGAGTGTTTTGGCCTCCTGGAGTATCATCTCTGCTTTCGAGTTTATCTTGCTCTGGTGAAGTTGTCTTTCCACTGTATCAACTACCTCGGAATAGCTTCTGGTTCGTTCGACCAGCGGTGAATTCGGGTCGTTGGGGTCCGAACGCAGCTTCTCCGTGAATTGCTGTCTGTGTCTTTGGTAGTACTCCTGCATTTGTTCCTGCGTAGGCGCGCTTATGGTTGAGGCGACATCATCGAGCTTGACGGCGATATATTCGAGTCTGACTCTATCAGCCAGTTTATATCCGAAGCCGTATGGGTTTTGTTCGCTTATTTCGCCGCTGAAGAATTTTTTGTACTTGTTAAAATGTGTGGAGATTTGCTCGGGGTCTGGCTGCTTTTGAGTGTCGGCAAAGACAGCAGAATCGAATTTAACAAATTCGGCGTCGATTTTTTCCTGCTCAAGGCTTGTGTTGCGCATTATCTGTGGGTTTGTGACAGCTTCGTTCGAGCAGATGATACCAGCGTACTTCAATACGGCGAGCAACTTGCCAAATGTTGTCAAGGTCTCCTGTTCGGAAATTCGCCGCTTTTCTACGAGCATACCAAGCATCTGGGAATAGCTTGAGCCGGGAAAAAGCTGTGGTATGACCTTTGCAAGCAAAGTTCCGACTTCGTGATTTGTTACGGCAATTCCGGCGTTTTGGGCCTCGTTTTTCAGCAGCAGCCAGTACATATATGGAGGCATTGAGCGTCTGTAAACGTCGTTTATCTGCTTGTCACTGATGGGGCATTGGTTTGTACTTATTATTCTTTTGAGGCGTCTGATAAGCTGGGGTGAGAAACGTCGCTCGGAGAAGAGCAGTTCGGCGAGGAAGATTCCGGACAGGTCCTGGACCCTGAGCAGGGCATCTGCCCGGATAGTCTGGAGGATTTCAAGTTCTCGGATGGCGATGGCACGGTCTTTCTGGGTTATTTTCTTATTGTCAGAGAAATAGGCTATGGTTTTTCCCAGCCCGGCTCTTCTTTGGTGCGCGAGCTGCTGAAGATAGCTGCCCGCTATAAAGGCAAACATTGTACCCATAACAACAAAGGCCATGACTTTGGTTCTATTCTTGCGAAGCCATTTTACTAAGTGCATATTCTTGCTCCGAATCGCGCCTGCCAAGCCGGCACTATGGTTTAAGAAGAGAGTATAGAAAAATATTTCGGGTTTGCAAGAAAAATAGCGATTTAAATGATAAGCCGAATCAGCCTGCAATCGTGTGCCTTGTGGGCGGATGCCGCGGAAAATAAATTGTTTGCATTTGCCGCAGGTGCACAGGATAATGAACACCCGCTTTTGAAGCGGATTTGCATAATATGAAATGCGAAAAGAAAAGGAGACTTGAAAATGGATGAATACCAGGATAAACAAGGCAGCCTGATTGATACTACCGATTGTCTGGAGGCGGTCGGGGTGTTAAGAGGATGGAAGAACTTCTTATTTATAGTTGTTATTCTGTGTCTTTTTCTGCTGCAGGCCTGCTTTTGGGCTGTAAATACCGGTCATGTTAAGACCGGCGACGAGGCCGACAGCGCGGCCTCTGCCGTCCTTTGGGAAGGTGCAAACCTGGGCACAGAGAATGACGCCGACCGGGCCGGGTTGTTTATATTGGCGGCTGTCAAAGGTGCAGAGGAGAGTAAAAACTCCCAGGAGCAAGTGGTCGCTGAGGAAGACGAAATCCGAGCCGCTGCAAAGAAAGTCGCCGGGGACGCGAACGAGCCGACAGAGGCGGCTCCGGAGAAACCAAAGCGACGGCATTTCGCAATAACATTCCAAAAGTTAGCCTTGGCGATGCGATGCTTCAACTTTGTGCTTGTACTGGCGGCGGTACTCTACTGTCTTACGATGCTGTTTATATTAAAGGTCTCGCTGCTGGGCCGGCTTGGGGGAGTAAACCATATCTGCAGGGCGTTTTTCCTTTCCCTGGTTATGGTGGTTCTGCTGCTGCCGTGGCAAAAGTTTTTCGGCGGGGTTGTCAGCGGCGCGATGTTCACCGCTGACGAATTATCGAAGTCGTTTGAGGCCGTCAAGGCCGGCGACATGTCCGACAAAATCCTTTATTATTTACGATATACGGTCTACTGGCTGCTGGTGGTGCTGCTGCTTATTCTGTCACACGTGCGGAGTTGTCGCTGGGCCAGGGCGACCCTTCGGCGATTGGAGGTGGTATAAGGGATGGGCAAGCAAAAGATAGGCTTTATCGGCACCGGTATTATGGGCGAGCCGATGGTACGCAACTTGCTGAAGGCAGGATATGCGGTAGCGGTGCATAATCGCACGAAGTCGAAAGCTCAGGCGCTTCTGTCTGAAGGCGCGACATGGGCTGAAAATCCGGCGAAGGCGGCCGAATCAAGCGACGTCGTAATAACATGTGTTACCGACACGCCCGATGTTCGAGAGGTTCTTCTCGGCGGACGAGGGGTGATTAAGGGCGCCGCCGCAGGTCTTATCTGCGTTGATATGAGCACTATTTCGCCGGCGGCGACAAAGCAGATGGGCGCCGAGCTTGCTGCCAAAGGGGTTACTCTGATTGATGCGCCGATAAGCGGCGGGCAAATCGGAGCCATCGAGGGCAGGCTTTCGATAATGGCCGGAGGCCCAAGAGAGGCTTTTGAAAAAATTCTGCCGATTATGAAGGTGATGGGAAAGACCGTCACGCACTGCGGGCCGCTGGGCTCAGGTCAGATGACGAAGCTGGCCAATCAAATAATGGTGATTCACACGATAATGAGCATCTCCGAAGGTCTGGCCTTTGCCGAAAAGGCCGGTCTCGACCTCGAAACGACAGTCGAAGTGACGTCGGCCGGTGCGGCGGCAAGTCACTCGCTCAAGGCACTCGGCCCGAAGATTATCGCCGGGGATTTCAAGCCCGCGTTTATGGTCGATTTACAACTGAAAGACCTCAGGCTGGTTATGGAGTACGCCGAGCAGTTGAAACAGCCCTTGCCCGGCACGGCGTTGGCACGGCAATTATTGGCGGCACTGCAGGCCCAGGGCCGAGGTCGTGACGGAACGCAGGCACTTATTGACGTCATCCGACAGCTCTCGAGCAAACCTGCTTAAGAGGCTCTAACAAAACCCAGTTTGTCATTTCGAGCGAAGCCGAGAAATCTATTAGAATGGCTCCGCGAAGTGGCTCCTTGTATTCAAGTCGGGTTCTGTTAGAGTCCCTAATACTACAGCGCAACTTAGCATAAAGTGAATTCACCTAAGTGCGTATACTCAAAGCCCTTATGCAATTTTGAGGGCAAATTTGTTGGTATCAGCCGAAAGATGACACTTTCTCCCCATAAGCCGCTTAACAATAACAAGTTACGAGCAATCAACCCACGCTATGTTGCGCTGTAGTACTAAGTACCGGCGTTAATTGGATTTTCGGTTCTTCTCACAAATCTGCGCAAATAAAGCAACAGGCTGATTAGCATCGTGGTTTGAAGATTAATCCGGGCGAGTAAGTTGAATTATCAGGTCTTTTTGATTGGGGTATTGCAGGACAAGCTCTTCTCTGTCTGCCGGTTCGAAGTCGTCAAACTTAAAAGCCGGCGCTACGGTTGTTCCCATTAAGGCGAAGCTGCCGCCGGTGTTTAAGAAACACCCCTGCCAGGTGCCGCGCGGCACCAGCATCTGTACACGCTGGCCGTTGATGATGTCGGGGCCCAGAACCATAGTCTCGCTGGAGCCGTCGGGGTGAAGCAGGAGCATTGTTCCGGGGTCGCCGAGGTAAAAATGAAATATCTCATCGCTGTTTAATCTGTGCAGCCTCGAAAATGTATCCGCCGTCAGCAGGTAGAGAATGGCCGAGCTTACATTTCTCTGGCCGGTATATCTCTTTGGCAGAGCGGCTTCGGCGATTTTTTCATCGGCGCCGTAGCTCTCGACATAGTAGCCGCCTTCACGCGGCAGCGGCTTCATGTGGAAAAGCTCAATAATCTCCTGGGCGGTTTTCATCTTACAGTTTTACAGTTTTGTAGTTTTGGCTTCCGACTGTCGCGCTGTCGAGGCTAATTAGTATCTGTTGCGGAAACGAGGTTTTGTCATTCCTGCGAAAGCAGGAATCCAGTTTTTAGCCCGTAGACCCCTGCTTTCGCAGGGGTGACATCAGCGGTTTTGCTTTCCGCAACAGGAACTAATTATCGGAGACTACCCGTGCTGATTTTATTACGACAGGCTCGACAGGGACATCGGTGTGACGTCCCTTGCTGGTGGTCGCGACACCGGCGATGGCATCGACAACGTCCATACCTTCAATTACCTTGCCGAATACGGCATATCCGGGTTTGCCCTGGCCGGCATAATCCAGAGAGTTGTTGTTTTTCTGGTTGATGAAAAACTGCGAGGTGGCGCTGTTTGGGTCCTGTGGCGCCCGTGCCATTGCAACGGCAGCTCGATTGTTCTTTAGTCCATTTGCGGCCTCGCTGACAATGGGTGGATGGCTTTGTTTTCTGAGCATATCGGCAGTGAATCCCCCACCCTGTATCATAAAGTTGGAGATAACCCTGTGAAATATCGTGCCATCGTAGAATCCTTCCTGGACGTAATGAAGGAAGTTTTTCACGGTGACCGGCGCAGCGTTTTCGTCAAGCTCGATAACGATATCGCCCATAGTTGTTTGCAGTCTGACTTTCTTTGGTCCAGCCTGTGGCTTTTCGGGTTTGGCTTTGACGGGTTTTTGTTCGAGTTGCTCTTCGGCCGGTTTTTGTGCCTGCTCGGTAGTTTGCTTTTTGGGAGGCGCAGGTTTTTGTCTTTTGCAGCCTGCTATCGGACTGATAGCTGCCAGTGTGAGAATTGCCAGATTTGACATAATCAGTATTCGGCGTGCGCTTGACGGTTTCTTCATAATTGACCCCTTTCAAAAAAGACCGCTGGTTATTCTATGTTCAACAAGGGGCCAGGACAAGAAAATTAACGGCAAGTTATACTGATTTAAATGGATACACGGCGCAATGAGGCCCACGTGTGGCTATTGAACCGGCTGGGCAGTATGTGGTTTTTGGGCGGTTTGGTGTTCGAGGAACCCTTCGAGCTTGCGTGACCTTACGGGATGCTGTAGCTTTCTTATTGCTTTTGCCTCGACCTGTCGAACACGCTCGCGTGTAACCTTGAAGATTCTGCCTACTTCTTCGAGCGTATATGTGTATCCGTCGCCGATTCCATAACGCAGTTTTATAATTTCGCGTTCGCGATATGAAAGTGTTTTCAGTACGACATAGATTCTCTCCTTCAGCATCTTCTGTGCAGCGGAAGAGACGGGCGAGGCGACGCCATCGTCTTCGAGGAAATCGCCGAAGTAGCTGTCTTCGCTTTCGCCTATTGGTCTGTCCAGACTGATTGGGTGCTTTGACATCTTGAGGACCCTGGCGGCCTCCTCATTGGTCATGTCGGCTTCGGTTGCAATCTCTTCGGTGGTTGGCTCTCTTCCGAGTTTGAGCAGCAGGGCCTTTCCGGCGACCCTCAGTTTGCTCATCGTCTCTATCATATGGACGGGGATTCGGATGGTTCTTGCATGGTCGGCGATAGACCTCGTGATGGCCTGTCGAATCCACCAGGTGGCGTACGTGCTGAATTTATATCCCCTTCTATATTCGTATTTATCGACAGCTCTCATAAGACCGGTGTTGCCTTCCTGAATGATGTCCAGAAAGCTCAGACCTCTGTTGCGATATTTCTTGGCGATGGAGACCACGAGCCTGAGATTCGCGCTCGAGAGCGTTCTTTTTGTTTCCTCGTACTGGTTAAAGACCCTGTCGATTGTTCTGAGTCTCCTGTCGAGCTGCTTTGGTGTATCGCCGACGAGTTCCTGCAGTCCGTTTAGTTCATCCTTCATTGACTCGATATCTTCAAAGGTATAGTTGTGGTTCGGCCCGGTGGAGATAATCTGTTCCAACTGGTGCATTTTTTTACTGATTCCGCCGAGTTTATTCTTTATCGGCTGGATTCTGTTTGTCCTGAGACTGAGCTCTTCGAGGAGGGTGGCGATTTTGCGCCTGTTTCTGTACAGTTGCTTTATCGAGGTTTTTTTTTCGGCGATATTCTCGACCTTGAGAGATTGTTTGAACGTCTTTTTGTTCTTCTTGAGCAGTATGTTAGCGGTGTCCAGGTTGACGGGCAGTCTCTTTTTGATGACAGTTCTTACAAGGTTTTCGGCGGTGCTCATCCTCATATTTCTATCGAAGGACAGCGTTCCTTCGTGGACTCTCAGGAGTATATCGCCTGCGCTTTTCGAGCAGTAATCGCACTCGAGCATTTTTCTTCTGAACGCCATTCGAGTAAGTTCGATTTTCTTAGCCAGTGCGATTTCCGCTTCCCTTGTGAGCAGTGGTATTTCTCCCATCTGCGTCAGATACATGCGGATGGGGTCGTCGATTCTTCTGGATATTTCCTCGCCTGCAAGCTGTTTTTCGAGCAGCAGGTCGTCTTTGAGTCTGTCTTCGCCTTTTGCCTTTTCGGCATCTTCTGTTGTTTTTTCCTCAAATTCATCGTGTCGCATTTTCGACACTTCAGCCTCATCCAGCAGTTTTATTCCCATTTCATCGAGAGTCATCAACAGGCTGTCAAGCCGGGCGGGAGTTGCTCCTTCTTCGGGAAGCTGCTGGTTCATTTCCTCGTAAGTGAGGAATCCCTTTTGCAGGCCCTTTTCGATGATAGACTTTATCTGTTTTTCGAGGTGTTTTGCTTTAGTGGTCGTTTGGGTTCTCCTATCAGTTTTGGTTTCAGCAGGTGTTTTTGCCTTGCTTTTTCGGGCTTTTGTTTTTCTCTTTTTTGCCACAACCGGCACCTTTGCGTAACTGATTATGCCGCCGAAGCGGCCTATATATATTACTTATTGAATCGATACTTGTTTTGCCATAAGCTGAAAAAGCTCTCTATACAGGTTAATCGCCGATATTCAAACCATTCCAAGCGCATGGGGGTTCTCTTTTCCTGTATTTTCCACGAGGCACTTCAGAAACTGAGTTTGGTCTTCTTCAGTGCCGGCGAGGGTTTTTCTTTCCTGTTTTCGGTATGTTTGTATTGCGTGGAGCGCTCCGTCTAAGCGGGCCTGAAAGTTCTTCTTTTCTTCTCCCTCCCGAGCCAACTCCGTAATAAGGTTACTGATACCTATCGATTCGACTTTGGCCAGAACCGCTCTCAGCGGGGTGTTAATATCTTCATCGAGCGTTTGAAACAGTATAGTCGCAATCTGTTTTAATTTGGGAACATCGAACAGGTTCGCGGAAATCTCTTTCCTGACGACTTCAAATAGTCCGGGCTTGTTCAGCAATACCTCCAGCAGCTCGCGCTGGGCTGCGGCAAAAAAGTCTTCGCGCAGGTTGCCGGTTTGGTCCTGTTGAGTTTCAGTCGTCGCATCATTATTAACTGGGTTTCTCGGGGCACCTTTTTTGATTCTTTTTCCGAGTTCGTTGTTAATCTGTTTCTTACTAAGGCCGATAATTCCGGAGAGGCGATTGACGACCAGACCGGTTTCTATTAGCCGCAAATTACCCGCTTTTAGGCCGGTGGCTATTGTCTGTAAGAACTGCTCAATTGCGGCCTTATTGTCCGTGAAGGTGTCGGCTGCGTTAAGACTTTTCGTCAGTCTGTCCCACTTGAACTGAAAGACGTCGACGGCCTGGTCGACCAATTCCTGGAAAGCCTGTGTACCTGCGGTGAGCAGGAAATCGCACGGGTCTTTGCCCTGGGGGACGGCGGCAATTTTGATATCAATCGGCTGGGCGAGGCAGATTTCCAGGGCTCTGTTGGCGGCTTCGAGGCCCGCGATGTCACTGTCAAAAATCAGCACTATTTTTTTGGCGTACCTCCTGAGAATACGTGCGTGACCTTTTGTAAAACTCGTTCCTAACGTTGCAACAACATTGGAGCAGCCGAACTGATGGGCCATTATGCAGTCGGTATATCCTTCGACGACAACTGCCGTTGCCGATGAGCTGATGTCGCGGCGGGCATTGGCCAGGCCGTAGAGACAGTTGCTTTTGTCAAAAAGAGGTGTTGTCGGCGAGTTTATGTATTTGGCTCGGGTTTGGTCGAGGGTCCTGCCGCCGAAGCCGATTACCCTTCCCGTTGCATCGGTTATCGGAAACATCAAACGGTTTACAAATTTGTCGTTGGCCAGACCGGCGTTTCTGTCGATTACCACCAGGCCGGCGGCAGACAGTATTTTTTCGGAAATACCTTTAACTTTGGCAGCCCGGAGCAAATTGTTCTGTGACAGCGCAAGGCCAAGCTGCCATTTTTTCGCCGTATCGAGAGCAATTTTCCTTTCAGTAAGGTAATTGCGGCTCTGACGGCCTTTTTGTTTGTCGAAGAGATTTTTGTGGAACTCTTCTGCCGCCCACGCATTCAGCTTTGCCAGCTTGTTTGGGTCTATATCGGGTGTGTCATTTGCTCGGTCTGTTGGTTTTCTCGGGGTTAGCTTTATACCGGCACGTTGAGCTAATCTCTCTATTGCCTGGGGAAAGGTCAGATTCTCGCGCATCTGAACAAACTTGATGACGTCGCCGCCGGCCCCACACGCCCAACACTTGAATATCTGCTTTACATTACTGACGTTGAGACTCGGGCGATGGTCGTCGTGGAAGGGGCACAGCCCGACCATTTCCCTGCCTTTTCTGGTCAGTCTGACGTACTCACCTACGACATCAACGATATCGTTGGCCTGCTGAACCTGATAAACTGTTGCCTGGTCGAATATACCTGACATAATCAGCACTATGCCTAAATTAGCGGCGGATTCGGCGATTTTTCACACCGCCTGGCTGCCGCGATTACTGAGAACTGGACACTTAAGTATAGTCGAAATTCTTCAGAAGTCAAGTTGAGGTGTAATAACCCGTTTTTAATAGTGATAAAGGGCATTTCACCCTTTTTTGGACACTTGGTTAAATGGAATAGCTGCGGCGCAAACAAGCGCCCATAACGCGCCATGCCCGTATGCAGCAGTGCATTTAGCCGGCTGCTGGACTACGTTTCCGGAAGGGCAAAAAAGGCCCTGGCGGTTGCGCTTACTGCTGCTGCAAAATCAGGCAGGTTCATCTTTCTTAGTTCGGCCAGGTACTTTGCGGTGTGGGTCATAAGGGCAGGCTCATTTATTTTTTGCTTTCGCATCGGCTCAGGTGACATATACGGACAATCGGTCTCGAGCATCAATCTTTCCAACGGCACCATTTTGGCCGCCTGGCGAGCAGCCTCGGCGTTTTTGAAAGTAACCACGCCGGTGAAAGAGATGTAAAAGCCTTTGTCGAGAACGATTTTTGCCTGTTTGTCCGAGCCGCCGAAGCAGTGAAAGACCACTTTGTTAACGTCAGAGCCGAGCCGGTCGAGGATGTCAATGGTTTCCTCGAAGGCGTCTCTGGAATGTATGATGACCGGCAGATTAAGGTCGGCCGCGATTTTTAGCTGCTGAGCGAAGGCTCTTGTCTGGTCTGTCGGGCTTGAAAAAGCATAGTGAAAATCGAGGCCCGTCTCGCCGATTGCTACCACCTTTTCGTTTTGTGCGAGTTTTGTTAGTTCCGTAAGAGTCTCGGCGGTTACGTCTTTGGCCTCGTGCGGGTGGATACCGATAGCGGCGTACATACTGTCGAATTTTTTGGCGAGGTCGATTGCTTTTTGGTTATGCTCAATATCGGTGCCGACAGTTATCCAGCTTGTCACGCCCGCTGCCCTGCTGCGTGCGATTACGGCTTCGACGTCCTGCGCCAACTCCTCGAAAGTTAAATGACAGTGTGTATCAATCAGTTTCATTGGTTGTAAGCCGCCTATCTGCCAGCCTCCTGTTTTTCAGGCTTATCTTTCTCAGGCTGAGCCCGCTAGCGGATGAAGCCGCCAAGGACGCTATTATTATAGCCTTAATTCCGCTTGAGGCTCTTCGCCGCAGTGAATTTTTCCTGCATTGCCTTGCCGACTCCCAGAGGGCCTCGGCTCGATTCAACGGTCACACTTCCTCCATTACCTTCAGTCCCATCAAAACGCCAAGATGCTTGATATTCTGCAGGCGGTCGCCGTAGAAAAGCACACGGTGCAGATGCTCGACCATTCCCCCCTCGACAACGCCGCAGCCCCAGTTGTCCAGCATCTTGCGGGCATTGGCAACGCTGGTAGCCATTTTGGTCCGACAGGCACGGTCAACATCAGGATTGCCGATTATCTTACCTGTGGATATAAGCATCGTGTCGAGATTAACAAGTTTCGCGCAGGTGATAGGCCGGCCAATCCGATGCTTTACTTGCAGGCATGCCCCTACGCGCCTCTCAGCATGACTACGAATGATATAGGGACAACGAGGCCCGGCTGGGCCCTCCATCTTCGTCGCAGACACACAATGGGCGTGAATGAGTTGATTGGTAGCGGTATCGAAAACCGGGTCACTTATAAAGCCCGGAACACCAAATGCGTAGCCGAACATCAGCATCGTTACCGTCGAGTACATATCTGCCTCGCAGGATGCGACGATACCATGGTCGTTGAGCTTGCTGAATCCAAGACAAGGATAACCTAATTCATCTAATGCAAATCCTCCCAGGCAATTGATAGTTATAGCCCGTGCTCCCTCATCGCTGATAATCTTCTTCATCGCAAGATACACGCGAGAGGCCTTGAGAATATCCTGTTTGGATGGCTCGACTACTTTCTGGGCGTGTTGAATCCACTGCTCGGCTTCAGCTTCGGTTGCCTTTGCACTCACCCCCTGACAGACCTTTCGGAATCTGTCTATATCGACTGGCACTATTTCTACGCCCAGCTTTTCTTTAAGCTCGGGTGACAGCGTAATTCCCCACTGTCTGCCGATATGGATGACACGTGTTTGACGCAAGCGCCGCGCCACCCGCATCACACCGGCCAATTCAGTAATTTTGCCGAAATCGCTGGTGGCCAAAAGGACAACCTTCTTACCAGCCTGAGGCATCTTACAAATCTTGCACCAGTCGTGGCCGCTGTAAGGCTGGGAAAAAACAACTGTCGGCTGACCTGCTTTAAGGATTGGCGCCAATGTGCGCTCAAGAACACAGCCGCTGTTAAATACTAACACGCCGTCGGCCCCTGTGAATTTGGCAGCTACCTTAGCGGCTTGCTGTGGAGATTTTACCCACTCGCTGCTGCCGATGAATTTAACGTCGCCGAGTTGGCGCTCAGTGTCCGACAGATGTTGCTCCAGACGGCCGATTTCTGCCTGCTCATTGAGATTTGGGGTAGGCCAGCCGCCTTTCCCGCCTACGAACACTTTGTAGATGTTTACCGGTGGCAGCTTGCCAGGCCATCCTTCTCTTGGATTGGCCAAAACAGATACTTGCCCCAATTGTGTCCCTAACAAGACAGAGCCCGCTCCAGCCGCGCTTGTCCCCAAAAACTCTCGTCTATTCATTAAATCGCTCATAATCTCACTCCTTATATATGCTTAACTGAAATTCCCATTTAAGTTGACATTTCCATTTAACACTTTTGGAAATACTTTCACACGTTCCAATTCCGTTATAATGTCAAAATCTTGTTCTAATTGCAACTACCTGAAGGCTCTTTTTTAATATGGCAAGTGCGGGATAAATTAAATTGCCAGTCGCGGCCGCGTGGCATTTGGGTTACGGTACGAAGGCGTTTTCGTAATGTCTTATTTGTTCGCGGCCGGCTTGGCCGAGTATTATCGTCACGATGTCGAAGCGACACGGTCGGGTTTGTATATTGTTGGCAGCGAGAAAATAACGGGCTGTTTTGCTGAGTTTGGCCTTTTTGGGCTGTGTGATGACCGACTCGGCCGGCTCGAAGAATTCATCGACTCTTGTTTTTACCTCAACAAAGACGATGACGCCCTTGTTGTCGACCATAATGAGGTCGATTTCGCCGGTCTTGCAGGAGAAGTTGGCGGCAAGTTTCCTGAAGCCTTTTCGCGTGAGGAATCCCCGGCAGCGTTTTTCACCCCATCGGCCGAGCAATTTCGGGTCAGCCGACAACCTGCGTCTGCTTATGAACCGACCGAACAATTCCGGCACCTGTTATGATAGTGGACGGGATTTATTTTGCTGTCAATAATTTGGCGGCGCTGTGCGTTTTTATTTTGAGACGGTGTGCTCACTGTGGCGGTGGGCGAGCTTTGCCGCCTTGCCGGTTCTCTGTCGGAGAAAGTACAGTTTAGCACGCCTCGTTTTGCCGCTTCGAATGGGTTTTATGTCGACTACATTTGGTGAATGAAGCGGGAAGATTCGCTCAACGCCTTCATTACCCACGACGCGCCGGACAATGAACGTTTCGTTTATCCCACGTCCTCTGCGCGCAATTACTGTGCCGGTGAATACCTGAACGCGTTCCTTGTCGCCTTCTTTGATTCTGCAGTGGACGTCGACCGTATCACCTATTTCGAAATGAGGAATATGCTTTTTGAGGCTTTTATTTTCAACAGCGTCCAACAGTTCAGTTTTCACCGTTTTATCTCCTACGGGATTTTTTACTGCATCCTGTTCTTTACAAGACGGCTCGGTTTTCTTCTACGCCGTACCTTGCCGGTATTCATTGTTTTGCCATAGACTTGTAATTATATTGGTTTTTGCAGGACAGACAAGGCCTTTTTCAGAAAGTTTTTGGCCTGTCTTCTGGACAAGACGCTTAAAAGTCCCGGGCGAGACGAAAACCGGCGTGCCTGCGCGAGGAATCCTTTGTTCTTCCCCCTCTGCCCCTGCAATTGTTAGGCAGGGGTCGCCTGGGCGCCCGTACCTACGTGAGATACGCTTCACGAGCGACGATTATGCCCCCGCCTGCCCGAATCCGAATCCCTGTATGTTTTAGTGTGCCCCTGCAATTGTTAGGCAGGGGACAGGGACCCAGGGGGCAGGGACACAGACGTCTTTTTAATCTAAGAGGCTCTAACAAAACCCGGTTTGTCATTTCGAGCGAAGCCGAGAAATCTATTAAAATGGCTCCGCGAAGCGGCTCTTTGCATTCGAGTCAGGTTTTGTTAGAGTGCCTAAATCCTTTGATAAGTCCTTCCACTTCGGATTGACTTCTTCAATCAATCGCAGTTTCCACTTCCTTTTCCACCTTTTGATCTGTTTTTCTCTTATTTTTGCTTTCTTTTCATCATCGTGTCTTTCGTAATATACTAATTTTTTGACACCATATCTCTTCGTGAATGCACTGGCCGTTCTCTTCTTGTGTGCTCCAACTCGTTGTGCGAGCTTGCCGGACATGCCGAGATATAGCGTACCGTTCCTTTTGCTCGCCATGATGTAAACATAGTATCCGCTCATATATTTCTGCTTGATTCTACGAGCTACATGTAAAATTGCAAATTCATCCTCGCCCGCCTGCCCGAATCCCTGCATGTCGTAGCCTGCCCCTGCAATTCTTAGGCAGGGGGCAGGGACCCAAAATTATTTAGCTCCACGTTGCACATGGGGGTTTCTTTTCCCCACCTGCCCCTGGAATTCTTAGGCAGGGGTCATTGCGAGGAGCTCACGACGCGGCAATCTCTACACGCTCTACGCTACACGCTGTACGCTATCCACTATACACTGTCCAAAGGAAATAAAATCTTGTGGGGTTGTCGGTTTTGGGTATAATGTCGGGATATGAAAAAGTCGGTAGTACATTTGCCAAATACCTCCAAAAATTGCACAAAATGACAGAAAAAATATGCGTAGCGAAAATCGATAGTTTTGTTTAGCTAGGAATAAATTATGCCTCATAACAAAACTAAATTGGTAGATATACTATCATCAATAGAGTTCGGTTCTTCTATTGCTGAACAAGATACACTTCTTGAAACTGCACGAGTTGAGACTTCAGCGTTTACCGATCTTTTTAACGACAAGGTTGACCTAGTTCCTGGTACAAAGGGTTCTGGAAAAAGTGCCCTTTACCGAATATTTGTGGATTTTCTACCAGAGTATTTACTAAGACATCAAAAGGTGGTTGTGGCTCATGGAGTACAGCGATATGGTGATGATGTATTTCACGCCTATAAAGATGAATTTGATAAAATGGATGAAAACGAGTTTGTTAATTTTTGGTGTGTATACCTTGTCTCTCTTGCGAAAGAGCACTTTATCAGAAATCCACGATATGCAGATTTTATAAAAGATTGCTCAGATGAAACTAAGGTTTTTTATCAGGCTTGCCAAAGCGCCCGGATTCCAGACTTCGAAAAACAAAAATCCCTTCGCGATGTCCTCGGATGGGTTTTGTCAGTTATTAGTTCGTGGCGACCTGTTGTCAAGTTTAGACCACCAGGTGAAGCGGGTGAATTTGAAGTTGGTTTGTTTAAAGAACAATTAGTAACATCGCCAAATTCTAAGAAGGAACCAGATGCGCCTGTTTTAGCCCAATATGCCCATACTATCAAGGATAGCTTAGAAGCTGTGCTTAAAAAAGCGGGTCTTAGTCTATGGCTAATGATAGATCGTTTAGATGAGATTTTTCCCCGTCGTTCAAAACTTGAGACTCGTGCCCTTCGAGGATTGCTAAGGACATTGCGAATATTTGAGTCCCAAGAAATTAGAATTAAGGTGTTTCTACGAGATGATATTCTTGAGCAGGTGGTTTCGGATGGACAGGGATCCACTGCGCTAACACATATAACTGCTCGTCAGGCAGATACTTTACGCTGGTCTGAAAACCAGATTTTAAACATGATTGTAAAACGATTATATGCAAGTAATATTTTGCGAGAATATCTCGACGTAAATTCTGAACGCCTTGCAGCAAGTAGGGATTACCAGCAAGAAGCTTTTTATAAAGTATTTCCGCCCGCCGTATTTCGAGGCGCTCGTCAAAGTTCAACCTTGAGATGGATTTACAGCCATACATCAGACGGGAGAGGCGTTGTTACGCCGCGAGACGTTATTGATTTGCTTACCAAAGCCAAACAAAAACAGCAAGACGAATATAAGTCAGATTCTTCCGGCGAGTCCGACTTTATAATTGGCCCGTCTGCTATTATATATGGGCTTGAAGAATTATCTAAGCGGAAAAGGACTACATTCTTGGAAGCTGAATTTCCACATTTATGGAAACACATAAAAAAGTTTGTTGGAGGGAGAACACAGTATAGTGAAAATGATATCCTCAAACTGTTCGGAAAAAGTTGGCAGAAAATTGTGGAAGATCTTATTTCTATCGGAGTTCTCGAAAAGGAAGGCAGGCCAGAAAGCTCCAAAACTTTTAAGATTCCGTTTTTGTATCGAGCCGGACTAGAAGTTAGGCAAGGTAGTGCTTAACTCTCAAGAAAAAATAGGGACAGTCACGAATGGCGGTTCCTTAAGCAGCATAGCTTTTCCTCCAATGCTCTCGAGTGGTTTTTAGTTTCGGGTAATGTTTGCGCTCTCGCGTTACGGCTCGTGGTTCATTTCTGCCGGGCCTTTCGGGGACA
>JAUWIU010000022.1 GCA_030608075.1 Phycisphaerae bacterium
CGGCAGGGGGGCCGATGCCGCCAGCGCCCGGGGCAGGCCCTATCAGCGCCTCGGGCAGGCCGGGCCGGGGCACGGCAGAGGAGAACGGCTGGGTTTTCCAACCGCAAATATGAAACTGCCGCAGCAGGCTGTACCTGGTGAAGGTGTATATGTGGGCTTCGTCCACCTCGCCGATAGTTTCAAGCAGCTTTGTACCTCAAAAGATAAAAAGCCCGCCGTATTCAGCATAGGCCGGGCAAAAACCTATGGCAGAGACAACCCATTTCTGATAGAAGCGCATTTGCTTACAAACAACGTCGGCCAACTGACCGGCAAATGGATGGGCATGGACTTTATCAAACGAATTCGGGACCAGATGGAATTCGATAACGAAGGCCTGCTGGCAAAGCGAATTGCCAAAGACTGCCACCAGGCAAAACAAATGTTAGCCACAGTTTGAAGCGGGTATTGGATGCTTATATTTGTTGTTCACTTGGAACTTTGACCATGTTAAAGAGTTCAGATTTTCAAAAAGCAGTTGAGTTAATTGACAACTCGAACAGTATTTTGATAACGACCCATACTCGCCCGGACGGTGACGCCTGCGGGTCCGTTGTGGCTGTAGCCGATACCTTAAATGCCCTCGGCAAAAAAACTGTGCCTCTATTGCTCTCGGCCATACCCACGTGGTATGAATTTCTCTTCGCCGAAGCCCCAAAAATCCTCGGCCCCAATGTCAACGTTGAACAGCTCAAACAGGCCCGATTAGGCCAATTCGATTTGTTCATAATTATTGATACCAACAGTTACAGCCAACTGCCGAAATTTGACGACTACCTCAAACAAAACGATAAGCCCGTCCTTGTGATTGACCACCACGTAACCTCTGACAATCTGGGCTCTGTGGAGATTATTGATACAACTGCTGCAGCCGCAGGCCTGCTCATTTTTGACCTCCTCAATTACGCCGATTGGCCCATAACCCCAAAAATTGCCGAGGCCCTTTTTGTCGCCGTTGCCACCGATACCGGCTGGTTCCAGTTCAACAATACCGACAGCAGGGTCCATCAGACCTGCGCTAATTTAATTGACCTCGGCGCAAATCCCACAAAAATCTATCGCAATCTATACCTCAATTTTTCCCACCAGCGTTTCAAACTAATGGCAGCAATGCTCAACACGCTCGAATTGCATTTTGATGACCGATATGCAGCACAACACCTGCGCCGGCAGGATTTTGACAAAACCGGCGCCACACACGAGGATACGGAAAATCTGATAAACGAATGTCAGCGGATAAGCACAATAAAGGCAGCCGCATTGTTTGTTGAGTTGGCGGACGGCCGCATCAAGTGCTCTCTGCGAAGTCAAGGTGACATCGACGTGCGTAAAATCGCCGAGAAGTTCGGCGGCGGAGGCCACGCAAACGCCGCAGGCGCCCATTTGCCAGGCCCTCTTGAACACGCAAAGCTGCTCATCAAAACCGAAGTCGAAAGAAACTTTCAATAATCACCCGGCAAATCAGAACTACTACTCGCAGTCCTTGGCCCAGTAAAACACTAATATCTTCAAATCCGCAATATCAACAATCCCATTGGCTGTAATGTCACTGCCGGCGTTAGGCCCCTTGACCAGCCAGCCCTGTGCCAAAAAAGCGTAATCTCTTAAATCAATCTTCCCGTCACCGTTAATATCGACCTGATTGCACTGGTACTGCTCCCTCAGCCACTGCCCGCTGAAAGCCGCAAAATCCTCCTCATCCACTTTATTGTCGTCGACCAAATCTGCCCCAAGCGGATTTTGCTCCCTCAGCCACTCTTCCGCCAAGACGCAGTAATCCCGAAAGTTCACAAGATTGTCGCCCGACAGTTCCGCACAGCCAATTTTTGGACCGAACTCAGCGAATATCCCATACTCCGACCCATCCTGCCCGTCGCTTTGCCACGCCATAACGAACTCGCCATCGTCCCTCATGGCGACCACCGGGTATCTTTGGTCCCCGGCTACGTAGCTATTAACCGCAAATTCGTCCCCGATGGGTTGCCACAGGCTGTCGTATCTTTGCCCGAATATGTCTTTATCATTCTCGTTGACATCGGTTGCACGGTTCCAGACAATCACGAATTCCCGGCGATTATTCATCGCAACACTTGGCCGCTGCCCAGTGCCGCCCCGCGTTGTATTGACGACAAACGGCTCACACATCGCCGTGCCGTCAAATCTGTATCGTCGCGCGTAAACATCATCCACGCCCCCAAGCAGCGGCGTTTCGTCCCACGCTACTACAAAATGGCCTCGCAAACCCATCCCAATCGATGGCCGTGTAATTGTGCAAAAGCTCCTCGTACTGACCTGAAAAATGCTCGTCTTGCCGTTACCGCTTGCGTCATAGACCCTGGTGACAATCACGTTGCTGATTCTCTCCTGCATCCACGCCACCGCAAAATTGCCTTCGGTGTCCATCGCCACATCCGGGTAACGACAGTTCGTCAGTGCGTTCACGTCAAATTCTCCCGTTATCGGCACAGCGACGCAGTCGTACACACGACCCGCAATCATCCGCACCTCAGGGCCGGACATCGATTTCTCGCTCTCCCATACAACCGCGAACATTCCGTCATCACTCATAGCCACGCTCGGATACATCTGCCTGCTCCGGGTATGGTTGTTGACGCGAAATTCCTCCCCAAGCGCCACCCCACTCGCATCGAAGCACCGGGCGAAAATATCCTCCTGTTCTATTCCAGGCCCATGCCAGACGACGACGAAATTTCCCGCCGCATCCATTGCCGCCGATGGTGCCTTTTGATTACCGATTGAGACAGCGTTAGCCTGAAACTCGGCACCAATCGCCGTGCCGTCTGCACAATAACGCTGCCCGAAAATACCCCCTGAACTGCCGTCCTGCCGGTAGCTGTCCCACACAACAACAAAGTTCCCCGCTTCATCCATCGCGATATCAGCATCTCTCTGATGTTCCGCCCTGTAGCTATTGACCTGAAATTCACTATAACAAGCCGATGCCAGAGCCGAGATGATTACCGCAAGCACCGGAAGCATCTGTTTCATCGAATGATATTCCCTGGACTTTCTTACGTTCCTCCTTATCGATTATCCTGTAATATCAAACCTCCGTTAGAAACACAAGCCTCCAGGCCGGCTTTTTCACCAATTCCTTCTATCCCCTGCCCCCGCGACTATCATTCCACACCATTTGATTTTGTGATTTGTCATTCCCGCGAAACTTGTCCTGAGCGGAGTCGAAGGAACGGATTTCTCCGCTTTGGTCGAAATGACAAAAAAACCGCGTGGGCAAACAAGCCGCACACCCTACCCGGCTTTTTGGTGGAGAATAAATTTCCACATGGGCAAATTCTTTGCTTATTCTACCTCATTTACTTGAAGGGATTGTCAGTTGTTATTGTCCCATCGGGCATTTCGAAATAGAGTTCTTTATTTCTTGTAAAAATGTTAGGCAGTCCCAGACGATGGTTTTCCTTGTGTGCTTCGCGAAGAGCTCGATTGCCGATTCGTGCAATTTTTAACGTAAGCTCGTATGTCTCTCTTTTAAATCTCTGTTCCATAAATAAACTCCCAAAACTGTAATCAAGCACTGCCAAGACCATCTAAAAACAATTCGAATAATCCATCATCAACAATATTATATCGGGTTTTCTCGCCAAAAGCAACAGGTACAAAATTTTCTTCAATGCTGAAATATATTTTCCATGAGTCAACACTGTTCTTATAAATATTCCAAAAATTACTTTTACTTCGGCCAAATCTCCGAACCACATCTTCCTCAGGGACTGAATGACCACCCCTTTTGACTCTCTGTTTTATTTTGTTGATGGCTTCCTTGGGACTGGCAATAGAGATCTAAAACAGGACAATTTTATACTTCCGTCTTTTGAGTTTTTCAATAATCCTTATGAAATATCTTCTCGCCAAGGTTGTTTCGACCACAAATGATTTATTCTCATTGATATGGTCTTGCAGTTTTTTCAGAAACAGCTTTCCTGCTTGCAGTCTTACCTTTGAAAGATCACCGTCCTGCGACAATTCCAAGGCAATATTATCTGCATTAATAAAAGGTAGCTTAAACTCCTCGACGAGTTTATCTGCCAAAGTTGTTTTACCGCAACCGTTAGGGCCAGCGATTATATAAGCCTGTTTCATAGATTTCTGTTTCCAAGATTTATAATTACAGGCAGATCACAAGGTACTGTTTCAAATCATTTCTCTTATAATAATTTCAGCAAATAAGAACCGATACCGCGATGGCCAGCCTAAGCAATGAGGCTTCTGGATTCGGCGCCTTGGCGGGGATGACATTAACGGTCAATCGGCTCTAATTAACTGAATTTGATATTAGGTGCCTGTTTCCCAATACAGTCGGCCTATTGTAGTATATCCATTGTTCCGGGTAAAATCCAGTTTTATTTTAATGCGAAACTATTGAAAGATGGAATAAAGCAGTTTGGGTTTTAATTTTTGAACCACGAAGATTACGAAAAACACCAAGAAAAGACGGAATAATTTTGAATTCTGTTTGACGCCAAGTGCGGGCCTGCCCCATTTTTTCGGGGGGTTTGGCTTTTTTAAATGATTCCGCGTGTGCAAATCCGACAGGTCGGGACTTTCAGCAAGTTGCACACCCTACCCCGCTGGATTCAATGGCTTGGATGCCTCTGTCAAATCTTGAACATCGGATTCTTAAAAACAATCTGATTCAAGTCAGAAAAGAAAGACATCAAATTGTAGTCGGTAATTGGTGCCTGTCCCGGATGAGCACATTGACACCTCATATCGAAACAGCTACGTAGACGTGTATATTGGTTTGAATCAATCAGCCCCATCCCCTCAATAATCCACAAAACATTAGTGTCAAATACCTCGCGAATTTCACTGAGGGAATTCACGTTTTGTGGCGAGTTGAATCTCTTGAATCTTCCTTTTTTTTGGCTTGCCATTTGAGCGGAGGACACATTAAACTTCGAAAAACCGACATCCTCAATACGACGATGAATTCGGTCAATCGTGGCGCACCATCCGAGAACGATAGCCGCTCGGAACAATTCACGCTGTGCACAGGTGATGGCCTCTTGTAAGTAGGCATTCTCTTCAGGATCAGGGATATCTCTAAGGATGTTGTGCAGCAATGCTAGTGATGGTGATGCAGAACCGCCTGTCTGGGTCGGCATGATGAGGTCAGCTCTGAATGTTTTGACAAGGGAATTAAGGACTTCAACATAGCTTTTCTTAAGGTTGTTGGGAGAACTGATTGCAATTAGCCGTCCACACCCAGTTGAGTATTTCTCAAGAGTCTCATGAGATATACCATATTGTTGTGTCAGTTGATCGGAGAATTCTTGGAACCACTGTGAACCTAGTTTCTCGGCTTGTTCCCGCAGCCCTTTCTTTGCAACTTGTTTGACTTTCTCTGCAACGATGTCTTTACGGAGAGTCTTGAGAGCCGTTAAAAATTCTTTCAGTTTGTTCGTCATCGCCTTATTGCATTTCCTTGATAACGTTAGCTAGCTCTTTTTTGCCTTCTTCAGACAGTTTGATTGTTTTTACTTTTTTAGAATACTTATCGAAATCAAACAGCCCTTTATTGTTTTTGTAGTTGTTGCTCCAGTTACCCGAATCATGACATTTTCGGGTAATAGATTCTTCCCTAACCATCTCTACCGTTGTTTGAAAGTTTCCCGTTCGAATTGCATTTTGAAGGCACTGAAGCAGTGTAATGCGAATTTGACTTTCTGATGTTCGTGTTGTATTCAAGTCGTCATACAAGGAGAGTATCTGATTTCCTTCTTTATAGAAGAGCTGACTAAGTTGCTCGATGGTAAGTTGTTGTTTATCCAGAAATTTTTTGGTTTTGACGTGTAGATCGCTACCCGAAAGATCATCTTGAGTTTGGGCCGCCTGCTCAATTACGCTCTTCGGCTCCTTCTTCTCCGGCGCCCCGTTTCCTTTCTGTTCTAATTGTGGAGCGGAACCCTGAGCCTCGCCTGCAATGATGGCATGCTTCAACAGTATTTCAAAACATATTTGCTGAAGATTCTGAGGACATTCTTGTACAATCTTAACAATTTCAAGTACCTTATCTCGTAATTTCTTCATTTATATTCTCCTTTTTCTTTGCCACCTAATAGTTATTATCTTATTCCATATAACATTCCAGAGTCATATGTTTTGCAATATAAGACGCCAGCTATACAAAGCTTTCTATCTTCTCCTTACAAACTCGTTCTGTCACTTCATGGAGTTTTTGGACGTATTCGGCAAAAGTGCTAACGACTTTTTCATACCTGGCTATTATACCCAAAACCGACGACCCCACAAGAGTTTATTTTATCCGTTTATCCTTTATGCTCTATGTCTGGCATGGCAGTAACACTGTAAGTGCTGGCCTTACGCTCCGCTTCGGCTTTGCTCAGGACAAGTTTTTTGTATTTGCTTTTTTGTTTGCTTTTTCCGACAATGCCGAGGATAATACCAAGGGCATAAGCGGAATTGCTTGTGTGCCGGCGCGGTGAAACGCGCGTGTGAAGGACAAAATGTTATAGCGGAGGTAAAATGAGTTATCTATCAATCCGAGAAACAAAATGAGAAATATCATGTAAAATACTGTTAGTTTGAAGGCGAACAAGTAAACATAAAGGAGATGCGCAAATGGACGAGCAGATAATTGGAAAGGTATCGGATTTCTTTGCCCGACCTGTGGTAGCTGCTATCGAGTTAACGGCAGGTTTGGAATTGGGGGATAAAATCCACATTAAGGGTCATACTACCGACCTCGAAACGATTGTTGAGTCGATGCAGATTAACAACGTAGACGTTAAAGAGGCCAAAGCAGGAGACTCCGTTGGAGTGAAGATTGGCGAGCGGGTAAGAAGCGGCGATACAATCTACAAGATTGTAGAGGAATGACACAGGCCACGTGAAACGTGTGGGTAAATATGGATTCCGTGTCAAGCACGGAATGACAAACCCTGCACGGAATGACAAACCCTGAACGGAATGACAAACCCTGAACGGAATGACAAAGCCTGAATAGTTTGAGATTGCGACGACCTGTTTACCGGCCTCGCAACGACGTATTCGGCGTTTATTCGATTACGTGGATGTTTTTGTTTTTACACATATTCTTCAAGACCTTCGGCCAAACGGTTGCGGAGACTTCGCCGATGTGTGCCTTTTTTAAGAGGAGCATAAAGGTTCGAGATTGGCCGATGCCTCCGCCTATGCTCAAAGGAATCTCGTTGTTTATGATGGCCTGATGGTAGGGGAGCTTCAGGAAATCGAGCTGGCCGGCAAGCTCAAGCTGCTTTTTTAGCGTCTCGGCGTTGACGCGGATACCCATTGAGGTCAGTTCGTGTCGGCGTTTTGTTATGGGGTTCCAGACAAGGATATCGCCGTTGAGGCCGTGCATTGCTCTGCCGTCCTCGGAGAGGGTCTCTGTGACCCAGTCATCGTAGTCGGCGGCGCGCATTTCGTGGGGGTAGCCGTCCTTGAGGACCCAGCCGATGCCGTAAATGAAGGTCGCGCCGAGTTCCCTGGCAATTTCTGTCTCTCGCTGCTTGCGCGGCAGTTCGGGGTATTTGTCGAGAATGTCTTCTGCGTGGATGAAGGTAAGCGTGTCAGGCAGGTCAGGGTATTTATCCGTCTTTAGCTGGGGAAAGAGTTGCTGGATGTGTGCCTCGGCGCCCTTTAGGACGAGCCAGATTTTCTCTACGACTTTTTTGAGGAACTGAAGGTTTCGCTGCTCAGCGGTTATTGCGAGCTCCCAATCCCACTGGTCGACATAGGAACTATGGTCGTGGTCGAGGAAGTAGTCCTTGCGTATGGCACGCATGTCGGTGAGGAGGCCCTCACCGAGTTTCATGCCGAACTGCTTGAGTGCGAGGCGTTTCCACTTGGTAGCGGCCTGTACGACCTGGGCGTCGATGGGGTTCTTGTCGTGGTCATTCGAGATGTGAAACTGGATTGGTGTGCGAGAGCCGTCTCGGTCGAGCATGTCGTTCACGCCGCTTTCGACGTCGACGATGAGAGGGACAGTGACGCGAATGAGATTTAGCTGTTTGCAGAGATTTTCCTCGATGTAGTCTTTGAGGGCATAGGTGGCATTTTGCGTTTGCTTTGGGGACAGCAGAGAGTTGTAATCTTGCGGGAGGATTTTCTCGAGCTCGTCATAGTCACCGATGCCTGGGCCGGCGAGGTCTGCTTTCTTGTCTGTCATCTTTTTTTCTCCTAATTTTTTTTTGTAATCCGGGTGACGAATTTTTCCAGGCCAACCTAAATGGTTGTCGCAGGAGCTTAGGGTACGGATTTCAGGCGGAATAAATAATGACTGCTCCGATGGCCAGGGTTATTACGGCGAGGAGGCGAAGGATAAGAACCGACCTTTTCTGCCACCAATCGATTATCGAGCTGAGCTTTTTCGGCCCAAGCATAAATATCAAAAGTCCCGAAGCTAACAGGAGAATGCCGAAGGTGACTATCACCCACGGAACGGCACATTCTCGTGCAGCAAGTAAAAAGACTATCGCCAAGACCAATCTTATCAGCCCTATGAGGTATATGCGTTTGCCGCGTTTGAAGAATTCCATCATGCCTTTCATAACCTGGGGTTTTACCACGTACACAATCGCGAGAAAAATGAAGAGTATGCCTAAGATTTTAATAACGATGCTCACAATTCGTCTCCTTGAAGTTCGACTGGGAATTTCATTTTATTCATCAATCGGCTCTATCATATCGGCGTCTATTTCGCCACTTGTTGCCTGGCCGAGCATATCGACCTGCAAGACCAGACGGGTGATGGTTTTAGTCCTGACAACAATACCCTGCAAATCGGTTAATGGTCCTACAATTACCCTGCAGCGCTGCCCTGCTTTGACGTACTTGTGCGGGACCAGTGGCGCACCTACGCGCAGGGCCTGCTCAATCTGCAGCAGCTCATCGAGCAATTGCTGCTGGTTGTTGACTTGTATGATGTTTGCGACGCGATTTGTTCTGAGGACTTCAATTCGCTGGCTCTCGCCGGCGCAAAAGAACAGGTACCCGCTGAATAACGGCAGAAGCGAGCGGATTTTTCTGGCGCTTCGGCGACGAATTTTCCAGTTCATAGGCAGAAAGTAGCTAATGTCTTTGCTGAGGAGGTCATGGGCGAGGGCTTTTTCGTTTCGGCTCCTGGTGTGTGCGACGCACCATTGGCCGACAAAATCGCGGATTGAACTTTGTTGCGGCCAGATAATAGGTGGATTTTCGCTGATTTTGAGCACTTGTGCAGTTCCTCGATTAGTGGCGGATTGTGGGCATAGCGATGATAAGGTGTGTATCCTTGATTTTCGTTTGCCATTTTTTCATTTATTACGCCTTTGCTGTTGAGCTAATTCGGTCAGAATTTTCGAGAATAAACTATCCAAAATCAGATACGTTGCCGATAATACGTTAGCTGACTGCCGTTTTGGTCGATTAATACACCCGGTACCTGCGGGTGCAGCCTTATCAGCGGTTAGTTTAAGAGTATGCATCGGAAAAGTCAAAAGAATTGACCTGCTACAACAATCAACTATTTTTAATTGACAATGGATAATTAAGGACGTATTATGCCAAGAGCAGGCTGTACGGTGAGGGATGAAATAAGAGATTGAGGAAAATGGCTAAATCACGGTCAAAGGCAACAGGCAGCTTCGGGATTTTGTTTACCTGTATTGGTAGGCGGGTTTCGCTGCTTAATGGGTTTCGCACCGCGGCGAGGCAACTGAAACTGAGCGCCGCGTTCCTCGGCACGGACACAACGGAGCTTAGTTCGGCGCTGCAGTTGTGTGACAGAGGTTTTCTGGTCAAGCCGACGACCCACCGTGGTTATATTGAGGAACTGTTGAGAATCGTCAAAACCAACAGGGTGAAACTGCTTGTACCAACCGTTGACCTGGACCTGAAAGTTCTGGCAAAGAACAAGCCCAAATTCGTTAGGCTGGGCTGCAAAGTGCTTGTATCGACGCCAGGGGTAGTTGATATTTGTCAGGACAAGAGAAAAACATACCGCTTCTTGTGCAGAAACGGTTTTGATACTCCGGTGACAATGAGCGCTCGGACCGCACTTTCGAAAAAGAATCTCAGGTGGCCATGCTTTCTTAAACCGTGGGACGGTTATGCCAGCAGGGGTAATGCCGTCGTGAGAAATCGCAGAGAGTTGAAGTTTTTTACGAGGAAGGTGCCGAACTGCATTGTGCAGGAGTTTATGGAAGGTACGGAACATACGTGCGATGTATACGTTGATTTTGGTATGAAGGTGCGTTGCGTTGTTCCACGAAAGCGTATCGAGGTGAGGGCCGGCGAGGTAAGCAAGAGCCGGATAGTGAAAAACCGTGACATAATGCGCGAAGCTGGTCGATTAGTGGAAGCGCTTGGTGCCGGGCCCGGCGTCATAACTTTGCAGTTGTTCTCAGTGGACGATGGAGGAGTGAAGTTCATCGAGATTAATCCACGGTTTGGAGGCGGCGTTCCACTTTCCATAAAGGCAGGTGCGAACTTCCCAAAATGGATATTGCAGGAGCTGACGGGCAAAAAAGCATCGGTTCGCTTTGACGGCTTCAAAGATAATCTGGTTATGCTTCGGTACGATGGCGAGGTCTGGCTGGAAAATCCTCAGAGGGAAAAAACACAGAAATAGAGCTTTACAGTCATCTGGCGGGATTTCGATTCGGTCAGACAGTTACCGTCAGATATTGGGTATCCTCGGCAAATCTTGCGGCTCCCTCATAAGCAGCAGGTACAAGGAGGCAGTCGCCTGGTCTAAAATCAACGGCTGTACCATTTTTACCGAGGATTGTTCCAAAGCCGGTCAAGATAATCAGCGTTTTCATTTTGCCGGGCGAGATAAGCAGTTCACAGTGCCGGGCCTGGCGTCCCTTGTCTATCGTGAAGTAGCGGCAGTCCACCAGTCGACCGGCAGTGGTTACTGAAAGATTGTCAGCACCGGAGTCAAAGTGAATACTTTCGAGAGCTTGTTCAATGTGCAGTTGCCTGGGCTTGCCGGTGTCGTCAACTCTGTTCCAGTCAAAGAGGCGATAGGTTGTATCGGATGGAGTTTGAATCTCAGCGATGAGCAGTCCTGCGCCGACTGTGTGGGCGGTTCCGGCGGGGAGAAAGTGACACTGGCCTACCTTGACAGGAATTTTGTGAAGCAATTCTGCGACGGTGCCTGTGGTTAATGCTTCTGCAAACCGCTTCCTGGTTACGCCTTTCTTTAGTCCCTTATAGATGACGGCATTGTCGGCAGCCGAGACAATGTACCAACATTCGGATTTCGGTTGGCCGGTGCCTAATCGTGCACAGGTCTGTGAGGCTGGATGCACCTGGACACTCAGGACTTCTTCAGCATCGAGGAATTTAATGAGCAGTGGGAATGGCTGGGAGAAATTCTCGTCGCGCGTTATCTGCTCAGGATACATTGCGACCACGGCTGCGAGGGTCTGGCCGGCCAATTCGCCGTTTGCGATGACGGATTTATCGTGCGGCAAATCCGCCAGTTCCCAGCTTTCGCCGATTTTTTCAAACGGCGGAATGTCTTTATTGAAGTAATGCCGGAGCTTTTGTCCTCCCCATATACGCTTTTTGAATATCGGCCTGAATTTCAGGGGATATAAGTTCATAAGAGGAATTGTAACTGCGTTTGGATGAATTGTCTATGTGCAGGTTTTGGGTGAAGTTTCTACCGTGGATGTGCGGAGATAGCAGCACGGGTGTTATTGGATAGTTCTGTTTTTGGCAGAAGGGCGGTCAGGTTCAAGACGGCGGCAGTGACTCAGCGAGCCTTCGTGCTGCAGTTTGGGCAGAGGCCTTCGAGCTGAACTCGCTGATGGTCGATAACAAAGCCTTTGTAGGGGCTTTTTGCCATTGGCAGTGATATTCCGGTGAGGCAGCGGGTCTGCCCGCAGTCTGTGCAGGTAAAATGTGGATGGCACTGGCTTTTGGTGCAGTTGTGAGCGAGCTCAAAATGCCAGGTTTTTTGCTGCAGGAACGCTTTGTGGACGAGGCCTGCCTTGACAAAAGTGTCGAGTGTGCGATAGATGGTAACCTTGTTGAGGTGATTTTCGCCTAATCGCTCTGCGACCTGGTTCTGTGTGACGGGTTTTTGAGCGGTGAGCAAGACGGCCAGTATTGCGATTCTGGGTCTGGTTTTGCGGACGTTGACAGAGGTCAGCAGGTTGTCAGCTTTTTGCTTAATGTCGGGTTTCATCGGCGCCGCTCCAAATGCTCTGTCGGACTCGAGTGCGGATGACTGTGATGGACATGTTCGGTGCAGGGTCCCGCAAGTTCGAGGTCGGATTTGACAAACAAGAGGGGGAAGACGATGTCACTTATACAGCAGGGCACCCATATTGCTACAAACAGAATTGCAAATACCTGCATGGCAACTGCGGTTGTCATTTCAGGCTGCAAAGTCATAAGCAGATAGGAGGATGAGGCCCACGTGCTGACCAGGACATGCCCGGTGTGTGGGAATTTCGTTCGTGGCAGGAAAAAGGCAATAAGAATACCGAGGAATGCCGCAGGATTAACAATATACCACTCGTCGATGAAGCCGAGATGAATTCGGTGGGTTTTATGCTCGTGCTGGCGGGTATGCGGGTCGTGGTTATGCTGAACCGGGTTGGTAGATGTTTCTTCGGTTACCACAGCTTGGCGGCCATGATGGATTTGTGCGTGGGTGGGGACATCCAGGTGCAGTAAGGCGGCGCCGGTATGGGGTATTATAATGTCGCTTAGCGTAGCGATGCCTACGGAGCCGAAATAGCCAACAACCAGCACCAGGAAAAAGCGTTGTTTGGCGGCGTGGAGTCTAAACATCGATGCAGTCACCATAGCGCTCAAGACCACGTGGGCGGGGTGGAAGATGGCAAAGAGTGTGTGATTGCTGGCCTGGCTGACGTTTTTGAAGACCAGCATGAAAACAATCCCCAGCAGGGCGCCGAACAGCGTAAACGGTGCGTGTCCTTTCAGTTCAACCAGTATGTGTTTAGCTTTTTCTTTCGCCGACATTGCTCAAGTTTGTTTCTCTTGCTATCTGTTGCGGAAAGCCAGAACCACTGATGTCACCCCTGCGAAAGCAGGGGTCTACGAGCTAAAAACTGGATTCCTGCTCCTTCGGCTCCGCTCAGGACAAGTTTTGCAGGAACGACAAAACCTCGTTTCCGAAACAGATACTAATTAACAAAATATCAGGTGCTCGAACCTCGATAGCCATTTTAGCTAATTGCAACTGAGTTGCAAGTGCTTTCTACGCTGCATTAGCGAATATGTTCGGCTAATGGTCGTAAGTTCATAGTATAGGAATTTGTAATAAGAGCGAAAATAGGCAATGTGCGCAAATTGTCATTTCGAGCGAAGTCGAGAAATCTGTTTAAATAGACCCCTCGGCTGCGCTCGGGGTGACGGTGAGCGGTTGCCTTAATGAAGTCCCGCCGAAGGCGGTTAATTTATTTCACTGTCAAGCGTTGTGGCCACCTAACCAAATTCGAAATGTGAAACGCACGTCATAAAACTGCATGAGCTGCAAAGGTGCTTTGGGTTGGTCAGGGCCGTGCTCGAGCGCTTCAGTTTGGACTGGAAGATGGAGGTTATCGATTTAGTCAGGCGAAATTGCGTTTGTGCGGGGTTGCGTTAATCAACCCGTGGCAGTTGGTTTGGTCGTTCAGCAGGCTTGACGACGCGGCAGCACAATTGACAGCAGTTTGCGGTTCGGATAATATGCCGGCTGAAGACGAACGCAACAGCGGTAGAGAAATGTCGAATTGAGAAAACAAAAATGGCTAAGTGGGAAATAGACAAGTCGCTTGGACAATGCTACGGCACAGGCAAGAAAATTGAATACGGCGAAGAATACTTTGCTGCACTTGTGGAAACCGAGCAGGGATTCGAGCGTCGGGACTTTTGTGCCGACTACTGGGAGAGAGAAAAGCCGGATGTGTTTTGCTATTGGAAAACGAAACTCGCCCGGCCAGATGAGAAGCGGCAGATATTTGTTGACGACCAGATGCTAATGTCGTTCTTTGAACGGCTGGCAGGGGAAACGAAACAGGAAAAGATAAATTTTCGATTTGTTCTGGCACTGGTTCTGATGCGGAAAAGGCGCCTTAAGTACTATTCATCGAGAGTCGAAGCAGGTAACGAGATTTGGCGTCTGCGAACAGTGGGCGCCGACAGGCAGTTCGTCGAAGTGACAAAGCCAAACCTCAACGCCGAGCAAATCGAGGAGTTGTCGTCACAAATAGGGCAGATATTACAAGTGGATTTATAGGTAGTGAACATCGGGCAGCGAACAAACGGATTATTGCTTATCATTGCAGCAGCAATGTTAAGTCTCGCCGGCTGCGGCAGGCAACTGGAAAAACCGATTCGGACGTGCCCGGGTAAAGAATCAGTGCTTCTGTCGCTGCATTGTCTACACAGGTATGGGGAGAATTCGAAGCCGCTGAAAGCGAACGGCCAATGTCTTGCGAAGTTCTACGCGGAGGGCAAAGTACAGAAGGAAAACTTTCCTGTGAAATTATGGTTTAGTCCGCCCAGCCGGATTCGTCTGCATGGCGATGTTGCCTTTAATGCCAGGGGCATCGTTCTCGGGTGTAACGAAAACGAGTTCTGGCTGGCGATGAAACCAAAAGAACTCGGCAATAGTTATTTCTGGGGGAGGTGGTCGGACGGTCCGGCTTTGGGGAAGCTGAAAATAAGCCCGAAAATTCTGCTTGAAGTTTTCGGAATTGTCGGAGTCCGAGATAAAAGGGATTGGTTTTTGTCGAACGAAGCCGGCTTCGATATACTGACAAAGCAGAATGCGCGGGGAGCTGTGAACAAGAAGGTGTATATTTCGGGCTGTGACTATCGGGTTCGCAAGATTGAGTATTTCGGCCCTAACGAAAAGCGTGTCGCGTTTGTGGAACTGGATGATTATAAGGATATTTGTAACGGTGTTTTTGTCCCCACGTTAATAAAAGTTATTAACTCCAACGTGGACGGTACAGCCGATTCATTGCGGATTACTCTTGAGTCAGTTAGGCCGTATGAGTTTACTGAGAAGCAACAAGAGGTATTTTTTGTTCCCAGCGAACCTAAAGGTTTTGAGAACGTCTTTAGGGTCGAGAACGACAGGCTGATGAGGCAACCAGGGAAATAGGGGATTTAGCTATGAGCAGGATAAGTCTGAAGGAGAGAATCAGTGAGGGGCTGCTTTTGCTGGACGGGGCTATGGGGACGCAGTTGATTGCCCGTGGAATTGAAGTCGGTACGTGCAATGATTACCTGAATATCGAGTCACCCGATGTGATTGGTGAGATTCACGGGGTGTACTTTGAGGCCGGCAGCGACGCGGTTCTGACCAACACGTTCGGTGCGAACAGATATGCCCTGAGCCGGCATGGGTTTGGCAAGATGGTCGCTGAAATAAATACGACGGCGGCACAAATAGCCCGCCAAGCCGCGGGGCAGGAGAGGTACGTCCTGGGCGATATCGGGCCGAGCGGTGACTTTCTGGAGCCTTTGGGAAACCTCAAGCGGGAGGATTTGAGGAGGGCTTTTGCCGAGCAGGCAAAGGCGCTCTTGGCAGGGGGGGTGGACGGCTTCATAATTGAGACGATGACAGACCTTGATGAAGTTGTGATTGCAATCGAGGCGGTGAAATCAGTTTGTGGAGAGCTGCCTGTATTTGCGTCGATGGCCTTTGACAGTGCCGGCGGTGATTTGAGGACGGTGATGGGCGTTGGCGTTGAATCGGCGGCAGCTAAAATCGTGCCGCTGAGCGTAGAGGCGGCAGGGTTTAACTGCGGTGCGATGTCACTGGATGAATATGTAATGTTGGCAGAGAAGTATGTTTCCGCTGTGCGGGCTTTGTCGGATGATGTGATAATCTGCGCTGAGCCTAACGCCGGGATGCCGCAGTTAGTTGAGGGTAAGGCGGTCTATAATCTATCGCCGGAGGATTTCGCTGCTGCAGGTGAGCGGATTCATTCAGCGGGCGTGGAGATTATCGGCGGCTGCTGCGGCACAGGCCCGGCACATATCGAAGCAGTGGCTAAAAGACTGAGAAAATGCTGATTCGGTAAATGGTTTGATTCAGTCGGGGCTCAGCAGCGTGATAATCTGGTCTATGGTTTTAGCGGTAGCGCCCTGGTTTTTTTTGATAATGTGCTGGCCATTTTGGGCAATTCGCGTTGCGAAATCCCGCTCGCTGAGGCATTTTTGTATCGTCTCCAGGAGGTCCTGTTCGTCTTTGACCATAATAGCTCCGTCGCCATCCAGGAGTGCATCGACAGTTTGAACGAAATTGTAGGTGTGCGGGCCGAAGAGAGTGCATTTGCCGAGAGCTGCGGCCTCTATCATATCCGAGCCTCCCATCGGTACGAGCGAGCGGCCTACAAAAATTATCGTTGCGAGCGAATAGAACTTTCTGAGGTCGCCCATTGTATCGCCGAGGATGACCGTTTGACTGTCGGTCTTTGGTGCGGGCTGGTTATCTTTAACCTTGCTGTATCGTATTACGGCAAAACCGGCCTGTTTTATAAGTTGGCCGACTTCAGCAAATCTTTCGGGCTTTCGCGGCACAATTGCTAATCGCAGGTTCCTGAACTGGTTGTGATGCTGAAGCCGGCGGTAGACATTGAGCAGTATTTTTTCTTCGTCGTTTCCCGTGCCCCCGGCGACCCACAAATCTTCGTTCTTGATATTCAACTGAACCGCAAGGTCGTCGGCACCTTTAACCGTGTTGGTGATTTGAGCGGTGTCGTATTTCAACGAGCCGGTAACAACTACGTTCTGGTCGACGGTGCCGATTTTTTTGAATCGCTCGGCGTACCGGTCTGTCTGGGCAAGGACGAGGGTTAACTTCCGGAAGAATTTTTCGGCGATTGGTTTTATTATTTTGTATTTGGAAAAGCTGGTATCGCTTATTCGGCCATTGATTACAACCACCGGAATATTCAATGTGTCGGCAATTTGAACGAAGTTAGGCCAGACTTCGAGCTCCATCAGCAGGCACAGAGCCGGTCGGATATTGTTGAATGCGTGGCGCATTATGCAGGAAAAATCGAGTGGAAAGTAAAACACGGTGTGAGCGGCAGCGAAAAGGTCATTTGCGCGGGCAAAGCCGGTATCCGTGGTAGCGCTTATTACGATTTCGAAGTCGGCAAGTCTGTCCTGAAGCTGTTCGACGAGGGTTTTTGCTGCGTTGACCTCGCCGACACTTACGGCGTGAATCCAGATGCATTTTTTTCCCGGTTCTTTTCGGGCGATTTTCCCAAATCGGTTGGCCCAGCCGGTGCGATAGCGGTTGTGCCTGGCCATTCTGTACACAACGAGGGGGCTTATTGCCGCGGCGGCGAGCAGATATATGAAATCAATTACGAATCTCATAGGCTATTCCTATAAAACTACTAAAAGGTAATCATATTTATAGGCTGCAATTATGTCAAATAAATGCGCAAATTGAAAAGAGAAAATTGAAAAGAAAGGAGCTGACGACGATTATTGTGCGCAAAAAGGCTTGCTTCGAAGGCCCCAAACAGCTATAATGGTAGTTGGTTTGGGTTATATGCGTGATTAGCGTGTGCAAACAGAAGACGTACAGGGACTCGCAATTGTGTAAAGGGTTGCTGGTAAGGTAGTTATAAGATTTATCGGAGGAGCAGTATGCTTGCAGAGATGCGTTTATTATTTGTTGCTGTGCTGCTGGTTATGGTTGGCATCGTTTCAGCAGTGGAGTTGAAGGTGGATTTTGGGAACTCGGGTACGCTGGGCGACAACGATCCGCCTGATGCGGTTGGCGCCTGGACCCAATGGGCCGAGACAAGCGGCAGCAAGACTATCGACGGCATTACGTTCACGCTGTCCAATGGCAACCTTAATAACGGTCCCAAAATGAGGGATAGGCAAGAGGGCAGCAACGACCTTCTGACTAAAGATGCCATCAGCGAGGAGGACCCGGGCAGTGGCGGATGGTACCAGGTCGAAGTCACCGGCCTTACCGAAGGTGGTTCGTACAGGATGAGGAGCTATCACAACAACTGCTGGGAGGCTGGGGCGTTCCCCAGCGGCAGCGTCTCGATGAAGCTAAACGCCGGCGAGGTGGATACAGCCAATTTGAGCGAGCGGCAGGCCTACACAAGCGCCGGCGTCTGTGAGTACACGTTCACCGCCAGTTCCGGTAGCGACACCTTCAAGTGGGACTTTGCCCAGTCGACGTTTTTCAACGGCTTCATCCTCCAGACTGCCAACCCGTCAGTGCAGTTTGAATCAGCGGCTTCGGGTGCTTTTGAATCTGTTAGCCCGGCTGTTCTCAATGTTGTTCTGTCGGAGGCTGTCGAAGAAGCAGTGACGGTGGACTACGAGGCCACCGGCGGCACGGCAACCGGCGGCGGGGTAGACTACAACCTCGAACCGGGAACATTGACTTTCCTCGCCGGCGAAACGTGCAAGACCATTGACATCGAGATTATTGACGACGGGCTCGATGAGGAGGACGAGACAATTGAGGTGACACTTTCCAACCTTACAGGCGGGGAGGAAATCGAACTGGAGTTAGGTACCGTGCAGCACGTCTATACTATCATTGACCAGAGACCTTCGGTAGAATTTGACGTGGAGGAAACAATCGGTCTTGAAGATGTCACGCCGGCCAATATCGCGGTCAGCCTATCGGCTGCGTCACCGGAGCTGGTAACAGTGGATTATTCGGCTGGCGGTGGGACTGCCACCGGCGGAGGCATTGACTATACGCTGGATGGCGGGAGGTTAGTCTTTGACCCGTGCGAAACGACCAAGAATATCAGCATCATGATTGTGGACGATGATTTAGAGGAGGAGACTGAAACGATAGAATTGACATTGTCCAATCCGGTCAATGCGAAGATGGGAATTGAAACGGAGCACACCTACAGAATCAGCGATGACGAGCTTGCTGAAGAGTATACAAATTCAATCGGGATGGAGCTGGTGCGCATCGAGGCTGGAAGCTTTTGGATGGGCTCAAACGACGGGGACTTCGATGAAAAACCGGCGCATGATGTTACAATAAGCCGGGCTTTTTACATGGGCAAATATGAGGTAACTAACGCGCAGTATGAGATGTTCGACCCGGGGCACGGGGGCATAAGGCATTATGACTTCGACCACCAGGACAACGAAGCTGTAATTCTGGTAACGTGGGATGATGCGAACGATTTTTGCCGGTGGCTTTCCGAGCGAGAAGGGCGCCGGTATCGCCTGCCCACCGAGGCCGAATGGGAATATGCCTGCCGTGCGTGGACAACCTCAAGATACTTTACGGGAGACGACCTGGACGACAACTATTACAACGAGCAGAACCAGGGCAATACCACGGGCCCGGACCCCCAGCCGCTGCATGTAGGTACGGCGCAACCAAATAGCTTCGGCCTGTATGATATGCACGGCAACGTGGAGGAGTGGTGCTGTGATTGGTATGGTCCGTATGCGTCGGGGCGTCAAATCGACCCGGTTGGTATGGCCGACGGCGACCACCGTGTTACTCGCGGCGGCAGTCATTCGAGCGCGAAGCATTACCTGCGTTCCGCAAACCGCCTCGGTGCGGTCCAGGGCGACAGCAACTGGCTGATTGGTTTTAGGGTGGTGATGGGGGAGATGCCCGGCACGGAGCCTCTGGCGCGAGAGCCGGCCCGATATCAAACCCGGGTCAGCCGGCGAACTCCTGCCGATATCAAACGGGGCCCGGATGCGAATGCGCCTTACTTTTACGGTCCTCGCAGGTATGTATTTATCCCGGATGAGCTGGATAACGGACCTTTGTATCACGACCACAACCATGTTCCCGGCATTGTGGAATGTCCGAACGGCGATTTGCTGATAATCTGGTACAGCACAGAAGAGGAAAGAGACCGGGAGTTATCCATAGCCGCTTCGAGGCTGCGTTACGGCGACGACGAATGGGAGGCTGCTTCTGTGTTTTGGCTTACGGCGGACCGGAACAACCATACACCGTGTATCTGGGGCGACCACAAAACAGGCAAGCTCTATCACTTCAATGGCGTTTCTGACGCTTACTCGTGGACGCCGCTGGCTGTCACTCTGCGGACTTCTCTCGACAACGGCGTTACATGGTCGAAGCCCCGTGTGATAATTCCGGAGCACGATAAAGGTCATATGCCGATTGAAAGCGTGTTCCGCGCCAGCGATGGCACGCTTGTTCTGCCTTGTGACGCCAGTCCTGGTGGAAGTGGCGGCACGTTTCTTTGGATGAGCAGTGATGACGGCCAGAGTTGGCGTAACGCTGGCGGCAAAATTGCGGGCATCCATGCTGCGGCTGCCCAGCTAAGTGACGGTCGGCTATTGGCGTTTGGTCGGTCGGACAATATCGACGGGAGGATGCCAAAAAGTGTGTCCAACGATATGGGACGAAACTGGGACAAGAGCGCCAGCGAGTTCGACCCTATCGGAAGCGCCAAGCGGTGTGTTCTTTTGCGGCTTAAGGAAAGGCCTTTGTTTTTCGCCTCTTTCGGCGATGACGGTTTGTTTGGCTCGATTTCGTGGAATGACGGTGACAGTTGGTCGGGCGAGAAGCTCATTACTGATGGCTCAGGGCGCGAAGTGGAGACGCTCGACGGCAGCGACTTTAGGCTGGACGATGATAATGCCGAGCCGAAGGGTTATTTGTCTATCTGCCAGGGCAGAAATGGGGTCATCCATTTGATAAGCAGCCGTCAGCATTATGCGTTTAACCTGAAATGGATGGACGGGGGCTACACGCCGGCGGCGCCGTGTCCTGCTGACCTTAATAATGACCGGAGCGTTGATGGCTCCGACCTGAAGGAATTCATGGACAACTGGTTGTGGTCGGGTGAGCAGCTGGGAGGCGGTTTCATAGCGGATTTGGATGAAGATGCAGATGTTGACCTTGACGATTTTGCCGTTCTTGCATCGCAGTACAACAGCAGTTGCCCGTAAGTTGAGAGCTTACAGAAGTCCGAATTAGTACGCGGTATTAACAGGGTATTGTTTTTTGCATCTGTGCTGAACAGAGACGAATGATATTGGTGTGGCGGCTGTTCGGCGAGGCTACAGGATGGAGGATGGTTATGTGCAGAAAAAACTATGTGCGGCTTTTCATCCCTGCGCTTGCTTTCATACTCACCAGTGTCGTCTTAACCGGCGTGACGGCGGTACGAGCCGATGTCGTAATTGGCCCGGACAAGATACTGCTGCGTGATGGAGAGGCGTGGTTTCCAATGATGATGTATGCCAATTCCTGTAAGGAGGTTGATGACGGAAAGTGGGAGCCTGATATCGAAGAGCTTGATTACGTTCTGGACCACCTTGAGGGGACGCCTTTTGGGCTTCTGGATTACTCGACTCCCATCGGCGGCTATCGTTACACCGAGCAGATGGGTGACAAGTGTGCGAGTCGTGGGATTGCGTGGGGCCTGTCGCTAAAAGACCTTTATGAGCCGAGCGGGAGCGGCTGGCCTCGGTTCGGTCAGCGGGAGAGATTTTTTCCGGGCCAGAGTCCTCTTGAAATTGCGCGCCAGCTTGCTCAGCGTCTCAAGAACCACCCGGCGCTGGCATTTTACTACACCAATGACGAACTGCCGACCGGTGATTGGCACAGTCAGCTAAAGGCGATGCAGGACATGCTCAGAGCCGAGGACCCATGCCATCCGACCGTGCATCAGCACGAGACAGACCGCATCTACGAGCAGCGTGACTGCTACGACATATACGCCCACCAGTTTTTCAACGGCGGTGTGCGTCAGATTCCTCAGAATTTCGGGCGTATGCCTGGTATCGCCGAAAAAGTTGCGGCAGTTGACTCGCCGTTCTGGGGTTGTATGGACCTGCATTTGTCGACCAATACCAGCGCACGTTTCAGAACGATGTGCTATGGCCTTATCGCCAACGGCGCTCGCGGCATACTCTTTTACGCGTTTCACAGGATGCGAGAATTAAGTAAGTATGACGATGACCCGGACAGATTCGAGCGCGACTGGGACGGATTCGTTGAGGTTGCGCGGGAAATCGAGGGGCGTCTGGCCATTTTGCTTCAGCCGCTGGCTGAATACCAGTGCACAACTACGGCTGATAATGTCGCACTGCGAACAGTAACGGGTGAGCAGGGGACATGGCTCCTGGTCGTCAACGCAGAGGAAAAAAGCGACAGAGACGTCACGGTATACGTGGATGTGTCAATAATCGAAGCTGTTGATGAGCAGGGCACGGAATACCCCCTTCGGCACAACCGGCTGGAGTTCAGATTGGAGCCTTACGATGTATATTTGATAGAGCTGCGTTCTGAGCTGCCGCTGCCTTCGCCTGACTTTAACAAAGATGGTGTCGTTAATTTTCGGGATTTTGCAATATTCATTGATGGTTTGGCTGAAGACTGACCCTTTTTCGCCGATAGAGCAGCAGTTTTGCTTACGAAAGCCTGTCTATGTATAGGAAAAATTTGATATGTTTGACGGGCTCTGTCCTCCTGCTCAGCTTTGTGCTCGATGGCAACAGTGCAACAATGAGATGCCTGACGGTTCCTCATCGTCCGGTGGTAACCGTCGGCGTCGGCTGGCCTGCTTTGAGTATTCTTGCCGACACCAGCGGCGTTGTGAACGGTCAAATCGTTCGGCTTGACGAGCACACACATGGGGCCATTGACGGCACCGAGCAGATGGTGCTTCAGCTTGGCCCTATTAACGTTGTCGGCCGGCACCAGCAAGAATATGCGCCGGCAGGTTCGCCGCCTGGAAAGGGACGATACGAATTTCGGCTGACGCTCACGGTGCAGACAGAGCCTGGTTATCGATGTACACTTCCGTTTGTAGTAATCGAGTCGTCTGAGGCTGCCACTACAGTTATGGTCGGCACGGACAATGTTCTGTACCGTAACGGTCAGCCATGGTTTCCGCTGATAGTGATGGCTAATTCGGCACAGGGAGCAGGCGGCAGCACACCCGGTACGGACATAGATTTCGAGGAATTTGATTTCGTTCTGGAGCATTTGGAGGCTACGCCCTTCGGCCTTATGGATTACGCGACACCAATCGGCGGGTATGCGGATGTTGCTGAAATGGCTGATAGGTGCCTGCAGCGAGGCATTCCATGGAGCCTTAACATTTGCAAAGCATACTCGTGGGCATTCGACTCGTATCTTGCCGGCTACTACCCCGGCGAGAGGTGGCTTGATGTTGCCCACGGGCTTCCGCGGCTGCTGTGGAACCATCCGGCACTGACCTTCTACTATACCAACGACGAGAAAGATACCCGGTATAACGCCGAGTTAGAGCAGATGCGGCACATACTGCTTAAGGAAGACCCGTTTCATCCAACGCTGCACGTGTACTATGTCAAGCAGGACCTGGTTGTCGAGCAGGTCAACACCTATGATATGTTGGGGCCTGAATTCTATTGTTACGGCGACCGTCAGGTAGCGGGAAACTTTGAATATATGACAACACGGGCTGCAGAAATGCCGACCACCGCTCCATTTTGGGGCTGTCTGTGGCTGCAGGATGTGAGGCTGAGGACTTTGTCATATGGTTGCATTGCCAATGATGCTCGCGGGCTGATTTTTTATGCGTTCCACAGGATGCGCGAGTCCAACGAATTTCGGGACCGTCCAGAGGCCTTTGAGATTCGATGGGGACAAATCGTTGAGATGGCACGTGAGATTGAGTCGCGTATGCCGGTCCTTCTTCAGCCGCTGGCCGAATACCAGTGCACAACCGCCGCCGAGCACGTGGCGCTGCGCACCGTTACGGGCGAGCACGGAACGTGGCTGTTGGTCGCAAATGGAGAGGAGCAAACAACAAGAGACGTGACGATAAATATAGACCCATCTGTGAGCGAAGCGGTTGAGGAAGACGGGACAGAATTTCCCATCCGGAACAATCAGTTGCAGCTCAGGTTACGGCCTTACGATGTGTACCTGATAGAACTGCGCTCCGAGGCGCCACTGCCTTGGCCTGATTTTAACAAAGATGGCGTTGTGAACTTTCTTGATTTGTCATTGCTGCTTGAATAGTTGGTGCAATAACAGTGAGTTGTGACTGAATGAAAAGCTCGGGAAACAGTCTTTTCGGCATAGAAACAACTATGGATGTTTAGAGTACTGGCGTGCACATTTTTATAAAAAAACGTTGCTTTATAGAACACAAACAGCTATAATGTTATAACAAGAAACAGATGTGTTTCTTGCGAACGTGTGCGAACGAAGGCTGAGAATTCTGCTGGTGCAGGCGAGAGTCGAGGTGTTTCGGTACACATGTAAATCGGGACTAAATACAGATGAGAAAAAGTAGTTGTTTGGGGCAAAGGTTGTTAAAGAAAGGAGGTAGGTTAGTCAAGCTCTGAAATCGCTCAAGACAGGCAACACCCGATAGCGAAGGCCTCTGTACGCGCATGCGATGTACGGATTTTCGGTGCTTGCCGAGAAAAAAGCGAATATATCGAGGCGAGAAAAGTACTGTTGTCATTTCATCAACAAGTTTTCAGGAGGACGGATTATGTTTAATAAATTAGTATTTTTGGTAACACTTATTTGGGTATTTGGTTTGAGCGGCAGCGCCATGTCGGCCGATGTCTATATTGACCCGGCCAATATAACGGCGACCGCGACATCGGTCAATTACCAGCTCGAAGCAGTTTATAGCTGCAATGGAAACGGCCTAAGCGGCGACCTCCACACTAATGACATAGGTGGAGAGCCACCCGCTCCCGGAGCGGGAACAATGTGGCTGGCCGAGGGCACCGACCCACAGGCGTGGATTCAGTATGAGTTCGACAAAGTCTATGTCCTAAAAACAATGTGGGTATGGAACTACAATCAGATTACCGGCAGCGGGGGGGATAAGACCGGACGCGCCATCAAGGATTGTACTATCGAATATTCTCCCGATGGGACGAACTGGACACAGTTGGGCGATA
>JAUWIU010000062.1 GCA_030608075.1 Phycisphaerae bacterium
AAATGAAAATTCAGAAAACAGCAGCGTTAGTGTCTATCCTTGCAGTATCTTTTTGCGGTATGGCAGTTGGGGGGCCGGGCTCTGCCGATGAGCCGGTGCGATATGTCGGCTCAGAATGGGCGGATATCAACTATCACGACGGCAGATTAAGACCTGCGGTGGGGGTGAAGAACTACGAAGTAATGCACTGCAACCGCTCGCATCCGCAATGGTCGGACGGGCACGGCTGGACGTACAACCATGCGCCCATGCTGACGTACTGGAACGGCAAGTTCTATGTGGAGTATCTGAGCAATCCGCACGGCGAACACCATGTGCCGGGACAAACATTAGTGTGCACTTCCGCCGATGGAAAGAACTGGAGTTTTCCGGTGGTCGTATTTCCGCCTTATAATCTGGATGGTGATGATATCCTTGTGCATCAGCGGATGGGTTTCTATATCGCTCCCAACGGCCGGCTGTTAGTATTAGGATTCTACGGCATACCCACCGGCAGCGGCGATTACCCGAACAGAGGAAATGGTGTCGGTCGTGTGGTGCGCGAGATTTACACGGACGACACTTTAGGGCCCATTTATTTCATTCGGTATAACAGTCACAATGGATTTCACGAGGGTAATACCGACTACCCGCTCTACACTTCTTCGAGTGACCAGGGTTTTAAGGATGCGTGTTCAGCGCTTTTATCCAACAAGCTGATGACGCAGCAGTGGTGGGAAGAGGACCGGAGCGAGGATGGGTTTTATGCCGTTGAGGGCGATGGCGATTTTTCGTGCAAGGCGTTTTGTTGGTATCATCGTACCGACAACGTGGTGGTGGGGCTGTGGAAAAACGGATATTGCGCGCTGTCCTCTAATGAAGGGAACACCTGGACAACTCCTGAGCAGTGTGACACACTCTCGGACAATGGCTCGAAGCATTGGGGTCAGCGTACCGATGACGGGCGTTATGCGCTGCTGTATAACCCGCCTAACCGTCGTTTTCCGCTGATGATTATTACAGGCAACGACGGTATCCTGTATGACAACAAGCTGACGGTTCACGGTGACATACCGAAGCGTCGCTTCGAGGGCAGATACAAGGACTCAGGCGCACAGTATGTTCGCGGTATCATCGAAGGCAACGGCAACCCGCCGGGCAACGATATGTGGGTGACCTACAGCCTGAACAAGGAGGACATCTGGGTCAGTAGAATTCCGCTTCCGGTTCGCTACAGTGTCGAAGAGCATGTGAATGACAACTTCGAGAATATGACAGCCGGTGGGGTAGTCAGCGAGTGGAATATTTACTGTCCGAGGTGGGCGCCGGTGGAAGTGGTGCAGGCAGAGGGTACGAAGTGTCTGCAACTGCAGGACAAGAGTCGATACGACTACGGCAAGGCTGTCAGGGTATTTCCCCAAAGCAGCGAGGCAGTTAGCATAAGTTTCAAAGTTCGTGGGCACCAGACAAATACCGGTGAGCTTGGTATTGATGTTGTTGGTAAACGCGGGGAGCGTCCCGTTCGGCTCACCTTTAACGCGAGCGGCAGGATTAGAGCGAATAACGGCGGGTCTGTCGTTAATGTTGGCTCGTATCAGGCGAATACCTGGCAGAAGATAAAGTTAAATATGGATTTATCGGGCCGGACATATGAGCTGTTGATAGATAACAATAAGGTTTTGGAAAATGCGGGGTTTGCCGATTCTGTCGGAAGCGTAGAACGAATCGTATTCAGGACAGGCGCGTATCGGCTTTCGGATGACAGGCCGCATACGCCGGATTGGGATGATTTTCCCAACGCGGATGAGCCCGTGGCGTTAGCCGTTTTCGATATTGATGATGTTGTCACAAGGGACCCATACGCTTTCGGCGTAGGCGACCTTAATCAAGACGGCGCGGTTAACTTCCTGGACCTTGCGATGCTTGTTCAAAATGGTTTGCTTGATTGAGGCGTTTTTGTGTTGAAGCCGAAATCGAGAGCATAATTGTCCGTTCACGGGCAAATGGTGTTTTTGTGTTATCGGGCATTTAGCAGGCATTTTCGAGCGAAAAATCCTCCCTTGTTACACCGCGGCTGGGGATAAATGGGGAAGCTGTTACTACGGTCACTTGGACCAACCAGGCTGGCGGTTCATAAATTACCTATTTTAACTAAAGTTTTTTTTCTGTATTCTCCGATAGTTATATTGCCCATTTTGACATTTATGATAACAGAGGCGATTGACGATGTGGCAATGGGCGATATAGAGCAAACAGTGAATTCGTTTTGGAGATAGAGTCATGATAAAAAATGGCATTCTCGAGCGATATTTGGATGCACTTCTGGAGGGAGACAGAAAACTTTGCCGGGCGGTCATAGAAAAGACTCTACAAAGCGGCATTCCGGCCAATTCCGTCTATGTTGACGTTATATGGCCGATAATAACTGAAATTGAGCATTTGCGGCGGTGTGACAAAATCACTGCGGTTCGGGAGCATCTGGCGACGCGTATCAACCGGACAATCGTAGACCAGCTTCAGAATAAGCTGCCTCGCAGGCCGGCGAAGAACAAAAAAATAGCAGTGTGCTGCGCGCCTGACGAGATGCAGGAGGTTGGCGCGCAAATGATTGCAGACCTTTTTGAAAGCGATGGCTGGGAAGTGAGATTTCTTGGCGGTGGGCTGACAAATAATGACATCCTTGCGTTCATAAACGAATATGCTGCTGACATTCTTCTGATTTACGGGACAGCGCCAAGGCAGGCACCTAACGTTCGTCGCTTAATTGACACTATAAGGGCTATAAACGCCTGGCCAGATATGCGGATAATGCTGTCAGGTGGAGTTTTCAACAGGGCAGAGGGACTAAGCGAAGAAGTGGGGGCTGATTTGTTCGCGGCTACTGCTCTGGAAGCGGTGCAGGTAGCCTCAAAAGAGGACGAAATCGCGCCCTATGAGCAGAGAATGGCAAACCGCAAACGAAAAGGTCGGCTAAAGGTACGCAGGCCTTTGCCGGCAGAGATGAGATGAGCAGCGTGGGATTTTGAAGCGCAGCGACTATAACGCTTTTGACAAGCTTCGGACGTGTAGATAAATTATCTTCCATTTTTGTCCGGCTGCGGCTTCGGCCGGCGGCGTCAGTAAAATTCGGACTACCCACCCGTAGGCCTGCATTTTACTTCCTTGCCAGCCTCGTCCTCGCTCAGCCAAAATCGAAACCTAATTTATTTACAAGTCCTTACCGTAGGAAAGGGTTGTTTGCTTTTTCGTTTGCCAGCGTTGTTGCTGGGCCGTGGCCGGGATAAACGGCTGTTTCGTCCGGCAGAGTGAAAAGGTTTTCCTTTATGCCGTCAATCAATTGCGTCATGTTTCCCCCTGGAAAGTCCGTTCGGCCAATTGACCCGGCAAAAAGCGCATCACCGGTAAAGATAATCGCTTCGTTTTTAGAGTAGAGGCAGATACCGCCTGGTGTGTGCCCCGGTGTGTGAAGCACCTCAAGGCTGATACCGGCGATGTCGATTTGGTCGGCTGCCTGAAGAATGAAATCTGCGGGGTCGGTGGTGAAGCGTTTTCCGGCGAGGGTTGACAGGTTGGTTTCGGCTCCTGTGAGCATTTCCGCATCGAGTTTGTGGATGTAGACGTTTATGTCGGGGTATCGTTTGCGCAATTGCGGGAGGGCAGCAGTATGGTCGACGTGGCCGTGCGTCAGAATCACAGCGAGGGGGTTCAAATTATGCTCGTTGAGAAAGTTGAGCAGCTCGTCGGCGTCCAGGCCGGTGTCGACAATAAGGCAATCTCTTGTGGCTTCGGTGGTACGAAGGATATAACAATTAGTTTGATAAACACCCAAGATTAGACGGTCTATTTTCATTTGCCTGATTCCTTAAAGAGGCAGCAGGATAGCAAAACGGCGGTGTTTGGTCAATAGATTCAAGACTTGACCACAAGAGACTGGTCTGTTAGTTTACGCGGCCATAGAAATAGGAAGTGAAATTGGCAGTTTGACTTACAGTAAATCGGCCATCTTGCCGATTTAGGATTATGGCGATAAGGAGCAAGATTGCTGCGTGGTGTCGATTGGTAGTTTGGGTGTGAATCTATGAACGAGCTTTCACGACAGGAAAAAGCGTACAGGCTTTTCAAGCGTTATGAAGGCAATCCGATACTGACGCCGGAAAGCTGGCCTTACCCGGCAAACGCGGTATTTAATCCGGCAGCGATTAAGCTGAATTCGGAGACGGTGCTGCTGGTTCGCGTGGAGGATATGCGTGGATTCTCACATATAACCGCTGCCCGCAGCGCAGACGGCTTTACGAACTGGGAGATAGACGGTACGCCCACTCTGGAGGCCGACCAGACCTGTCAGGAGGAAAAGTGGGGTCTTGAAGACCCCCGCATCATCTGGCTGGAGGAGCAAAAACAGTTTGCTGTAACCTACACATCCTTTGGTGAAGGCGGGCCTGTGATTTCGCTGGCGATTACGAAGAATTTCAAGGCTTTTGCCCGTCTTGGAGCGCTTCTTCCTCCTGAAGACAAAGACGCGTGCCTGTTTCCGCGTCGGTTTAAGGGCCGGTTCGCGTTGATTCACCGTCCGATTGTTCGAGGGGAGGCCCATATGTGGCTGAGCTTCTCCCCGGACCTGAAGCACTGGGGCGACCACAGAGTGCTGATAAAGACAAGACCGGCGTACTGGGACTGCCATCGCGTTGGTCTGGCGTGTCAGCCCATCGAAATGCCCATAGGATGGATGATATTTTACCACGGAGTGCGAATTACTACCGCCGGGGCAATATATCGCGTTGGAATTGCGCTATTGGACCTTGAGGAACCGTGGCGTGTATTGCGGCGCAGTGATGAGTGGGTGCTCGCGCCCCGGGCGGCGTACGAACGCGTGGGGGATGTGGGGGATGTTGTTTTTCCTTCCGGCGCTACCGTTCATAAGGAAACGGACCGCCTCAACCTGTACTACGGGGCCGCCGACTGCACGGTAGCTGTGGCCACAGCCAGTTTGAGCGATGTGCTTGATTATATTATGTCCTGCCCGGAAATAGAGGAATGAACGCTTAGCTTTGGCGACGGCGTCTTGGGCGTAGAACCTGTTTTTCAATGTTTGAAGGCGCGATTTGCCCATCGGCATATCGTGGTATGCGCATAAGAAAACATCGAGCGACGGTCAGTCACCCGATGTCTTCCGGAGGGGAGAAAAACATCTTTTTCATTGTTTGAGTTATCGGCAACGGCAGCGTCGAGACTTTAGCCGAAAATATCAATTGTGGCTGCTGTTGCGAAGGTTTTGTTTTCAGGCTGGTGGCGCACGGGCCGTTTTGCGGTGCGCCGGTAACTCCGAGAGGCTGGGGGCTTGTTTTGAATTCGATTCGGACAAAATCACTTTGGGCAGGGTCGGCGGGGGATTTTCTGAATAGAGATACCTGCTCAAGGATATGTGCGGAATGTGCGGCTAATATTTTTACTTTACTTTCAATCGGGCGAATTTTCTTTTGCCGACCTGGATGACCAGTCCGGCCGCTGGGGTAATCTGCATATTAGGGTCGTTGATTTTTGTCCCGTCAATGCTCACGGCTGACTGTTTTATCTTTCTTTTTGCCTCGCTGGTCGATGGCACGAGCTTGCAGTGCAGGAGCAGTTTGGCTGCGGGGATAGGCTGAGCAGGTATCTGAATTTCGGGTATATCTTCCGGCAATTCGCCTTGTGCGAAGACCTTGTCGAATTCGGCGGCGGCAATGTCGGCAGTTGAGTCATCATAGAACTGAGCGACAATTGTTTTGCCAAGCAGGACCTTCGCCTCTTTGGGATGCGTTGTGTCTGGGTTGACAAGCTCAACTATTTTTTCGGTCGGCAGGTCGGTCAGGAGCGAAAAGTAATTTTCCATCATATCATCGGAAATACTCATAACCTTGCCGAACATATCGCCCGGCTCATCGGTTACGCCGATGTAATTGCCCTTGGATTTACTCATTTTCTCTTTGCCGTCCAGGCCAACGAGGATGGGCATAGTAATTACGACCTGTGGGTTTTGTCCGTAAGCCCGCTGGATATCACGGCCGACGAGATTATTGAACGTCTGGTCGGTGCCCCCCAATTCGACATCGCTTCTTATCATAACGGAGTCATACCCCTGCATAAGCGGGTAGAGGAATTCGTGCAGATAGACATCTTCGTCTGCCTGCAGACGTTTCTTGAAGCTGTCTCGTTGAAGCATTTGGGCCACTGTTTTTTGGCGACGAGTTGAATAATTTCCATCGCGGTCAGCTTCTCCAGCCATTCACTGTTGTATCGTATTTCGAGTTTCTCTTCGGATGTATCGAGGATTTTGCC